>LIQL01000008.1 GCA_001418405.1 Streptomyces diastatochromogenes | reverse complement strand
GCGGCGACGGCTCCGGAGCCGGCGGCGAACGGTGCGGCGATCCGCAACGCCTCCTGGAGGGCGGGCAGGGTTTCGGGGTCGATCCGGCGCAGGTAGTCGGCGACCGGCGTCAGGGCGGGAAGCAGCGAGCCACCCGCCGCGGGGATGTCGACGCCCGCGAAGCGCACCGGCGTTGCGGCGGTGCGGTTGTGGTGACGCAGCCACCGCAGCGGTGCGTCGAGTCCCACGGGGATCGTCCCGGCGAGGCGCGCCGCGAGGGCGTCGTCCGTCCCCTCGCCCTGGGCCCACGCGTCGAGGGCGAAGCCTTCGCTGAAGCCGTACTCGAAGGCCAGGACGGTGAATCCGCAGCGCTCGACCAGGAACCGCAGGATGCGCTCGCGCATGACCGCGAACTCCTGGATGAAGTGGGAACTCTCGCCGATCGCGACGACCCGGGCGTCGCCGACGACGGCGCGCAGCGGCTCCAGATCGTCGAGCGGCGCATCGGGGTCGAGGTGGGCGAGGGGAGCGGCGTGGGCGCGGAGCCAGTCGGCGAACGGGTTGGGATGGGGCGAGACAGACATGGTGGCGGCGGGCTTTCTCGGGAGTCAGGAGGGGTGGATCGTCGTGCGGGCGGCTGTGGCGAGGCCGGTCGCGTCGTGCCCGGTCCGTTCAACGGGCCCTCATATGAAGGGCGTTGATGGCTGCTGCGGCGTTCAGTCCTGGTCGGGTGCCGCGTTCTCCAAGTCGTCGATGCTGCCGGACATGACGGTGCGGATGTGCGCGCTGAGGTGCGGGAGGGGCCAGTCCCACCAGGCCAGCGCGAGGAGGCGGTCGACGTCGGCGTCGCTGTAGCGGCGCCGGATGAGCCGGGCGGGGTTGCCGCCGACGATTCCGTAGTCGGGGACGTCGTCGACGACCACGGATCCGGCGGCGATGATGGCTCCGTTGCCGATGCGGACGCCCGGCATCACCATGGACCGGTAGCCGAACCAGACGTCGTGGCCCACCACGGTGTCGCCCCGTCCGGTCAGGCCGCCGAGCAGGTCGAAGTGTGCGGACCAGGACCCGCCCATGATGGGGAACGGGAACGTCGAGGGGCCGTCCATGCGGTGGTTGGCGCCGTTCATGAGGAACCGCACGCCTTCGCCCAGCGCGCAGAACTTCCCGATGACCAGCTTCTCCGGCCCGTAGTGGTACAGCACGTTGCGCGTCTCGAAGGCGGTCGGGTCGTCGGGATCGTCGTAGTAGGAGAACTCCCCGACCTCGATCAACGGCGAGGTGACGAGCGGCTTGAGCAGCACCACCCGCGGCTGCTCGGGCATCGGGTGCATCACGGTCGGGTCGGCGGGCACGGGCGGCGTCATGGCAACGCTTCCTTCCTGGGGAACGACGGGTACGTGAGGGACAGCGGGCTCAAGGAGCGGGGTGGGCAACGGACGTCGAGGGGTGCCCGGGCGCCGTCCGGCGGGCGGGCCGCGGGCCCGGGCCGGGCCTCAGCGGGCGACGGCGGACGGTGCGGTCGCCCGCAGGTCCAGGTGGGTGCCCCGCCAGCGCCGACGCAGCCGGCGATCGTGGCTGACGATGACGAGGGTGCCGGCGTACCCGAGCAGGGCGGATTCCAACTCCTCGACGAGCGCGGGCGACAGGTGGTTGGTGGGTTCGTCGAGCAACAGGACGTCGGACGGCGCGTCGAGCAGCCGCGCCAGGGCGAGCCGCTGTCGCTGTCCGGTGGACAACCTGCCGACCGGCACCGCCAGTTGGTCGCGGTCGAACAGGCCGAGGGACAGCAGCCGTTCGGCCTGCGCGTCGGCCGTCCCCGCCCGCCCGCGGGCGAACGCGGCCAGCACGGTGTCGTCCGGGTTGCCGGGCCGCGGCTCCTGACGGAGGTAGCCGATCCGGCCGCGGCGGCTGACGTGCCCGGCGTCGGGCGCCAGTTCACCGGCCAGGACCCGGAGCAGGGTGCTCTTGCCCGCTCCGTTCGCCCCCGTGATCAGCAGGCGGTCGCCGGCCGTCAGGGCGAGGCTGGTGCGGGCGAGTCGGTCCGTGACGGCGACGTCGGCGGCGTCGATCACGACGCCTTCCAGACGACGGGCCCGCAGGACCGGGGTGAAGCGCAGGGGTTCCGGCGGTGGCGGGACCGGGTCGGCGACCAGGCGGCGCAGCCGTTCCTCGGCGTTGCGCACCCGACTGGCCAGGGACTGCTGCACCCGGCCGCCCGCCCGGTCGTAGGCCATCTTGTTGCCGTCCTTCATCGCCCGGCCGGGGGCCACCTGGCGGGCGGTGGTCGCGGCGGCCTCCCGGAGCCGGTCGACGTCGGCCCGCCACTGGTCGTGTGCCTGGGCCCAGCGCTGCCTGGCGGCCGCCTTCTCGGCGAGGTAGCCGGAGTAGCCGTTGCCGTACCGGTCGACCCGGCGCCGATCGGCGTCCACCTCCAGCAGGGTGGTGGCGACCCGTTCGAGGAAGACCCGGTCGTGGGAGACCGCCACCGTGGTGCCGCGCCGGGCGCGCAGGTGCTCCTCCAACCAGCGCAGGGCGTCGTCGTCGAGATGGTTGGTCGGCTCGTCCAGCAGCAGCACCTCCGGGGCGGCGGCCAGGACGGCCGCGAGCCGCAACCGGACCCGTTCGCCGCCCGACAGGCTGCCCGCGGTGCGCTCCCGGCCCACCAGTCCCAGGCCGAGACCGTGCAGCGCACGTTCCACCCGGGCGTCGGCGTCGTAGCCGCCGCGCAGCTCGAAGACCGTCATCAACTCCCCGTATTCGGCCATGCCGGACTCGTCGCCGGCGGCCATCGCGGCCTCCAGGCGGCGCATGCGCCGCTCGACGGCGCGCAGATCGCCGAGCGCCCGGTCGATGACCTCCTGGACGGTCGTCTCCGCCGCCAGGTGCTCGTCCTGGGCGAGATAGCCGACCCCGCCGGTGGCCTGGACGACGACCTCGCCCTGGTCGGGCCGCTCGCGCCCGGCGAACAGGCGGAGCAGGGTGGACTTGCCGGAACCGTTCTCACCGATGATCCCGGTGCGCTCGCCGACGGCGAGCGAGCAGGTCACGGCGTCAAGGACGAGCCGGCCACGGAAGGACTTGCTGACGGTGAGCGCACTGATCTGTGTGGGCATGCAGGGTCTCCAGAGCATTCGGGAACGAGGCGACGGTGCGGGGCCGCGCGGCCGGGCGAACGCTGGGGAAGAGCATGGTCACTCCACTAGTGCGACAACTGATGCTTTAAGATCGTGCCACAACACCGCCTCCCGAGCAAAGGAACTTTTCCCGTGACGACCCCCACGGACCCGGACCCGGACCCGGCAGGCGGAGCCGCCCCGCAAGGCGACCAGGCCCCGCCCCGACGCCGCCCCGGCGGCCGCACCGCCCGCATCCGCCAGCAGGTGCTCGACGCGGTCCTCGCGGAGCTCGGCGATCACGGTTACGACGGGCTCACCCCCGACACCGTCGCCGCCCGGGCCGGCGTGCACCGCACCACGGTGTACCGGCGCTGGAGGGACGTCGGCGGCCTGCTCGCCGACGTCCTCGACGCGGCCGGCGACGACGACTGGCAGCCACCGGACACCGGCTCGTTGGAAGGCGACCTGACCGCACTGAACGAGGAGATCCACTCGGCGCTGACCGCCCGACCGCCGATCGTGGCCGCACTGATCGCCGCCTCGTTCCGCTCCGAGCAGGCCGCCGCCGCCCAACAGCGGCTCTGGGACGACCGCTACGCCCGCTGCGAGGTCGTCGTCAACCGGGCCGTCGGACGCGGCGAACTCCCCCCGCACAGCGACGCCCGGCGACTGCTCATCGCCGCCACCGCACCGCTGTACCACCAACTGGTGCTGCTGCGCACGCCCCCCGACCCGCAACTGCCGGGCCACGCCGCCAGAACCGTGGCCCTCGCCGCGGCCGCCGGCGCCTTCGTCGAGCCCCCGCCGGCGGCCGACGACTGAGCGGGGCCCGCGGGGTGCCCGCGCGCACGCCCTACTGGGGCTGCTCCGCCGCGGAGAACAAGTCGAGCAGGCCCTGCGGAGTGGTGCCGTCGAACAGCAGCTCGTAGTGGCGGAGTCCTTCGGCGGCGGCTTCGGCGCTGCGGGGGAACATGGTCTGCTCGTACGCGGCGAGGGCCGCCTCGACGTCATCGGGGTGGGCGGCGAGGGCCTGGCCGAGTTCGGCGCCGTCCTGCATGGCCAGGTTGGCGCCCTCGCCGTTGGGCACCGAGAGGTGGGCCGCGTCGCCCACCAGGGTCACCCCGGGCACCCGGTCCCACCGGTGCTCCACCGGCAGGGCGTAGTGGGGACGCACGACGGGCGTGGTGTCGCTGTCGGTGATCAGGGCGGTGAGCTCGGGGGCCCAACCGTCGAATTCCCGCGCGATCCGCGCGGTGGCCGCGGCGGCGTCCGTGAAGTCGATGGCGGCGAACCACTCCTGCGGCTTGAGCAGCGTCACGTAGGCGTGCAGGGTGCCGCCGCTCTCCCGGTGAGCCCCGATCCACTTCTCGTTCCCGCCCGGTTCGAACGTGCCCAACGACCCGCCGCCGACCGCCTGCGCGCTGGCCGGGTGCCGGGTGTCGGCGTCGAACAGATAGGTCTCGACGAACGACCGGCCGCTGTACTCGGGCGCGGCGTCGGAGAGCAGCGGCCGGACCCGGGACCACGCGCCGTCCGCACCGACCAGCAGACGCGTGACGGTGGTTCGGCCGCCGGCGAAGGTCACCTCGTGGCGGCCTCCGCCCAGGGCGCGGACGCCGTCGGCCTTGTGCCCCCACCGGACGGTGCCGGCCGGCAGCGAGTCGAGCAGCAGCTGCCGCAGTTCGCCGCGCTGCACCTCCGGGCGTCCGCCGGTGCCGTCGTCGGCCTGGTCGAGCAGGACGGTTCCGTCGCGGTGGAGGATCCGCATCGCCTGGTGCCCCTCCAGGATGATGCTGCGGAACTCGTCCGTCAGCCCGGCCGCCTGGAGCGCGGGCTGCCCGTTGTGGTGGTGGATGTCGAGCAACCCGCCCTGCGTGCGGGCCATCGGCGAGGGCTCCGCCTCGTAGACCGCGACGGGGATGCCGTGGAGGTGCAGGACGCGGGCCAGTACGAGGCCGCCGAGTCCGGCGCCGATGATCGTGACGGGAGTGGTCATGGTGGTTCCTTCGCGCTCGTGGACCGCCGGGCAAACGCCCGGCGCCGGCCCGCCCCACGCTCCCGGCAGCCGTCGACAGACCGCCGACAGACCTCCGATACGCCGCCGTCCACCACCGTCAGAGCACTGACGGGCCCGGCCACCGCTGACCGCCCCCCGGGGGCGTCGCCTGCGGGGCATCGCTCAGGACCCGGCGGGGGCGTCGGGCATCCGCTCCGAGCGGCGGAGCCGCCCGGTCAACTCGGCCGGAAGCGCGCCGCGTTCCCGCGCGGAGGGCGCGGGTGGGGGAGGGGTCAGTCGGCGGTCGCCCCGGACGCGTCGAGGGGTGAGCCGGGGCGATCCACGATCCCCTGCACGATCCGCAGCAGGCGTTCCCCAGCCCGGTCGATGCTGCCGTTCTGGGTGCTGACCTGCGCGCCTTCCAGTACGAAGGTGATCTCGGCGGCGGCCTGCTCGGGGTCGGGCAGCCCGGCCGCGGTGCACATGCCGACCAGTCTGCGGGTCTGGAGCGCCTTGTGCTGCTCGATGACCTGGCGTGCCGGATGGGCGCGGTCGGGCAGCTCGGCGAGGGAGTTGATGAAGGGGCAGCCCCGGTAGGAGAGCGCGGGCAGCCCCTCGGCGATGAAGCGGGCCAACGCCAGGATCTGCTCCCTGGGCCGGTCGTGGAATGCGGTCTCGACCCGGTCGAAGGCGGCCTGGTAGTCGGCGGCGACGATCCGCAGCCACTCCGCGACCAGCGCGTCCTTCGTTTCGAAGTGCCGGTAGATGGCCATTTTGGTGGTCTCGGCCTTCTCGGCGATGGCCTGGACGCCCACCCGCCGGATCCCCTCGCTCTGGAAGAGCTCCTCCGCCGCGTCGAGGATGCGCTCGCGCGGCGGGAGTTTCGCCACCCTGCTCGGCCTGCTGGCGGTCGATGCCATGACTGCTCCGTGACGTCCGGTCGGTTGTGGGTCCCGCGCCCCTCGCTACGGTACCAGCTCGTCCTGCGCGATACCGTTGGGTATCGTTGGGAACTCATCGGTATCGTTTTTTCCTCTGGGAGTGACAGTGAGAGTTGCCGAGTACGTGGAGTTCGACGGGGTCGGGCTCGCGGAGCTGGTGGCCCGTGGCGAGGTGACCCCCGGCGAAGTCGAAGCAGCCGCACGCGAGGCGGCACGGACGGTCGATCCGCAGCTCAACGCCATCGTGGAGACCTGGCCGGCCGACGACGCGCCCGCCCCCGGCAGCGCACCGCTGGCCGGAGTCCCGTTCCTGATCAAGGACATCGGGGTCACCATGGCCGGCCGGCGCACGGAACTGGGCAGCCGCCTCGCCGCCGGCAACGTCGCCGGAGCCGACTCCGCCCTGATGCGGCGCTTCCGCCGCGCCGGCCTCGTGACGTTCGGGCGCACCACGACACCGGAGATGGCCTACAGCAACACGACGGAACCCGTCCTGTACGGCGCCACCCGCAACCCCTGGGACCCGGAGCGGAGCGCGGGCGGATCCAGCGGGGGAGCGGGCGCGGCCGTCGCCGCCGGGGTGGTCCCGCTCGCGCACGCCACCGACGCCGCCGGCTCGATCCGCATCCCCGCCGCGTACAACGGCCTCTTCGGGCTGAAGCCCACCCGCGGCCGGGTCTCCTGGGGGCCCGACTTCGACGAGATGTTCAACGGCCTGGCCGTGCAGGGCGGCGTCAGCCGCACGGTGCGCGACGGCGCGGTGCTGCTCGACCGGATGCGCGGTCCGGAGCCGGGCGACCCCTACCACGCCCCGGAGCCGCCCCGGCCGTACGCCGAGGAAGTCGCCCGTCCCCCGGGCTCGTTGCGGATCGGCGTCCTCGCCCAGGCATGGGGTGGCCGCCGCACCGCCGCACCGGTGGCCGGAGCGCTCTTCCGCACCGCGCGCCTGCTGGAATCCCTCGGGCACCACCTGGTCGAGGTCGAGGTCGACCTCGGCGTCGACTGGGAGGAGTTCCTCCTGGCCAACGCCCGTCAGTGGACGGCGAACCTCACGGCGTCGGTCGACGAACTGGCCGCCGCCTTCGACCGGCCCGTCGACTCCTCGACCCTGGAACCGCCCGTCCTCGCCAGCTACCACTACGGACGGCGGGTCAGCGGCGCCCAGTTGGTCACCGCGCTCGCGGTCCGCAACCGGGTCGCGCGCCGCCTGGCACGGTACTTCGACGCGTACGACGTGCTGCTCACCCCGACCGTGCCGGAGCTCCCCGTGCCGCTGGGCACGCATGCCGAGGGCGCGGAAGCGCTGGACGGCCTCGGCTGGCTCCGCCGCCTCTTCGACATCGGGCCGTTCAGCGCAGCGTTCAACGTGGCGGGCACGCCGGCCATGTCGGTGCCCCTGGCCGCGGACGCGGAGACCGGGCTCCCGATCGGCATGCAGTTCGCCGCCGGCTACGGGCACGAAGGCCGTCTGTTCCGCCTCGCCGGACAACTCGAACGCGCGAACCCCTGGTCGCACCGGACCCCCGCGGTGTGGGCCGGGAACCCCGCGGGGTCGTGAGACGTGCCCCGGGCCGGCGAGCCGGCCCGGGGTGGCTGCGGCCGTTGCGGCATGGGGAGTTGAAGGACGGCACCGCCCCTCCCGGTGTCCCGCCGCCCGGGAGTAGATTCGCGCGCATGCGAGCAGTCGTGATCGACGTCAGGGGCGCCTTCCGGCTCGAACGGCGCGCTGATCCGGTCCCCGGGCCCGGCCAGGTGGTGGTGCGGGTGCGCGCCGCCGGGCTCAACGCGGCCGACCTCCAACAGGCCCGGGGTGACTATCCGGCGCCCCCGGGCTGGCCCGCCGACGTCCCCGGACTGGAGATCGCCGGCGAGGTCGAGCAGCTCGGCCCGGGGGCGACGGGGGTGGAGGTCGGCGACCGGGTCATGGCCCTCGTGGGCGGCGGTGGCCACGCCGAACGGATCGTGGTCCCCGTCGAGCTGCTGCTTCCGATCCCCGCCGGGTTGTCCTGGCGGGAGGCGGCCGGTTTCCCGGAGGCGTTCGGCACCGCCTGGGACGCGCTGGTGGTCCAAGCCGGGACGCGCGCCGGGGACCGGGTGCTGGTCACCGGAGCCGCGGGCGGGGTCGGTACGGCGATGGTGCAGGTGGCTGCCGTCGCCGGCGCCCGCGTCGTGGCGAGCGTGCGCCGGCCCGCACTGCACGACCGCGTCGGGCAACTCGCCCCCGTCGGGGGCCGCGTGGAGGTGGTCGTTCCCGCTGAGGAGGGCGAACGGGCGCCGTACGACGTCATCGTCGAGTTGGTCGGAGGCGAGGACTGCCTCCGGCGGGTCGCGCTGCTGCGCGCCCGCGGGAAGATCCTCGTGGTGGGGGTCCAGGGCGGCTCGGTGGCGCCGTTGCGGATGTTCGACCTGATGCTCGCGCGCGCCCAGTTGATCGGCACCACCCTGCGCGGCCGCTGCCCGGCGGAGAAGGCGCTCCTCGCGGCCACCCTGCGCACCGCCGTCGTCCCGCTCCTGGCCGAGGGGCGCCTGCGGGTACCCGTCGAGGCGACCTTCCCGCTGGACCGCTACGCCGACGCCTACGCGAGGCTGGCGGGCCCGGGGAAGTTCGGCAAGGTCATCCTGGAGCCGTGACGGGTACCGGCGCGGAAGGCGCCGACGAAGTCGTGGCGCGGACCAGGAAGATCGCGTCCTACGGTCCCCACTTCGCGCTGTGGCACATCCTGGTGAGCCGCGAGAACATGGCCCTCTCCCTGCACAACGCCGCCCGCCGGGGCGACGTCCGGCTGGACGAACACCTCTCCACCGTCTGCCGCCTGCGCGACGGCAAGATCGCGCGCACCGAGACCCACCTCTCCGACGTCGCGGGCATGAACGCGTGCTTCGTCTGAGCGGTCGACGGCCCGCGCGGTACGTCGGCGCCACCCCCGCGCAACCTCTCGGCGCGGCAATCCCTTTGCACGGCAATCCCTTTGCGCCGCTGTTCCGTACCGGTGGTCGAGGGGGTGGGTCGGAGGAAGGGGCGATCATGGGAGTCTTCGCAACGCTCGTTCCCGCAATGGGCCGCGGCCATGGCGACCACGGCGAGAGGGATCGGCACGGGGACCGGGACGACCGGGACCGCGACCGGCGCGGGCGGGACGATCGGGACCATGGCCATGACGGTGGCCGCGATCGCGACCGGGACCGCGAAGGGAGGTACTGAGTGCTCAAGTGGCCGTCAGCGGCCGGGCGCCCCGCCCGGCCGCACGGGTCGGTGAGACGACGTGAGCCGCGCGGGACCGCGCTGCTGCACCCGCGGTGACGCCCGGGGCGCCGACGCGGCCGGGGCGGCCACGCCGTCCGCGGGCGCGCGGGAGCGGACGTGCGAGCGGTGGTGGCGGACGACGAAGTCGCCGCCCGCGGCCCCTGCTTCCGGTGGCGCCGACGCGGTCGTCGAGGCCGCTCCGCCGGTGGCGCTGCGCGAGGTGTTCCGACGGTTCTGGCCCTACACGCGCGGTGGCCGCCCGTGGTTCGTGGTGATCCTGGGCCTCGTGGTGCTGGGGCCCGTCGTCGATGCGGCCGAGGTCTGGCTCTTCAAGATCCTCATCGACGACGTGCTGATCCCGCGCGACCCGCACCTCCTCGTCCCGGTCGCCCTCGCCTTCCTGGGCCTCACCCTCCTGGCCGGGGCCCTGGACTTCGCCGACGACGTGACCTCCACCTGGGTCAGTGAGCGGTTCCTGCTGGCGCTGCGCTCGGCGCTCTTCCGCCACGTCGAGGGCCTGTCGCTCGGCTTCTTCGAGCGGCGGCGGCTCGGCGACGTGCTCTCCCGGATGACCGGCGACGTCGACGCGGTCGAGACCTTCCTGCTCTCCGGGATCGTGAACGCCCTCGCACAGGTCGTGCGGCTGGGCGTCTTCCTCGGCGTGCTGTCCTACCTGAGCTGGCACCTGACGCTGCTGGCCGTCGTCATCGTGCCGATGTTCTGGTGCACCGCCCGGTGGTTCTCCCGGCGCGTCAAGACCGTGGCGCGGGAGCGGCGGCGGCGCACCGGATCGATCAGTGCGATCGCCGAGGAGACCCTGGGCAACATCGCGCTCGTGCAGGCGTACAACCGGCAGCGCTGGGAGCACGGCAGGTTCGAGCGGGAGAACCTCGGTCGATTCCGGGCCGTCATGGCCTCCGCCCGCCTCGGCGCCGTGTACGCCACGGTCGTCGAGCTCATCGAACTGGTCGGCGCGCTGCTGGTGTTGGGCCTCGGGACCTGGGAACTGATCCGGGGCCAGCTCACCCTGGGCGGCCTGATGGTCTTCCTCACGTTGCTCAGCAGGCTCTACAGCCCCATCCGCGGTCTGTCCGGGCTCAGCAACACCTTCTCCTCCGCGTCGGCCTCCGCGGAGCGGATCATCGAACTGCTCGACCAGCGGCCGCAGGTCCGCCAGCGCGAGACTCCCCGGACGCCGGGACGCTGTCGCGGCGAGATCGCGTTCGACGACGTCTCCTTCCGTTACCCGGGTGCCACCGCGCCCGCCCTGGTGGGGGTCTCGTTCCGGGTGGCGCCGGGCGAGACGCTGGCACTCGTGGGCGCCAGCGGTGCGGGGAAGACGACCGTCGCCAAGCTGCTGCTGCGCTTCTACGACCCGGACCGAGGCACCGTCCGCCTCGACGGGCACGACCTTCGCGACCTGAGCCTGGACGCCCTGCGGGACAACGTCGCCGTGCTCCTCCAGGAGACCCTGGTCCTCCACGGCACGGTGCGCGACAACATCGTCTACGGCCGGCCCGGCGTGGGCGACGCCGAGATCGTCGCCGCCGCCCGTGCAGCGGACGCCCACGGCTTCATCAGCCAACTCCCCGACGGCTACGACACGGTGGTCGGCCAACGCGGCCGGCTGCTCTCCGGCGGGCAGCGGCAGCGCCTGGCCATCGCCCGCGCCATGGTCCGCGACGCGCCGCTGCTCGTCCTCGACGAGCCGACCACCGGCCTCGACGCGGAATCCGGCCGGCGCATCCTGCACCCCCTGCGCCGGCTGATGCGCGGCCGCACGACGATCCTGATCTCGCACGACCTGCTCACCGTCCGCGACGCCACCCGGATACTGCTCCTCGATCACGGTCGCGTCACCGCCCGCGGCACGCATCGGGAACTGCTCGCCCGCAGCGCGGCGTACGCACGGCTGTACCGGCCGTACGAGACCACCGCCGGACCGCAGGCCGGGGGGCCGTCGAGAGGACCTTGAACCCTTCGCCGGCCCCACACGTACACAGGACGTCCCGACCGGGCGGTTCCGGGAGGCTGCTAGGTCTTCAATGCCTGCGATATCTGCGATGTCTGTGATGTCTGCGCGTCCGGGCGAGGCCGTGCTGAGGGGCGTCGCGGCCGGTTGCGCCCTCCGCACGGGATCTTGGCCCTCGTCACCGAGGTGACGTTCCTGGTCGCGCTCGGCGCGTGGTGGGGCGTGACGGCGGCCCGCACCCCTTCCGCTCCGGGCGCCCGCCCCGGCTCGTCCGTGCGCAACGGGTAGCGTCCATGGCCCCCGCGCGCCGCCCCGTGAGCGGGCCGGCACCCCTCCTGGAGGGGCGGTGGCGGAGGAGGAGAATGGGAGCGTGCCATTCCGTCGCCGCCCGGCAGCAATCCCCGGGCCGGGCCGGACCGTACGTAGGGGTATGCAGTGGTTGCAGCTCCCGGTCGGACGCATCCCGGACGAGGCGCTGCTGGCTGGCCTGGCCACCGGTGACCCGGAGCTGGCCGTCACGTTCGTGCGGCGCTTCCAGCACACCGTCTTCGGCGTGGCCCTCGCGGTCACCCGAGATCCCCAGCTGGCCGAGGACATCGCCCAGCAGACGTTCGAGCGCGCGTGGCGGCACGCCCAGGTCTACGACTCCCGCCGCGGCTCCGTGACCGCCTGGCTGACGACCATCGCGCACAACCTCGCCATCGACGCCGTCCGATCGCGCCAACCGGACCCGGTGGCGCCGGAGGACCTCGACGCCCTCCTGAGTGCGGTGACCGAGACCCCCGAACAGCAGGCACTGGCCGACGAGGCGTCGGCCACCCTGCGGGCGGCGGTGGCACGGCTGCCGGACGAACAGCGCCGCGCCCTGGTGATGGCGGGCCTGTACGGGATGACCGCCCGGCAGGTCGCCGACCGGGAGCACATTCCGCTGGGCACCGCCAAGACGCGGATCAGGGCCGCGATGGGCAAGCTGCGCGCCACCCTCACCGCCCCCGAACGTCCGCACCCGGGCGCCGCGCCCCCGACGCCCACGAACCCGCACCCCGCGTCTCCGAAGGGAGGCGACCATGGCTGAGGACCTGTCCTGCACCCAGTTGCACCAGGCCGGTGCCGAACTGGCCCTGGGCGTGCTCTCGGGCCGGGAGCGGGCCGAGGCGACCGCCCATCTGGACCGCTGCGCGGACTGCCGGGAGTACATCGGGCAGCTGGCCCGCGTCGGAGACGGGCTGCTCGGCCTGCTGCCCGGCAGCGAGCCGCCGGCCGGATTCGAGACCAGGGTGGTGCGGCGGCTGGCCCGGGCCCGGGCCGCGCGGGACGGGCGGGACGCCGCGCGGGGCTTCGGGGCCCGGTACGGAGCGCTGCGCAAGGGCGTCTGGCTGCGGGTGGCGTCCGCCCTGGCCGTACTCGCGCTCGGCTTCGGCTTCGCCGGCTGGGCACTGGGCACCGCCGTCGAAGACGTCGTGGCCGGCCCCGCCCCCTCCGCCCCGGCCGCGGCGGGGATGCTGCACGCGCACCTGACGGGAGCCGGTGCGGGACATCGCCAACAGGCCGGTGACCTCTACGTCTACCGCGGGCCGCCGGGCTGGGTCTTCATGTCCGTCGATCTCGCCGATGCGGGACTCCCGTACAGCGGCAAGGTGACGTGCCTGCTGGAGCGGTCCGACGGCTCGACCGTCCGGCTCGGCACCTTCGAGCTCCGCCACGGGTACGGCTACTGGGGCGTCCCGGCTCCCGGGGACCACGCCACGCTCTCCGGCGTCCGTCTGGTCTCCGCCGAGGGCCACGACCTGGCCACCGCACGTTTCACCGCACCGTGAGCCTGCGCCGGTGCGGACAGCGACGTCACTTCGCCGACTCCTCCTCGTCGTTGGCGGGGGGCGGGCCGCCTGTCCCGTTGGCGGGGAGCGCGGCCGGCGGGCTCGTCCGGGTGAGCGCGCCGATCTGGGTGTGGAGGAGCGCGAGCGCGGCCTGCGGGGTGAGATGGCCGATCAGGACGTGGGTGGTCAGGCCGTCGGCGAGGGCGAGGAGCGTGCGCGCGGCCTCGTGCGGCTCGTGGTCCGGGCCGGCATCGACGTCCCCGTCCGTGTCGGGGGAGTCGGCGCGGCCCTCGCCGAGCAGGCGCACGAGCAGGGGGTGCAGTGCGGTGTAGCGGTTGCGCAGCGCGGCGGCGAGTTCGGGCGTCACGGCGGCTTGCGCGACGAACGCCAGCCAGACCCGGGCCTCGGCCCGGTGCGCCTCGTCGACCAGGGCGACCTCGCCCAGTACCCGCGCCAGCGTCGCGCTCGCCGGGTCGGGGTCGGCAGTCGTGTCGGTGCGGGGCCGTGCGCGCTCGCTCACCCGCTCGGTGACCCGTTCGCCGATGTGGTCGAGCGCGAAGACGAGCATCTCCTGCTTGGTGCGGAAGCAGCGTTGGACCGCTCCCATCGACACGCCGGCCCGGGTGGCGACGTCGCGCAGGGTCACGCCCTCCAGGCCGCTGCTGTCGGCGAGCGCGCACACCGCCTCGGCGATCCGGCGCCGCCGTTCCTCGTGGTCCACCTGCCTGGGCATCGTTCGCCCACCCTCCTCGTAGTAATGCGCTTGCATCGCTTCCCAGCATAGGATGTGATGCAAGCGCATCGGAACGAAGGAGTGCCCGACGTCATGGCGTGCCCTGGCGGTCGGCACGCCGCAGCGAGGGGAAGGGGGCAGGGCCGCGCGCTCGCCACGAGGGCGGAGCGAGCGACCCGCCGACACCATGAACACGGAACTGTGGAAGCTGAACGCGACGGAGTTGGCTGCGACCGTCGCCCGCGGCGAGGTCTCGGCGGCCGAGGTCGTGGAGGCCCACCTGGCACGCGTCGCGGCGGTCAATCCGACCGTGAACGCCGTCACCCAACTCATGGCGGACAGCGCCCGCGAGGCCGCGCGCGCCGCCGACCGGCGCCGCGCGGCGGGGGAGCGGCCCGGTCCGCTGGCCGGCGTGCCCTTCACCGTCAAGGAGAACATCCACGTGGCGGGATGGGCGACCACGCACGGCGTGCGGAAGTTCCGCGATCACGTGGCCGAGGCCGACTCCCCGCCGGTGCGCCGGCTCCGCGCCGCGGGAGCCATCCCGATCGGCCACGCCAACATGCCCGACCTGGCGATCTCCTCGGACCCCGCGAGCCAGTTGTACGGCAGGACGTACAACCCCTGGGACCCGTCGAAGACCCCGGGCGGGAGCAGCAGCGGGGACGGGGTGGCGGTGGCGGTCGGCATGGCCGCGCTCGGCCTCGGCAACGACTCGGGCGGCTCCGTGCGCATGCCCGCGGCCTTCAACGGAGTGGCGGCGCTGAAGCCGAGCTACGGACGCTTCGCCGCCGACCACCGCATCATGGGCCAGGAGCCGATGCTGGCCTCCCAACTCATCCCCGTCGACGGCCCGATCGCCCGCTCCGTCGCCGACCTGCGCGCCGCCTACGAGGCGTTGGCGGGCGCGGACCCGGAAGATCCGCGGGCGGTCCCGGTGCCCGCCTACGGGGCCGACGCGACCGGCCCGCTGCGGGTCGGCGTCGTGGCCGATCCGGCCGGAGCGGGCATCCACCCGCAGATCCGCGCCGCCCTCGACGAGGCCGCCACCGTCCTGGAGCGGGCGGGCCACGTCGTGGAAGAGGTGCAGATCCCCCGGCTGGGCGAGGCCCTGGAGTGCTACGGGACGCTCATCATGACCGAGTTCGGCGTGAAGTGGCCCCGGATCAGGAAGCTGCTCACCGAGAAGGGCGCCCAGCACCTCGACCTGTTCATGGAACGCACCCCGCACACCGCGCTCGACGAGTTCCTCCGGCAGACCGGGGTCCGGCTCTCCCTCCAACGTGACTGGGCCGAACT
Source organism: Streptomyces diastatochromogenes (assembly GCA_001418405.1). Lineage (GTDB taxonomy): Bacteria > Actinomycetota > Actinomycetes > Streptomycetales > Streptomycetaceae > Streptomyces > Streptomyces albulus_C. The sequence continues at coordinate 9,491 of LIQL01000008.1, read as the reverse complement.
GCTCGACGCCTACCCGCTGCTCCTCGGCGCCACCTGCCCCCAGCCCGTGCCCGGGTTCGACCTGCTCCCCGACGACACCGACGCCGAGAGCCACGCCCGGATGATGCTGGCCGGGGCCCTGTGCACGGTGACCTCCCTCGTCGGCGTGCCGGCGGTGAGCGTGCCCACCGGCTTCGCGGACGGCATGCCGCAGGGCGTCCAGCTCATCGGGCAGATGTACCGCGAGGACCGGTGCCTGGCGGCCGCCGAGGTGGTCGAACGTCACTTCGGCGTGCTCGCCCCCATCGACCCGCGCTCGTAACGCGAGCGCGCACCGGTGTCCGCCCTGGCGACGGGGCAGGGCGGACACCGGCACCCCACCCCGGGCACGGGGACCCCGCCCCGGGCACGGGGACCTCGAACGCCGCGCGGCCACCGCGTGCCCGCGGCCCGCCCTACGAGGCCGGGTCAGCGTCGTCCGAGGACCTCGGCGAGACGGCTGAACCCGTCCTCCCCGTGGCCCAGTCCGACGGCGCGGCGGGCCATGCCCTCCGCCGCGCGCATCACACCGGCGTCGATGCCGTGGGCCTCGGAGGTGTGGACGATGTGGGCCATGGACGAAACCGCAGAGGTGAGCGGGTTGCCCGCGCCGGAGAACCCGCCGCCGTCCACGTCCTCGGCGAACTGGTCGAAGAGCGGCGGGAGGATCGCACCGATGCCCTTGGCGAACGGTGCCAGTTCCCGCGCGGTGACGCCCTCGGCCCGCGCCACCGCCAGCGCGTGCACGTAGCCCGCCATCGCGGTCCAGAAGACGTCGAGCAGTGCGACGTCGTACGCCGCCGCGCGCCCGATCTCCTCGCCGAGGTGGGTGTGGCTGCCGCCCAACGCCTCCAGTACGGGACGGTGCTCCCGATGGAGTTCCGTCGGACCACTGTGGAGGAACACCGCGGCGGACGTTCCGATGGTGGTGGTCGGCGTCATGATCGCACCGTCCAGGTACCCGATGCCGCGCTCGGCCGCCCAGTGCGCCGTGTCCCGGGCCCGGTCCGGAGTGTCGGCGGACAGGTTCACCACCGTGCGCCCCTTGAGCGCATCGGCGACCGCATCGGGCCGCAGGACGGCATCCGCCGCGTCGTAGTTCACCACGCAGACCACGGTCAGTCTGCTCGCGGCGACCGCCTCCGCCGCCGTTGGCGCGGCGACCGCTCCTCGTGCCACCAACTCCGCGTCCCTGCCCGGCGTGCGGTTCCAGACCGTGGTCCGCAGCCCCGCGTCCAGGAAGGCGCCGGCCAGGGCCCGGCCCATCGGCCCCAGGCCGAGCACGGTGACGGCAGACTGTTCAGAGTGACTGGACAAGATCCAACTCCTTGACAAAACCTGATGAATGCGATGAAAGGGATAGACATGACGCGCAGTCGTGCCCAAGACCTGAATGTCTGTGGGGTGACCGCCGCGATCGCCGTGATCGACGGCAAGTGGAAGACGGCTCTGCTCTGGCGGCTGGAGTCGGGTCCCTACCGGCCCGGTGAGCTGCGCCGGCAGGTGCCGGGCCTCAGCGAGAAGGTGCTGACCCAAGCGCTCCGCGAGATGGAGGCGGACGGACTGGTGCACCGGGAAGTGCACGAGGCGCTGCCGCTCAAGACCGTCTACTCCCTGACGGAGTTCGGCCGTGACCTCGCCGAGGCGTTGGCGCCCCTCTCCGACTGGGGCCACCGCCGCTTGGTGAAGCTCGCCGCTTCCCCGTCGGCCTCCTGACGCGACGCCACTTCCTCCCGTCGAACTCCGGCGACCGCCCCTGACTGCGCCCCACAAGGTTCACCCGGGCCGCCAGGCGCTGCCAAGTACCCACAAAAAAGTGGGTACGTCGCAACGACGCGGCAGGCGGACGGGACCTCGGCGGACGCGCGCTCGCCGACCCGCCCGTCCTGGTCCTCGACAAGCCCACCGAAGGACTCGATCCGGACACCGCCGCCGCCGTCCCCGCCGACGTGCTCGACGCCACCCGCGGCCGCACGACGCTCCTGGTCACCCACGACCGTTCGGGCCTGGACGCCGCCGACGAGATCGTGACCCTGGAGCGCGGCCGGATACGTCCCGTGACCCGCGACGAACTGGCCGGCACCGCGCGCTGAGAACGAAAGGCCCGCGGTGCGTTCGGCCCGGCCGCCGGGGTTCGCTGCGGCGGCCGGGCCGAACGGGCACCCGGGTACGGAGTCACCACCCGTCACCCAACGGTGTACCGGGTGACCTCGGTGACGCTACATCGGCCGGAAGGACCGCCGCGTCGCATCCCACGCCAACACGTCTCCCGTGGCGTCGTCGTGGTGCCAGGCATGGAGTGTGACCTGGCGCTTCGCGAGGCGGCGGGTGACACACGGGTAGGTGCGCAAATGGTGCAGCTGCGCCAGCAGATGGCGCTGCTCGGCCGCCGTCGAGGACGTCGGACCTGCGTGCTGATGGGCGTCGTCCGCACGCGTGCGATGGGCGGCGCGACTGAACCAGTTGTGAACGAGCGGCAGATCGGCGACGGACGGGTCCCGTCGGAGGGAGTGCAGCGCGGTGCAGTTGCCGTGGCCGCAGAGGATCACGTCGCGTACTCCGAGGACCCCCAGGGCGAACTCCAGGGTTCCGCCGACGCCGCAGTGCGCGCCGGGTCGGAACCTCGGGATGATCTGTGCGGCGGTACGCAGTTCGTACAGCTCACCGGGGGCTGCGCCGGTCAGGAGGGCGGGTGAGACGCCCGCGTCGGAGCAGCCGATGAACAGGGCGCGTGCGGTGGGCGGTCCGGACGTCGGCGCGGAGTCCGTGGGGGGTGCGGTGCGGGAACGCGTGTCGGTGAGGAAGGCATGCATGATCGACCTCTGGCTCTTCTCGGTCAGTGGTTGCGGCGAGGACGCGGCGTGCTCCGTGCACCCGTGGCGGGAGTGCGCGTCGACGTCCGGCGAGGGCCCGGCCTCAGGGGCCGGGCCACCGTCGGTCCGACGCGTGCCGTGACGGGCGGGAGCGCGCTGCCGCTCAGCAGCGGATCACTTGCAGCGTGACCGGATCCGGTGGCCGGCCGGCGCCGGAGGACCGCCCCGCGCGGTACTGCTGTGCCACGGGGCCGACCGCGGAGCACGGGCCGTCGTGCGGTGCCGTCCCGACGACGCGCGCGACGTCCGGGGAAGCGCCGACGTCGCCGTCGGGCAGGACGACGGGAGCTTCCGCGTCGGAGAGTTGGGCCTGGTCGCCCGCGTCGTCCTCCGCTTCGTCGTAGCGGGGAGCCGGTGCCTGGGTCGTCGTCCAGGTGACGCCGGTCTCGCTCTCCTCCCCCCAGGGAGGCGGGTGGTGACCGATGGTCAGGAGCAACAGGAGACCGGAGAACAGCAGCGCGAGCATCGCGACGCCTCTGCGCGCCATCGTCCCTCCCCTCCCTCGGCCACCCGACACGACATCATCGTCTACAGATGTGTAGACGATGATGTCGCTCCATCGGTTCCCTCGGGTGCGGCACCTCATGCCGGCCGCGAACGGATTTCCCCGCGGGCTGGGGCTCGCCGCGTACGGGCGCGCCGGTGCGGGCCGGTCTCAGCGGCGTGCGAGGCCGTCGAGCATCAACGCGACCGTGAAGTCGAAGCGTTCGTGGTCGGCTCCCGAGGTGAGTTCGGCGGCGTAGCGCTTGGTCTGCGGGAAGGTGTCGGGCAAGTTGGCGAACCGGCTCAGCAGTTCGTCCCGGCTGACGACCCATTCGCCGCCGGGGCGGCTGACCAGTGCGACCTCAAGGGCGTAGGCGTTGACGTAGAGCATCAGGGAGTCGATGCCCCAGGCGGCGGTCTGCGGGGCGATGCCTCCGGCGAGGAGGAGGGCGAGCATGCCTTCGGCGATGCGCAGGGTGTCCTCGTTGGTGGGGGCGGTGGCGAGGGCGGCCCGGGAGATGCCGGGGTAGCGCAGGTACTGGTCGCGCAGCTGGGTGCAGACGTCGGTGATCTGCTCCCGCCATGCGTCGGGGTCCGGTTCCGGCAGCTCGACCTCGGCGCACAGGCGGCCGATCAGCAGCTCGTCCAGGTCGTCCTTGTTGACGACGTGGGCGTACAGCGACGCCGGTCCGGTCTCCAGCGCGGTGGCGACGCGGCGCATGGTCAGGGCCCCGTAGCCCTCCTGGGCCACGACGTCGAGCGCCGCATCGACGACGGCGTCCACGGTGATCGGCTTCGCCCGCCGACCGCGCGCCGCTGGGGCGCTCGCATCGGGAACGGGCTGGTGGTGCCGCGCTGCGCGCCGTTGCTGAGGAGTCGGTGGCATGCGCCGAGCATACCGGATGAACGAACTCCGTTCCTTTCCTGACGAACGTCGTTCGTCTTGACGCGATCGATGTTCGTGTGTGAAATATCGTTCGTGACTCTCGAACAATGTTCTTCAGCTCGGGACAGCCCTGCCGCGGTGCCCTCGCGCGCCACCTGGCTCGTCCTGGTCGTCGTCCTCCTCGGCGAGGTCATGGACCTCGTCGACTCCAGCGTCGCCAACCTCGCCGGGCCATCCATCCGGGCCGACCTCGGCGGCGGGCCGATGACCTTGCAGTGGACGCTGTCCGCCTACACCGCGGCCTTCGCGCTCGGCCTGATCACCTCGGGCCGGCTCGGCGACGTGCTCGGCCGCCGCCGGCTGTTCCTCATCGGCATGGCCGGATTCACCCTCACCTCGCTGGCCTGCGGCCTCGCTCCCAGCCCCGCCTTCCTGATCGTCGCGCGACTGTTGCAGGGCCTGTTCGGATCCGTGCTGATCCCGCAGGGCATGACGCTGGTGAAGGTCGTCTTCCCGCCCGAACGCCTGCGTGCGGCGCTGATGCCGTTCGGGCCGATCATGGGCCTGGCCACGGTCGCCGGGCCGATCCTCGCCGGCTGGCTGCTGCACCTGAACCTGTTCGGCAGCCAGTGGCGCTCGATCTTCCTGATCAACGTGCCCTTCGGCGTCCTCGCCCTCGCGCTCGGCCGGCGCGTGCTGCCCCGCAGCGGTGGCGAGGATCCCGATGCCCGCCTCGACCTGACCGGTGTGGGCCTGCTCACCGCCGGCTCCGCCCTGCTGATCGTCCCGCTCATCCAGGGGCGCGAACTCGGCTGGCCGGCCTGGACCTACGCGATGATGACGGCCTCAGTCGTGATGTTCGCGCTGTTCGTCGTCTCCGAGCGCCGCAGCAGGCACCCGGTCATCGCACCGTCCCTGTTCCGCAAGCGCAGCTTCGTCGTCGGCCTGCTCGTCGTCGCCGGCTTCCACGCTGCGCTGAGCGCGTTCGTGCTGGTCATCAACCTGCTGCTGCAACTCGGCATGGGCTGGACGCCGCTGTGCACCGGCCTGACGCTGATTCCGTGGGCCCTGGGCACCGCCGCCGCCGTCCTGTTCGGCGGGGGAACGCTCGGGAGGCGACTGGGACGGGCGGCCCTGCGCATCGGACTGGCCCTCGCCGTCCTCGGTCTGCTCGTCCTGTGGTGGTCCACCCACCACTGGGGCACCGCCCTCACCGTCGGCAAGCTGGCGCCGTCGCTGTTCGTGACGGGGTGCGGCGCGGGCCTGGTGTTCGTCCCGCTGTTCGAGTTCATCCTCGGCGACGCCTCCGCCGAGGAGGTCGGCACCGGCGCCGGCCTGCTCAACGCCGTCCAGCAGTTCGCCAGCGCCATCGGCGTCGCCGCCCTGGGCACGGCGTTCTTCGCCGGACTGGGAAACCCCTCCCCGCACGCCTACTTCGCCGCCGCGCAACTGGTCTTCGCCCTCTGCGCCGGCCTGTACTTCCTGACCCTGCTGCTCGTCGGGCTCCTGCCCGGACGCGCACCGCACGCCCAACAGTGAACCCCCTTCCACAGCAAGGGAGTTACCACTGCACCCGCACCCGCACCCGCACCCGGCGGCCGACGGTCCCGGTCGGCACCCGCCCCCACCACGGGAGGAAAACGGCATGACGACGAAGGTCGCACTCATCACCGGCACCAGCCGCGCCATCGGCCTCGGCTTCGCGGTCGCCCGGCAACTCGCCCAACTCGACCACCACGTGCTCCTCACCGCGCGCGACGTCTCCCGCGCGGAGCACCTGGCCGCACGGCTGCGCCGGGAGGGCCACCAGGCCACGGCCCTGCGCCTCGACCTCACCGACGCCGCCGGCATGTACCAGGCGGCCGACCATATAGCCCACCGCTTCGGCCACCTGGACGTCCTGGTCAACAACGCCAGCGACGCAGTCGACTTCACCGTCCTGTCCGCACTCGACGCCGACCTCGACGCGGTGCGGTCCGCGCTGGACGTGGACGTGCTCGGTCCCTGGCGACTGGTCCAGGCGACGCTGCCGCTGCTACAGGCCGCCCCCGCCGCCCGCATCGTCAACGTCACCAGCGTCTCCGCCCGACAGATCGCCACCGGGCTCGACCTCGGGGCCAGCCTCCGCGCCCCGGCCCACTCCTTCGCCAAGCACACCCTCGACGTCCTCACCACCGTCCTGGCCCGCGCCCTGGAGGACACGCCGATCCTCGTCAACGCCGTCGACCCGGGCGAAACCGCCACCCACCCCGAACGCGGCGACGAGGGGCACGCGCGGCCCGCCGCCGACAGCGCGCGCGGCGTCGTCTGGGCGGCGACCCTGGGCGAGAACGGCCCCACCGGCAAACTCTTCCGCGACACCCGGCCGGTGACCTGACCCCGCCCCGACGCCCCACGTTCCCATCGGCCGGCCCCGGGCCGCTTCCGGGAGCGCGCCCCGGCGGATTGCCGTCACGGTGGGGAACAAGGGAATGCCGCGCCGGCGAGGCCGGTTGCAACCGGCATGAAAGCCAGAGGTGTTGAGGTGTTCGGCGGTCCGGAAGCCCTGCGCGTCATGGAGTTGCCCGAACCCCAGGCGGGCTCCGGTGAGGTCCGCATCCGGGTGCACGCGGCCGCCGTGAACCCGACCGACGTCCTGCTGCGGCAAGGGGCCCACGCCGTGCGCATGCCCGACCGGCAGCCCCCGTTCGTGCCCGGCATGGACGCCGCCGGGGTGATCGACCAACTCGGAGCCGGGACCGCAGGCCGTTTCGCCCTGGGCCAACGCGTCGTCGCCATGGTGCTGTTCACCAGCGCGCGCGGCGGAGCCTACGCCGAGCACATCGTGGTGCCCGCCGCCTCGGTGGTGCCGGTACCCCAGGGAGTGGACTTCCCCGCGGCGTCCACCCTGCTGATGAACGCCATGACCGCACGCCTGGCACTGGACGCACTGGCCGTGCCGCCCGGCGGCACCATCGCCGTGACCGGTGCGGCCGGTGCCGTCGGCGGGTACGCAATCGAACTGGCCAAGGCCGACGGCCTGACCGTCATCGCGGACGCCGCCCCGCACGACACCGACCGGGTCCGCGGCTTCGGCGCCGACCACGTCGTGGCGCGCGGCACCGAGGTCGCCGCCCGCATCCGCGCGCTCGCACCGGACGGCGTTCCCGGCCTCGTGGACGCATCGATGCAGACCACCGAGATCACGTCGGCGGTCGCCGACGGCGGGACCCTGGCCGAGTTGCGGGGCTGGTCCGGTCCGGCCGAACGCGGCATCCGGGTGTGTCCGGTGATGGTCACGGACGGCATCACGGACACCGCCCGGCTGGACGCGCTGCGCCGCCAGGCCGAGGAGGGCGTCCTGACGCTGCACGTCGCCGACGTGCTGTCCGCCGAGGAGGCGGCCGAGGCCCACCGCCGCCTGGAAGCAGGCGGCCTGCGCGGCCGCTTGGTGCTGGACTTCTCCTAGCGGACCCGCACGCGACGTCAACGGGTCTGGGGGCGTCGGTCAGGTGGTGGGCGGGGCGTCCCAGGCGTTGCGCAGGGCCGGCTGCACGTCCCCTCCCAGTGCGATGTGCGTCTGCTGGCCGGGCAGCACAGGCAGTTCGGCCCAGTGCGTCACTGTTTCGGCACTGGCGAGGCCGTGGGGCAGACGGACGATTCCGTCGGAGTCGACGAAGCAGTCCCTGTGCTCCACCCCGTCCTCGCCCCGGTGCAGCGTGGTGAAGTACATCGGCCTCACCAGCCAGAATTCCTCCCCCGATCCGGCGTCGGACTCGCCGGCGCCGTCCGCCGGGTACCGGCCCGTGATCGCCGCTGCCACCGGTACACCGCTCCGGGGCAGCCTCTCGCGTGCGTCGATCCATGTCACGACGGTATGGAGATTCGTCATCCTGCTCCTCACCCCAACACTCGGGAACGCGCCTCTTGCCCGGGGCCGGCGCGTCGGCGGGGGCGCCGGCCCGACCCCGACGTCCGGAAGGACCGCGCGGCGCCCGCCAAGGTTGCTCGCGGCGGATCGCGCAGAACGCGAGAACCAAGGAACCAAGGGGACCAGCCCCCTGACAACAAGAACGCCCCCTCGCTGCGAGGGGGCGCCGACAATCACTTCGTTGTGCGCTTCTTGCGTGCAGGCTTCACCGTGGGGGCCTCGATCGTGCGGGCCACGTCGGTGAAGGGCTTGACCGCCTCCTGGAGCGCGGCCACGTTGGCTTCGCTGAGGTCGATCTCGTACCACTGCGTGTCACGGATCTGACGGACACCGAGCTTCGCCGTGCCGTCTTCGTTGGTCTCTCCGGTCTCGTACTCCTCCTCGACCAAGGCCGGCACGGCGAGCTTCACGGTCGTGACGCCGTCCGTCGCCTGGGGGTCGAGGTCGTCCTGGAGGATCGACCGCCAGTACGTCGCCTTCTTGATGACCTCACTGCCGACCGGCACGGGAGTGATGACCTCTTGCACTCCCGGCTCGTTCTTCTGAGATTCGTCGACCTGGATGGTTTCCTTCACGGCCACAACGGCGCCCCTTTCGATTGGTGCACCCAAATTCTAAGGTAAATGGGGGAGTTGAAGCCAATCGAGCCCGGCCCGTGCGAGAGGCGCTTGATTGCGGATCTCCCTGGTCAACTCTCCGGGTGATCCCGGAGTGCCCACTTCTTTTCGCGTGCGGCGCCGTTGGTGGTCTTCACGGAATGGTTGTGACGGGCAGAGGTCCAGAAAGCCTTAAAGGTCCTCGGTGAAGAGCGAGGGTCCTCTTTATCCCGGGCGATGCCGCAGGGTGGCCGAAGCGTCCATTGACGTAGCCCGGTTCGGTGTTGCTGGCGGGCCTCGACGCCATCGGCCGCCGGCCCGGCACGGGTGCACGCTCGGACCTCATTCGGTGATGGTGGCAAAATCCGATGCCGCCTTAGGAACACTGCTACTTGAGGCCCTGGCTCTCGATGAGGGGCTTGTGGTTGGCCGGAACACTCACGGCCAGGTTCTCGGAGGTGCTGTCACCTTGGGGATGTCACGTGGCGGCGCCGCGCACTGACGGGGGTCCTGGTTTTCCAGTAGGGCTCGCTGCGCGTTGTGTCAGGAGTTCTCCGGTGAATTCCGTAGCAGAGAGGCTGTATTGCATGAGCGTGCGTGAAACCGGACGAGTAGCCGTCGTAACGGGCGGTGCCAAGGGAATGGGTCCGGCATTCACCGGGGTTGGCGCTCGGCGGTGCCGAGGTCCGGGGTGTCCCGGCTGCCGCCCGTGCCCGCCGCCCCCC
>LIQL01000799.1 GCA_001418405.1 Streptomyces diastatochromogenes | reverse complement strand
GGGGGTGCGTGGGGGGCCGGGTCACGCCGGTGTCCCCCGTGACGAGGGAGAACGGCGGGCCGACCGGGACGTCGTGCAGGCCCGTGCCGCGGAAGTCGAGGTACACCTCGGGCTTCGGCAGCGCGGCCAGGCGGCCGGTGACGGCCGGGTCCCGGTGGAGGTGGCGCAGGACCCCCCAGACGTGCTCGATCGCGTGGAGCCGGCCGATCTGGGCGCTGAGGGCGCGCAGGTCGGGGAGGGCGCCGGCGGCGGACGGCGCACCGGGCGGCGTGCCCTCGGCCGCGGTGTCGAGGACGAACGGGGTGATCGTGGAGAGCGAGCCGACGGTGCGGCTGAGGTCGGACGCCGTCAGCGGGGAGAGCCGGCCGTGGCGGACCACGTCCAGGCAGGCGGCCGAGGCGCCGGAGAACTCCGCGACGCCGCGGGCCACCGCCGCGATCAGCAGGTCCTCGGTGGTGTACGGGGAGGACCGCGCCACCGTGCGGACCGTCCGCGCGGTGCGCGGCTCCAGGCTGGTGCGCAGGGTGCGGCGGAGGTGGGGTCGGGCGAGGCTGCCCGGGTCCTCGGCCCTGGTCGGGAAGGGGCGCACCCCGTCCCACGGGAGGCGCAGCCAGGCGTCGAGTTGCGGTGTCTCGCGGGGCAGTGCGTCGGCGAGGTCCTGGAGTTCGCGGGCGTAGCCCAGGGCCGAGGGCGGCGGCGGCCCGAGGGTGTCGTCCAGTCCTGCGGCGGTCTCCCGGTAGAGCGTGGAGAGTTCCTCGGCCAGGGTGTGCAGGGTGACGCCGTCGCACACCAGGTGGTGCAGCAGGAGCAGTAAGCGGTCCCCGCCGTCCCGGCGGAAGTAGGCGGCCCGGCAGACGGGTCCCTCGCGCAGGTCGAGGCGGTGGTGGAGGCGCCGGGCCGTATCGGTGAACGCCCGGTCGGCGGCGGCCTCGTCGAGCCCGGTGTGGTCGTGCCACTCCAGCGGGACGGCCACGGCGGGATCGCCAGGACGCACCCGGCACTCGCCGGCCAGTTCGACGAAGCGCGAGGTCAGCGCCGGGTGGCGGTCCGCGAGGCGGGTCAGGCAGCGGGCGAGCGCGGTCCGGTCCAGGCAGTGGTCGACGGCGAACAGCAGCGGCTCGTTGTCGTGGCCGATCTCGCCGAATCCCCGGCCGAAGAAGCGGTGTTGGGTCGGGAGCAGCGGCGCGGTGCCGGCGAGCGCCGCGGGCTCCTCGGGGCGGGCCGGTACCGGCGGTGCGCCGGTGGTCGGGGGCGGGCCGGCGGGCTCCGTTCGCAGCCGTGCCGCGAGCCGTGCGACGGTCGGGGCCTCGTACGGGGCCCGCGGGTCCAGGTGCAGCCCGGCCCGGCGGCAGCGCGCGGCGGTGCGCAGTGCCGAGAGGCTGTCGCCGCCGATCGTGAAGAAGTCCTCGTGGACGCCGAGTTCGATCCGGTGCCCCCTGATCTCGACCTGGTCGTCGGCGCGCCCCCGGTGGTCGATCCGTCCGTCGGGGCGCCGAAGGCCCAGGTCTCCGGTGCGGTAGAGGGTCCGGCCGGTGGTGCCGGCGACCGGGGTGCCGAGGGTGATGTCGTCCGGGGTGACCCGGCAGCAGGTGGAGAACACGGAGGTCTCGGTGGGTCCGTAGAGGTTCCGGACGGCCCGTGCGGGGGCGAGGGCGACGACGGTGGCGGCGCGGAGCGTCTCGCCGCCGCAGAGGACCGTCAGGCGGCGCGGTGGGACCCAGCCGGTGGCGGTGAGGGCGCCGAACATCGACGGGGTGCCCATGAGGAAGGTGATGCCGCGGTCGGCCACTTCGGCGCCGAGTTCGGCGGGGTCCTGGAGCGGTCGCCGGTCGAGCAGGTGCAGGGTGCCGCCGGAGACCAGGGGCAGCAGCACCTCCAACGCAGCGAAGTCGACGGACGGCGAGGCCAGTGCCAGGACCGCGTCGTCGGGGCGGAGGCCGAACGTGGCGCGGGCGTACTGGAGGATGCCGGAGATGCCGCGGTGCGGCAGCAGGACGCCCTTGGGGCGGCCGGTGGACCCGGAGGTGTAGAGGACGTATGCGGGGGTGTCGGGGGTGGCGGCGGCCGGCGCGCCCGGGGCCGGCGGGTCGCTGCCGGGGGCGGTGGTGAGCGCCTCGTCGACGTCCAGGACGGGGGTGTTGAGGGCCGGGTCCGCCCGGGTCTCCGCGGCGTGCACGAGGACGGTCGGCGCGGCGTCGCAGGTCAGGAGGGCGAGCCGCTCGGCGGGAGGGGTCGGGTCCAACAGCACGTAGGCGGCGCCTAGTTGGAGCGTGGCGAGGAGGGCGGCGACCAGGGCGCGGCGGCGCGGCAGGTGGACGCCCACGCGGTGGCCCGGGCCCACGCCGGCGCGCGCCAGGCGGGTGGCGAGCGCATCGGCGGCGGCGAGCAGTTCGGCGTAGGTCCACCGGCCGGTGGCGTCCGCGACGGCGACGGCCCGCGGGGTGGTGGCGGCCTGCCGTGCGACGAGGGCGTGGACGGGGACGGTGGGGTCGAGGTCGCCCCACGGGCCGGCGGGCGCGCTCACGTCCGCCTCCCGCCGGTGCCGCGCTCCTCGTACCACTGGCGGTCCTCGTGCAGACAGCGTTCCAGGCTGCCCGGGTACATCGAGCCCAGGGCGGAGCGGGCCTCGGTGGTCACCCGGCCGCCGATGCGCAGCGCGAGCAGGCGGGTGGGGTCGGTGGGGTCGCCGCGACCGCTGCGGGTGAACTCGGCGCGGACGAACGGCGTGACGTAGGCCGACGCGCCGGGTTCCAGCACCGTTTCGTACCGCTCGCCGCCGTGCTGCCAGGCCATCCGGACGGGGCCGCCGCCGACGTTGTGGAGGTACTGGTGCTGGTGGGTGCGCAGGGGCGTGACGGCCTGGTCGGCGGAGTCGGAGTCGGCGCGCTGCGGGTGGATCTCCAGGGCGCGGGTGTGCGGGTGCAGCCGGTCGCCGGCCAGTTCGCGCACCCGGTAGTCGCGGTGCCCGGCGGAGGGGTGGTACCAGGAGCGGGAGGTGGCGGCGGGGCAGACGCTCACGCCGTCGACGGCGTCGGGCACGACGGGCAGCAGGTCGCGCGGGGACAGGCGCAGTGCGGCGGCGAGGGCGGTGACCTCGTCGGGGGTGAGGGTGGTGCCGCCGTCGGCGACGCCGGCCAGGCGGCCCGCCGGAATTCCGGAGAGTTCGGCCGCGTGCTCCAGGGGGAGCGCCGAGGCGTCCAGGTAGGAGCGGAGCAGGCGGCCCTGGGCGGCCGCGGCGGAGTCGGTGTCGAGGGCGAATCCGCGGGCGGTGTCCGGTCCCAGGGCGGCGAGTTCGTGCTGCGCGTCGCCCGTGAGTTCACCGCCGTAGGTGAGCGCGAGGACGTATGCCGGCTCCTCGGCATTGCGGGCGGTGAAGGTGTGCGGGGAAAAGGGCAGGCCCCAGATGGAGTCGCCGGTGTTCATCCGCAGTACGTGGTCGCGTCCGTTCCAGCGGTAATAGTAGTTAACCGGCCCCACGCAATAGGTGAATTGATAGAGCATATGGCCGTTGTTCCAGTGCACGTCGGCGTTGTGCGGATCGTCGTCGGTGACGACGGACAGCATCCGGATCCACGCGGGGCGGAATGAGGCCAGGCGCGACATCGCCGTAGCGCGGTACTCGTAATAGTCGATCCCGCCACGCTGAAAGACCCGGGCGGAGGATGCGGACTCGGTGGCGCGCAGCACCCGCACGCCGCGCGGGCAGTCGTTGCGGACGGGCACCAGATCGCGTTCGTTCAGGGGCCAGACGGTGGCCGCCCGCTGCGCGAGGTCCCAGGAGAAGCCCTGTTCAGGGGCGAGGTGCGCCGCGTAGTCCGCGTGGGTCAGGCCCAGGTCGGCGGCGGCCGAACGGGAGGTGCGCCTGAGGTCGCCGGCGGCGCTGCGCAGGAGCGCGCCGGCCCTGCGGCGGAAGCCTTCGTCATCGGCCGGGGTGCCGGCCGGCGGAAGGTTCGCGGTGCTCAAGGGAGCTCCTCCTGTCGGTCAACGAAACGATGCGGTCCGGGCGAAGCACCACCACTTGATCTTTTTCCGTTCGACGTCGTCAAGCCGCACCGGACAGTTGGCGGATTCGCACCGCCGACTCTTCGCCAAGCGCCCGGAAGCGCTCGGCAATTCCCGCGCCCGGACGGACAAACCGGTCGAACCGCTCGCCCTTGGAGAGGGTTTTCCGGTCCGTCTCCGTTCCGGCTTGACATCGCACGATTACCTGGGAATACCGTCATGCGGTGCCCATCGACCTGAATGTGGGGTCACGCGGAACGCGTCCGGCCCCTGGGCGTCGCACCCCTGCACCGCATCGCACGTCCCGCCGGAAAGGGCCGGCCGCACCGGAAGAGGCGGTTCCCCTGTACCAGCAGAACATCGCGTTCGCTCCCGTCGGCCGCCGCCCCGCCCGGTCCGCCAGTATGGACGGGTGAGCCTGACCGTCGACATCAGCACCCTCGCCCCCGGAGGCGTCCGCTTCGCGCCCTCCCCACTCGCCGAGCTGACCGCGATGCTGCACGTGCTGTCCGAGCCGGGGCACCATCCGCCGCGGCAGGACTGGGCCCGCTCGGTCCGCGCCGGTCTGGACGCGTCCCTCGCCGCCCGGCTGTCGGCCGCCGACTGCCTGTGGCGCACCACCCGTGCGGACTTCCTGCTCCCGCCGGTGCCCGCCGCGACCCTCGCCGAGGAGTTGGACGCGCTGGACCGGCTGACCGACGAGAAGTTCGTGGCCGGGGCGCTCTGCCTGGCCGACGGTGCCGACCCGACGCGGCCGGACGGGTCCCCGCTGACCGACCCGGCCGCCCGGGAGCGCGCCCGCACCCTGGCACAGGCCGACGGTCCGCGCGCGGCCGCGTTCCTCGACGCGCTGCTCGCCGACCCGCCCGCCGTGCGCGGCCGGCTGCGCCGCCTGTGGGAGGACTGCGAGGGCGCGTTCTTCGCCGAGCACTGGCAGCGGGTAAGGCCGGCGCTGGCCGCCGACGCCCGGCACAAGACCGAGCTCTTCCGCCGCTTCGGCCTGACCGGCGCCCTCCCGGCCGTCTCCGCCTGCTTGTCCCTCGACGCCAGCGGGCAGCGCATCGTCGTCGACAAGATCTACGACGGCACCACCAGCGCCCGCGACGGCCTCACCTTCGTGCCGACCGCGTTCGGCCATCCGCACGTCCTGGTCGTCCACGCCGCGGGCTGGCAGCCGGTCGTCAACTACCCCGTCCCGGAACCGGGGCTGCCGCAGCCGATGCCGCTGGACCTGACGAGCCGTCGGCTGGCGGCGCTGGCCCACCCCACCCGGCTGCGGCTGGCCCACACGCTCTCCCGCGGCCCGCGCACCACCCTCGAACTGGCCGCGTCCTGGAAACTGACCGCCCCGGAGGTCTCCCGCCACCTCGCCGTGCTGAAGCGGGCCGGTCTGCTCCGCACCCGCCGGCGCGGCCGCTACGTCCTGCACGAGCTGGACCTGGAGGCGACGGCCCGGATCGGCACGGACCTGGTGGAGACCATGCTGCGGTGACGGGCCGGGCCGGGCCCGTCACCGGGCGGCCCGCTCGCTCAGCGCGGGGCCGCGAGGTCCTGGGTCCACCACGGGCCGCCGGCCCCGTGGACGATCCCGATGCCGACCGCGGTGAACCGGCAGTCGAGCAGGTTGTCGCGGTGCGGGGCGTCGCCCATCCAGTCCCGCACCGCCGCGGCCGCGCTCTGCGGGCCGCGGTCGAGGTTCTCGCCCCAACTGCTCCACTGGTACCCGGCGGCGGTGATCCGCGCATCGGGGCCGACGCCCTCCGGCGAGACGTGCTCGTAGTAGCCGCGGGCGGCCATGTCGGCGGAGTGCCGCTGCGCCGCGGTGTGCAGCCGCCGGTCGATGCGCAGCGGACCGCAACCGACCTGCGCCCGCTTGCGGTTGATCAGCGCGGTGGCC
>LIQL01000798.1 GCA_001418405.1 Streptomyces diastatochromogenes | reverse complement strand
GTGGTCAACTGGGCCCCCCCGCCACTGCACGGGCGCCGCCCGCCGGGTCGAGTGCAGGCGCCCCGGCCCGCCTCCAACGAGAGTGCTCGACGTTGCCCGAGGGTCCGGGCAACGGGCTCGCGGTCACGCCCAGGACGCCCAGCCCCAGCGCGGCGTCGCGGACCGCGCCGCCGCGCTGGGGCTGGGCGTCCTGGGCGTGACCGCGAGCCCGTTGCCCGGACCCTCGGGCAACGTCGAGTACTTTCTTTGGCTGCGCGCCGGGGCGCCTGCACTCGACCCGGCGGACGTCGACCGTGCAGTGGCGGAGGGGCCCAGTTGACCACTACCCAGGCAGTTGAAGGCAGCGCAGCACAGGAGACCGGCCGCGCCGGGCGCACCGTGTTCCTGCTCGCGCACACCGGCCGCCCGGCGGCCATCCGCAGTGCCGAACTCGTGGTCCAGGGGCTGCTGCGCAGCGGGATCGGGGTGCGGGTGCTGGACGAGGAGGCCGCGGACCTGCCGCTGCCCGACTCCGTCGAACGCGTCGCGACCGAGCCGTGCGCGGCCGAGGGCTGCGAACTCCTCGTCGTCCTCGGCGGGGACGGCACGCTGCTGCGCGGCGCGGACTTCGCCCGCACGTCCGGGGTGCCGATGCTGGGCGTCAACCTCGGCCGGGTGGGCTTCCTGGCCGAGGCCGAGCGGGACGACCTCGACAAGGTCGTCGACCGGGTCGTCACCCGCTCCTACGAGGTCGAGGAGCGGATGACCCTCGACGTCCTGGTCCGCAACAACGGTGCCGTGGTGCACACCGACTGGGCGCTCAACGAGGCGTCCGTGGAGAAGGCCGCCCGCGAGCGGATGCTGGAAGTGGTCACCGAGGTCGACGGCCGACCGGTCTCCCGCTTCGGCGGCGACGGGGTGGTCTGCGCGACCCCGACCGGCTCCACCGCGTACGCCTTCTCGGCCGGCGGTCCGGTCGTCTGGCCGGAGGTCGAGGCGCTGCTGATGGTGCCGATCAGCGCCCACGCGCTGTTCGCCAAGCCGCTGGTCACCTCGCCGCAGTCGGTGCTGGCCGTGGAGGTCCAGCCCAAGACCCCGCACGGGGTGCTGTGGTGCGACGGCCGGCGCACCGTCGAACTCCCCGCCGGCGCCCGCGTGGAGGTCCGCCGCGGCGCCGTCCCGGTGCGCCTGGCCCGGCTCCACCACGCCTCCTTCACCGACCGCCTGGTCGCCAAGTTCGCGCTCCCGGTGGCGGGTTGGCGGGGCGCGCCGCACTAGCGCGGCGGTCGGGCCCGGCGCCCGGCTACGCCCCGCCGTGCAGCAGCTGCCGGGCCCGGGCCAGGGCGCTGTCGCGCCGGGCGGACAGCTCCGCCTCGGTGAAGACCGGGGTGCGGACGGCGGGCGGGATCCCGGGCCCGTCGAAGGTGCGGCCGTCGGCCGTCAGGAACTCCTCGTTGGGCAGCCCGAAGCTCCAGCCGTTGGGCAGCGCCCGCTCCAGCACGTCGGAGAAGACGCCCTGGGTGGGCTGGCCGATCCGGGTGGGCGCGGGGGAGCGGCCCATCAGGGACTGGGTGAAGGTCTCGCCCGCACTGATCGTCAACGGGCCGGTGAGGACCGCCACCGGCCCGGTGTAGACCGGTCCCCGGTACGGGCGGACGGTGATCGGTTCCGGCGCGGTGAACGCGCCCGGCTGCCGCGGGTCGTTCCGGGCCCGCTTGCGGTAGGCGAGGTAGGGCCGGTCGGTGAGCCGGGAGGCGATCCGCAGGCCGAGCGCGTCCGAGCCGCCGCCGTTGATCCGCAGGTCCAGGACGAGCCCGCGCAGCGCGTCCGGGCCCCGGGTGCGGGCCGCGGTGAACACCGCGTCCAGTGCCCGGTCGAGCGCGGCGACGTCGCCCGCGTGGTCACCCTTTTCGGTGTACCCGGCGAACTGGGTGATCCGGAAGTAGCCGATCCGGCCGGGCAGATCGGCGTAGCGCAGCTTGCCACCGGCCCACTGCCGCTGCACGACGTGCGGTCCGAGGGCGGCGGCGAGGGCCGCGTCGACCCGGGCGGTGGAGGCGGGGGTGGGCAGCACGGTGCCGGGGCGCTTGCCGGCGAACCACCGGTCCTCGCCGGCGACGACCCGGGTGTGCGCGTCGTGCAGCGGCTCGATCATCGCGCGCAGCACCGCGAAGAGTTCGGCGTCGGTGGTGGCGGCGGTGATCCGCGGGCGGTAGCGGTCCCGGACCGCGCGCCAGTCGATCCCCTTGGCGCGGAAGAAGGGGTAGTTCTCGGCGTAGGTCTGCCAGAAGACGTCGAAGACCGCCCGCGGGTCCCGGGCCGGCCGGGCACCGCAGCGCTGCGGCAGCCCACCGGTGCGGTGCAGGGTCCGGTGGCCGACGTCGTCGGCGGCGGACAGCCGGGCCCGGTCCGGGCCCGCGGGCGCGACGGTGAGCGGCGCCCCGTCCGGCACGGTGAAACGGAGCGTGCCGTCCGCGCCGGGGGCGCCCGCCCGGCTGCCCGTCACCGCGCCGGGCAGGCAACTGACGGCGGTGGTCTCGTACGTGGTGAGGGCGCCGCCCGCGATCCGGACGAGCGTGCCGTAGCCGTCGGTCCGCCAGACGCCGTCCAGGGCCGGCGCCGCCGCCCGCGCCCCGGTCGCGTGGGCGGCGGCGGTCGGGGCGGCGCAGGCCGGGAGCGCGGTCGCCGCGGCCAGGACGGTGGCCAGCAGGAGGGTGGTGCGCGGACGGTGGACCGGGCGCCGCCCGGCCCACCGTCCGCGCACCACCCTCCTGCTGGCCACCGTCCTGGCCGCGGCGACCGCGCTCCCGGCCTGCGCCGCCCCGACCGCCGCCGCCCACGCGACCGCG
>LIQL01000797.1 GCA_001418405.1 Streptomyces diastatochromogenes | reverse complement strand
CCCCAGCCCAAATCTGGGCTGGGGGGCAGCGACTGGGGGGCAACGGCACGAAAAAGAGCCCGGCCCAAATTTGGGCCGGGCTCTGACCTGGGGTTTTGCTGCTACTTACCGTTGCCTGGCTCGCGGAACCGGGTGATGTAGAGGTTCGTCGTCTGCGAGCCATCGTCCGCGTACCGGGGTTCGACCACGATGGCTCCCCCCTCAATAAGGTCCGCTAGCGCCCGCTTTACAGTGTTACGCCCTACTCCCATGTCTTTGGCAATGGTTTCGAGCTTGGGGAACGTTTTATCGAACCCGCCGTATTGAGCCCGCAGATAGTCGTACAGCCAGACTGATTTCCGGCACTTCTTGATGACCCACAGGGGGGTCATGCTGAACCTCTCGGCGGGGCCCTCGTGCTGCAAACCGCCAGTCATCTCGTCGTCCGCCATGGCGGTACGCCTTTCCACCCTGGCGCTCCCACCTATGTGACCTGCGGCGCGGGCCGGTATGGTGGAGCCCAGAGCTAAATCCCAGCGAACGGCCCCACCGGCGACCAACCACGGGGCCGTTTCGCGTATCTGATCAAGTTGTTTGTGCGGGCGATCGTACCGCCCCTGTCACTCCCGGTTACTGGCCCGTCAAGGGCGCGTCCCTCATGAGCTGGGCGAGACCGGTTCGGTTGGCCATGCGGCACTACGCGCCCGGCGCAGCTCCGAGACCAGCTCAACTCGATCGCTCGGGATCACTCTGACTGTCACTTCGACGGGGGTGCCGGACGACGCGGACGCGCCCACCACTGCCAGCTCCAGGACCGGCAACTCCGGTGAGATCTCCAGTAGTTGCGCCTCTTCACGGTCAGGCATGCGGACTCGGGTGAACTCGGTCCAGGACAGGGGCCCGTGCCCCGCCTCCTCCAGGCGATCGAGATACCCGCCGGGGCCGGTGTCGGCCTCCGCCACCCGCGGTGCGTCACGCACGGCCTCCGGGGCAATCCACGTGTCTGCCACCTGGAAAGCGGCTTCGCCCGCTGGTGACGTCACGCGCCGCCGTCGGAGCACGGGGAGTTGCGGGTCCACGGCGAGCAGTTCAGCGACCCGGGGCGTTGCGGGTACGTAGTCCCGGCTGGGCCGTCCGTGCACCACCCAGGGCTCAGCCGCATCGCGCGCAGCAGGGAAGACGTACCCGCGGTTTGGGTCGCGGCGAACGACTTGTCCCCGGGCGATCCGTCGCCGCTCCCGCTTCCAGTCCATGACGACGAGGCCCTTCCGCTTGACGGGCCGGACCAGCCCCTCCCGCTCCAGGACCCCGATGGCGCGGGCGATCACGGTCCGGCCGACGCCGTACCGGTCCGTCAGCTCCTCGTATCTGGGCAGCGTGCCGCCGACGGCGTGCTCGCCTGCGTGGATGCTGGCCCGCAGCTCACCTGCGACTTCTTCGTATCGATGCACTCGGGGCATTCGCCCCTCCTCTCTCTCAGTACCGGTAGTAATCCTCTCACTCAAAACAGTACCGGTACTGTTGACATGAGGCCAAGGGGTCCGGCAGAGTTTGAGTACCGGTACTCAATGATGTGCCGGTGTCCGGGCCTGTGCCATAAACGCAGGTGCCCGCCCCAGGGTGCGACCTAGGGCGGGCGGTGCCGGACCTCCATGGAGAGACGAGGTGCGACATGAAGAGCATCGCATCGTGGCGGTGGCGACGGCGCCGCTACGGGGTTACGGCGACCACGCGGACGCTGCTGCCGGTGCAGGACCAGGGGGCGCCCATCCAAGCGGCGCAGCAGCGCGGCGGGGCGGACGACTTCCGGCTGTGGCTGGACGAACTGGGGATGCAGGCGCGGCTGCACCGCCGGATTGGCGGTGCGCGGTGACCGGACAGTCCGACGACGCGCTTGTGGGCCGGATCATCCCGCCGGCTCCGCCCGTCCCGCCGGTGCCGCCGGTTCCGCCCGTCCCGCCGGTGCCGCCGGTCGCGCCGGTCGCGACCGCGGCGGGCGGGGCGGGGGACTGGTGGCGCGTGCCGCCGGTGCCGCCCGTCCAGCCGCCCGGGGGAGGGGGCATGACGCCCTGGCTCCCGCCGCAGCCCCCGGCCCCGCGGGACAGTCAGCCGCAGAAGATCGAACTGCACGTCACCCTTCACCACCCGGTGCCGGTGGAGCCCGACCTGACGGTCTGGCAGCGCATCGCGCGGGCCATCCCCTACCGGGTGTCGCCGCTGATCGCGGTGACCGCCGTCGCGGCCGCGGTAATCCCGATTCCCGGCGTCGGGTACGGCGCCGGTCGCATCTGGGGGTCCTGCCTGGACACCGTGGGGTCGGACGGGCGCTACGTGATGTCCCACGTCGCGGCCGCCGTCGCGGCCGCCGTGGTGGTCGCCAGGATCCACCGCCCGTGCCGCCTGCGCACCACGCTCATGGGTGATTCGGTCCGCCGTCTGACCTGGTTCGACGCCTGGGGCGTCGCCGTGACCGTGATCGGCGGTACCTGGGGCGTCCTCGTCCCGGATGTCGTGGCTGGCATGACAGGAGTTCGGGCATGAGCGATGCACTGACCTACGCCGGGGCGACCATCACGACCCTGATCGCCGGCGCCAACATTCGGACCTGGTGGAAGGGCAGCCGGAACCTCAAGGCGCTCCTCCCGTACGGCGGGGGAGTCGTCAACGGGACGTCCTGGACGCTGTGCATCGGCGGCGTTCTCGGCGGCGCGGCGAATCAGGCCGTGGAGATGGGCAACAAGATTGGCGACAAGACGATCACTGGCACGACCGGGCTCCACGGCGGCGGCACCATCACGCAGGCCGCGATGGGTGCGTTGACCTACCCCGGCGCCTGCGCGGTCCTGGTCGTCACCGGCGTCAGCCTCCTCACTTTCAAGGCCGCCAGCGCGACCGACAAGAAGCGAATGGGGGGAGGGGCGCTCACCGGCCTGACGCTGGGCGCCACGGCGGGTTTTGCCTCGTGGATGGGCTGGGTGCCCGACCTCTACAACACGCTCGGGGAGCAGGGCGTCAACGCGCTGAACGGCGGGTGGACGTTGTGACGATCAATATGGACAAGCCCCTGCCGGTCGAGGAGCTGGAGGAGGTCGAGGAGCCGCTGGCGGACGAGTCGGGGGAGGAGGTCCAGGCCCCGCTCGCCGAGCGGGTCGAGGCCGCTGCCGAACAGTTCGGCGCGTTCCTCGGCCAGGTCGGGCTGGCGTTCTGGGAGGGCAACGAGGAGCTGGCGAAGCGGATCGGCCCCGGTCTGAAGGTGTGGTGTCTGAAAGGCCGTAGGGACGACCTGGAGGGCATCACGGCGGGCCTGGGGGTGTGGCTGCGGGCCGGAGTCCTGGGTGGCGCCGGATACGGCGTGTGGCGGCTGGTGGAGGCCCACCCGGGCGTCGTGTGGCCGGTGCTGGGCGGGTGGTGCGTCGCGTGCCTGCGGGCCCGCGTCACCGCCCGCAAGAAGGCCGGCACTGGGACCGGCAACCAAGCCGCGGGGGATGCCGGTTCGCAGACCGCGGCCCCGGCCGCCGTCGGCCCGTCCCCGGAGGAGGTCCTGAACCTCCTGCACGACCTGGTGGAGAAGCACTCCGAGGGCGGCAAGGCGACCCCTGGTCTGCACTGGCCCCAGGTGATGGCCGGCCTCACCGACCGGCACCCCGGTGGGGGGTCGAAGAAGGGGGCTTGGACGGCGGCCGATTGCCGGCGCCTGTGTGAGGCCGCGGGGGTGCCCACATCTGATGGCACCCGGGCCCGCGGGGAGGGGGCCCGTAAGGGGGTCTCCACCGGGGTCCGTACGGC
>LIQL01000796.1 GCA_001418405.1 Streptomyces diastatochromogenes | reverse complement strand
GATGAGTGGGACGCGTGGTGGTGCGGCGGGCGACGGGGGAGGGCCGCCGGAGGTGGTGCGACGGCGGTGCGATGCGGATCTCGATGACTGCGTCGCGGTCCTCGCCGACGTGCACGCGGACAGCGGTTATCCCCATCACTGGCCCGCTGAGCCGCAGCGGTGGCTCACTCCTGACGGGTTGACCGCCGCCTGGGTCGCCGAGGCGGACGGGGCGGTGCTCGGCCATGCCGCGCTGTGCGGGCGTGAGGTCAGCCGTCTCTACGTCTCGCCCGGTGCGTGCGGCCGTGGTCTCGGCGCGCGGTTGCTGGCTGCCGTCGAGGCGGAGGCGGCGGACCGCGGGGTGCGGCTCGTCCTGGAAGTGAAGACCTCCGACTCCGCGGCGGTCGCGCTGTACGAGCGGCGGGGCTGGGTGCGGTGCGGCACCGAGCGGCAGGAGTGGAGCGCGCCGGGGTCCGTCGCGGAAGTGGTGACCGTGCACCGGTACGAGGCGCCGTAGGGCGGACGGGGCGTGCATCTCGGCGGGGCGGGTGATGCCCCGTCTGGCTGTGGGCAGCCCCGTTTGGGCGCAGCCGGCCGTTCCCTCTCCGGGGGCGCCGGGCGCCTCGGCGGCCCGTGGCGGTGCACCGGCTGTGACCGCCGGGCTCCCGGTCGGGCCCGGCGGCGCCGTACGAGGACGGACCCGCCCGGCCAGGTCGTACGGGAACGTTCCCGCACGACAACGTTCCCGTACGGCCGCGACGGCGCCCCCTTGCGGCCCCGTCCTCGCGCGGCCACGGCGCCGTTCGGCTCAGGGGGCAGCGGTCACCCTCCGTTGACGTGTCGTCCGCGGTCGCCACCCGCGTGATCTGCGAAGGTGGTCGGGGCCGTTCATCATGTGATGGGCCCACGATCGACCGGCCGCCGGGGAGTGGAGGTACGGATGCAGCGGACCGCACCGGATCCGCAGCGGGAGCCGGACCCGGCCCCGCCGGCGGGCCTGCCGGTCCTCCCGGAACTCGCCGCGCACCTCGCCGCCGCCGCCGGTCGCACCGCCCCCGAACCTCCCGGTGGCTCCGCGCCGCTGCGCACCGCCGCCTGCGGCTACTGGGAGCGCCGCGGCCTGTTCACCCCGCCCGACCGGGTGCTCGCCGCGCCCGGGGCGGCCGCCCTGCTCCTCGCCCTGTACGCCGCGGTGGACGGCGCGGTGCTGCTGACGCGGCCGTGCGCCGAGTGGTACGCGCCGCCCGCCCGGCTGCTCGGCCGGCCGGTCCACGTGACGCCGGTGCCGGCCGAATCGGGCGGGCTGCCGGACCCGTTCGCGCTGCTGGAGACCGTACGGCGGGCCAGGATGCACGGTGACACGCCGCGCGTCCTGGTGCTCTCGGTCGCTGACGACCCGACCGGAACCTGTCCGCCGCCGGAGCAACTGCACGAGGTGTGCGAGGCGGCGGCGGAGGAGGGGCTGTGGCTCATCAGTGACGAGTCGCGCCGGGACCTGCTGCACGATCCGCACGACACCGTGGTGCTCAGCCCGGCCGAGATGCTGCCCGGTGAAGTCGTGGTGCTGACCGATCTGCGGGCCGCGCTGCTGCCCGTCTCCTGGCCCGTCGGGCTGGCCCGTTTCCCCGGCACCCGCCGGGGCGCCGTCCTCCGGGACGCCGTTCTCCAGACCCTCGCCCGGCTGCACAGCCCCCTTCCCGGGCCGCTGGCCGGCGCGGTCACCCACGCGCTCGGTGAACCCGACGCCGTGCGGGAACGGACCGCGGTCGCCGCCCGGGTGTACGGGGCGCTGACCGGGGCGCTGCACCGCGCGCTCGCGGGGGCCGGCGCACTGTGCCGTCCGCCGCACGCGGGCAGTCACCTCTACGCCGACCTCGAACCGCTGCGGCGGCCGCTCGGTGACCGCGGGATCGTCGGATCGGCGGCCCTGGAAAGGGAGTTGGCGCCGTGGGCGGCTCGTGGCGGCCACCGTTTCGAGGACGACCCGGAGGCCCTGCGGGTACGGCTGGGGGTGGACGGGCTGCTCGGTGCCGACATGGCGCTGCGCCAGCGGACGTTGGACGCGGCGGACCCCCTGACGCTGCCGCACGTGCGGGCGGGGGTGCGGGACCTGGAGCGGACGCTGGCCGCACTGGGCGGGGCGCAGGGGCGGCCGCACCGCGCTAAGGGAGTGGCGCGCGCCGGGGAGGCACCGGCGGCGGGGGGCTCC
>LIQL01000795.1 GCA_001418405.1 Streptomyces diastatochromogenes | reverse complement strand
ACGGGGCCCCTGTCGCCAATTGGCGACAGGGGCCCCGTTTCGTGTGTCAGGTCTTGGTGCGCTCCGTGCGGGTGCGGGTCACGCGCAGGCGTTCCGGATCTTCCACGGGCCATTCCGGCCCGCCGTGAGGGTGCCTCAGGTACCAGGTCCCTTTGCGGATGTCGGTGACGATCGCGGTACGCCCGGCGTCGTCGACCTGGTCCCCGACTTCGGGGTGGCGGTTCACCGGGCCCCCTCCAGCGCGGCGCAGAACTCGGTTTCGTTCATGAGCGCCTGGCGCTCCGTCCCGTCGGGCAGGCGGACCCAGACGAACGCGCGGTCGGCGTCGACTCCGGCGTACCCGCTTCCGACCTGGACGACGTGGCCCTCAAACGGCTCGGGGCGCTCCCAGCGGCGGTGCTCCGGCGGTACGTAGGTGGTGCCGGTGACGTGGTCGCCGACCTTGAACGGGGCGGCGGTGGGCTGCGGCGGCATCTGGCCTCCACCTTGGTCTTGGGGGTGCCCTGGCCGCCCCTCTCGGGGGGTAGGCGCGGCCAGGGCCGTCAACGGCGGCCGCGGGGGCTCCCGTACGGCCGGTAACCACCCAACTGCGTGACGTCGCGCTGGGTAAGGGAGCAGAGTGAGGTTCTGGTTGAACCGGTTGAACGCACTCGGGGGTGCGGCATGGGTAGGCGCGAACGAACACCGAACGAGGCACTGTCGGGCTTGATGCGCGTGGGCAACATCGAGAATGCGCAGCTTGCACGGCAGGTGAACCGTGTGGGTGCGGAGCGCGGGTTGCGGCTGGGCTACGACAAGAGCAGCGTCTCCCACTGGCGCCGGGGGGCGGTACCCAAACCGGCGGTACGACCGGTGCTGCTGGAGGCTCTGTCTCGACTGCTGGGCCGGCCGGTGACGTCGGCGGAGGTAGGGCTCGGCGGGTGCGGGCCGGCCGGCTCCCCGGACGTCGTCACCGGGGTGGTGGAACTCGGGAGGGCGGACATGGATCCTTCGCGGCGTGCGGTGTTGGGGGCCGGTCTGTATTCGGCGGTGGCTGCGATCCCCTCGTTCGACGATGTGCGCGGAGCTGAGCGCATCGCAGCCAGCCGCACGGCGCGGATTGGCGCCGCCGACGTCGTCACGGTCCGCCGGATGACTGAGCACGTTGCCGGCATCCTGGATGAACTCGGCGGGGCCCACGCGCGTCCGATGGCTGGCGCCTTCTTAGTGAACACCGTCGCTCCCTACCTTGGTGCTGCGGGGACGGATGCGGTGCAGCGTCAGATGCGGTCGGCGGCGGCGGACCTGGTCTACCTCGCCGGGTGGATGGCCATGTACGAGAGGGACCATGCGCGCGGCCAGCGGCACTACGTGCAGGCGCTCCGGTTGGCGGGGCAGGCCGATGACCACGTGACCTACTGCCGGACCCTGCGGGGCATGGCGCTCCAGGCGTCGAATTTGAGATTCGGGCGCCGGGCCCTGGAGCTGGCCGACTCCGCCGCGGAGGCCGCGCCGGCGGCGGGGCCGCGGCTGACGGCGTTTCTGCGGGGGCAGCAGGCTCACGGCGCGGCCATGGTGGGTGACCGCCGGCAGGCGCTGCTGCGCCTGCGGGAGACAGAGGACGCACTCGGCCGTGCTGACGGTCACAACGATGCGGTGGGCGGGTACGACCGGGCGGCCTACGAGTTCCACGTAGGGCACGTCTTGTGGGAGCTGGGCGACCAGGCCGGGTCGGTGCGGGCGCTGCGGCGGTCGAACGCTGCGCGGCCGGCGCATGAGCGTCAGGGGCGGGTGCACGCGACGGGGTTGCTCGCGTCGCGGTTGATGACGATGCGGCATGTCGAGGAGGCATGCGGCGTGTGGCAGGGCTTCCTGGACGACTACGCCGGGATTGCCTCCGCCCGGGGGGATGAGCACTTCGCCCGGCTGCGAGCCAGCGTCCGGCCGTACGGGGCGATTCCGGCAGTGCGGGACCTGGCGGAGCGGGCGCGGCAAGTAGCTCTCCTCAAGGCCGCCTGACGGCCGGACAGCNNCTGCGCTGTCCGGCCGTCAGGGAGCCTTGTACGTCTCGCTGTCCGGCCAGCCGACGTCGCCGGAGTCGTGTCCGTCGTCCGGGTCGTGTCCGGGTTCGTCGGCGCACTGCTGCCACTGGAGGTAGGCGTCTGCCTCGTCGTCCGGGCCGCCGTCGCGCTCATCGGGGAGGAACAGTGCGGGGCATGTGTCCGGCTCGATGTCGGGGGGCGGCGGGGCGATATCGAGGGCGGCCAGGGCGGCGCACAGGACGGTGTGGACGTCGCGCGGCGGGACGGTCCGCGCGGACCTGGAGGCGGCGCGGTAGGCCGCTGTGTACTCCTCGTCCGTCAGGATGCGGACAGTGTGGGTGGGCACGGGGTCTCCTCGGAGTGGTCAGTGGGCCAGGGCGACGAGAAGCGCCAGGACCAGGGCGACGAGGTGTAGATGGCGGTTCGCAGGGCGCTCATCTGGGAAGCGGAGCGGCCGGCCCGCTTGGGGCCGGCCGGGGTGGTCAGACTCCGAGGCTGACGGCGGATACGTAGGCGTAGGCGGCCCAATCGGAGTCCAGGTCCGTGATGATGTCCTCCCAGATTTCCTCGATCGCACCTTCATCGTGGGCGGCGTAGGCGTCGACGAGGTCATCCCAGACGTATCGGACCTGGAGGGAGCGCTCCGTGACGTTCGGGCGGGCGCGCTTTTCGTCGACCTGGGACTGATCCACTGGATAGATTTCCATTCGGCATCCGAAGCCGTTGTTGTTCAGGAGTTTTTTCAACTGGCCCGAGCGGACCATGTTTTCCCGCTTACGCTCCCAGTAGGCGTTATCGAGTTGTCGCCTTCCGTCAGCGCTCGGGCTGGTCTTTCCACTGAACCAGTCCTTCATCCGGCGGTCTGCTACCCCTTGCCGGCGCAGCGCTTCCCGGCCGGGGCCGGAGTCAAGGTAGTTGAGTCGCGCGGACTGACCACGTTTTGTGGTGATCGGTGACTTTACACCGGCCTCGTAGACGATGCGGTTGATTTCTTGAACGAGGGCTTCCGGCCCCTTCATTCCGCGCGCATCGTACTTTTGCCACTCTCCCCAGCGGCGCCACATCTCAGAAGAACTCATTACCTACCCCCTCCGATGGTGTATGCGTCCTTTTGCTTGACTTGGTCAAGGCCCCGCCCTTCCGGGAATGCAAGCTTGCCGTTTGGCGTTTTAGCGTTTCGCCAGTCGCCCACCACGTGCAGCTCATCAGTTCCGGAAACTTGGGCTACGAGGAGTCCACACGCGTGCGCCTTGAAGGCTTTTCGAACGAGGTTTCCCGCAGCTTTCGATCGGATATTGTGCATCCAGTCCGCGCGGCGCAGTTCCCGGTTACGGGTGCTTTCTCCGATCGTAGACACGAACTTAGAGTACATGCTTTTCACGTACTCCACTGTCAGTTCGTCGCCTTCCGCAATGGCGGTTTCTCGCGCTTGCGCGAGTGCGCGCCGAAGCTTTTCTAGGAGACCTTCCGTTGCCCCGGATACGAGGGACTTTCGAATGATGGGCCGCTCACAAAATCCCTGGTCAGCGGCCCAGATGAGCGTACGGAGCAGTTCCTCAGGTACCCAGACGTCCCCGGCTTCTTTCCGACTCCCGAGAGGGTTAGGCAGGTTCGCGTGATCCCATTCTGACGGCGTGATGAGGTGGACGCCAGATTTCTTGGTGTCGTGCACTCCGCTGGCGTCTTCGACTAGCCGACCGATGGGAAGCCAGCATTTCATGCCCGCGCAGTAGGCGGCGTTCATGTCCAGGACAGAAACCTCATGGAGATCGCTACCCTTGAAGAGTTCTTCGTTTCTCCACTTGGGGCGTCCTTCCCAGATTTGATCTGCGCCCTTTTGGCTGCGCTTTTTCAGCACGTCAGACGTAGGTGGAAACTCAGAGTGCTCATACCGGCCACCCACACGGGATTTACGGAATAGCTCCATCACGTCCGGGATGGCGCTCTTGATGAGCGCAGCCTGCGCCGCTTCCATGTCCCCGGAGGCTCCCTGGAGCGCTTCCTGTACGCGCTCCGCGATGGCACCGACGAGACTTTCCGCGGCGTATCCGGTGGCGCGATGGGGACGAACGGCGGGGGCAGGGGCAGG
>LIQL01000794.1 GCA_001418405.1 Streptomyces diastatochromogenes | reverse complement strand
GGCGGCCTGCGGCAGCGCGTCGCGGATCAGCTCGACCAGCCGGGCGCTGGTGCTGAACGGCTCCTTCTCCCGCTCCCGCACCACCGCGGCGACGATCCGCTTGGCCTGCTTCTCCTCGCCGTAGGCGCGCAGGATCCGGACCAGTTCCCCGGGCGGGTAGGTGTTGAGGACCTCGGCGGCGCTGATGCCGGTCGTCTGGTCCATCCGCATGTCGAGCGGGGCGTCCTGGGCGTAGGCGAAGCCGCGGTCGGCCTCGTCGAGCTGCATGGAGGAGACGCCGAGGTCGAACAGGACGCCCTGGACGTGCGGCAGCCCGAGCCGGTCGAGGACCTCGGGGAGCTCGTCGTAGACCGCGTGCACCAGGGTGGCGCGGTCGCCGTAGGGGGCCAGCCGCTCCCCCGCGAGGCGGAGCGCGGCCGGGTCGCGGTCCAGGGCGACCAGCCGGGCCTCGGGGAACGTGGCGAGCAGCGCCTCGCTGTGCCCGCCGAGGCCGAGGGTGCAGTCGACGACGACCGCGCCGGGCTCGGCGAGCGCGGGGGCGAGCACGTCCAGGCAGCGCTGGAGCATGACGGGTACGTGGCGGGTGTTGCTGTTCATGCGCCAGCCTCGCTTCGCTCGGCGGGCCTGCATGCGCGGAGCGCGCACCTCTTTATGATTCGCTCGCTGCGCTCGCTCATGTGCCTTCCGATGGTGGACGGCAGGTGGGTCCCCGGCCGTTGGCTGGGGGATGCCGCACGTACCGCTTGGTCCCCGCCCGCTCTGAAGGGGAAGTGGCCCTCCGGCGACGGGGAAGTGACGTCGGATGACCGGTGGAGCGGGAGGAGGCCGAACCGTACGTACGGTCACGCACGCGAGGGATCCGGGATCCAAGGAGAGCGTCACGCCTCCCACTTCGCGCCACTTTAGTCCACCTGCCGCCCCGGTCAATCAACCGGTTCCGCGCGTCCCCCGCACGGTGCGCCCGGAGGATTCCTGGGGGTTTGTCCGCGGTACCCGCCCTGTGGAGTGCCTCACAAGACGTGAGGTTGCCCCCTACGCCGGATTTCCGGAGGAGCCGATCACGCCGTGAACGATTACCGTGAAGCCATGCCCATACCTGCGTCGCAGCCGCTGCCCTCGTCCGCCGACAGCACCTCCCCCGCCCCCGACGGCACCGTCACCGACCGTCTCGTCGAGGCGAACGAGCGGTACGCCGACGCCTTCACGGACCCCGGGATGGACGCCCGCCCCGTCCTCCAGGTCGCGGTCGTGGCCTGCATGGACGCCCGGCTCGACCTGCACGCCGCGCTGGGCCTGGAGCTCGGCGACTGCCACACCATCCGCAACGCCGGCGGCGTGGTGACCGACGACATCATCCGCTCGCTGACGATCAGCCAGCGCGCGCTCGGCACCCGGTCCGTCGTGCTCATCCACCACACCGGCTGCGGCCTGCTCAGCCTGACCGAGGACTTCCGGCACGAGCTGGCGGCCGAGGTCGGCCAGCGGCCCACCTGGGCGGTCGAGGCGTTCAAGGACCTCGACGAGGACGTCCGCCAGTCCATGCAGCGGGTACGCACCTCACCCTTCCTGCTGCACACCGACGACGTCCGCGGCTTCGTGTTCGACGTGACGACCGGCCTGCTGCGCGAGATCGATCCACAGGGCTGACCTGCGGCGGGATCCGTCGCACCCGGCGAAGGATCCCGCCCGTCACACCCCCTCGGCGCCCGTTTCGACCGACATGCCCGGTTGGCTGGGACCGGACGGTGTGAGTTATCCACAGGCCATGACGCGAGGCCGCGCGGGCGGCAAGAATGCGTAGGTGACGTTCCGTCCGGCCGCGACCGGACGGAATGCGCACACGGGGAGGGCCGGGTCCGTCAAGGGGGCGTCGGCCACCCGGGGAGGGGCCGAGGAGGGCCGAGTGACGACGTATGACGAACGAGCGAGCCTTGCCGATCTGACCACCACCGCCGGGCGGGTGCACCGGTCAGTGGAGGGCGTGATCGAGGGCAAGCCGGAGGTCGTACGGCTCGCGCTGACGGTCCTGCTGGCAGAGGGACACCTGCTCATCGAGGACGTGCCCGGCGTCGGCAAGACGATGCTGGCCAAGGCGCTGGCCCGGTCCATCGACTGCTCGGTGCGCCGCATCCAGTTCACCCCCGACCTGCTGCCGTCCGACATCACCGGCGTCAGCATCTACGACCAGCAGCGCCAGGACTTCGAGTTCAAGCCCGGCGCGATCTTCGCCCAGATCGTGATCGGCGACGAGATCAACCGCGCCTCCCCCAAGACCCAGTCGGCACTCCTGGAGTCCATGGAGGAGCGCCAGGTCACCATGGACGGGCAGACGTACCACCTGCCCAGCCCCTTCATGGTCGTCGCGACGCAGAACCCGGTCGAGATGGAGGGCACCTACCCGCTCCCGGAGGCGCAGCGGGACCGCTTCATGGCCCGGGTCTCGATCGGCTACCCCAGCCCGGCGGCCGAGTTGCGGATGCTCGACGTGCACGGCGGGGCCTCCCCCTTGGACGAGCTGCGCCCGGTGGCGCACGCCCACGAGATCGTGAAGCTGGCCGAGGCGGTGCGCACCGTGCACGTCGCCGAGCCCGTGCGGCGGTACGCCGTCGACCTCGTGGCAGCCACCCGGAGCCACCCCGATCTGCGGCTCGGCGCCTCGCCCCGGGCCACCCTGCACCTGCTGCGCGCCGCCAAGGCCGCCGCGGCCATGGCCGGGCGGGAGTTCGCGCTCCCGGACGACGTGCAGTCGCTGGCGGTGGCGGTGCTCGCGCACCGTCTGCTGCCCACCGCCCAGGCGCAGTTGAACCGCCGCACCGCCGAGCAGGTGGTGCTGGAGATCGTGCGCCGCACCCCGGTCCCCGACCCCTCCGCCCCGCAATGGCGACAAGGCGAGCGCGGCCAGCAGCCGCCCCACGCACGGGGGTTGTGATGTCCGGCGGGGGGAGCACCGGGGCCCCGGTGCCGGGCGGGCTGCGCGCCGCCTTCGGGGGGCTGACCACGCGCGGCCGGTCCTTCCTGGCGGCCGGCGTGGCCGCCGCGGCCTGCGCGTACCTCCTGGGGCAGGCGGACCTGCTGCGCGTCGGACTGCTGCTGGCGGCGCTGCCGCTGGTGTGCGTCCTGGTGCTGCACCGCACCCGCTACCGCGTCGCGGGCAGCCGCACACTGGCCCCGGCGCGGGTGCCGGCGGCGGCCGAGGCCCGGGTCGGCCTCCGCGTGGAGAACGTCGCCCGGTTGTCGACCGGCGTGCTGATGCTCCAGGACCGCGTGCCGTACGTGCTCGGACCCCGGCCCCGCTTCGTCCTGGACCGGGTCGAGCCGGGCGGGCACCGCGAGGTGTCCTACCGCGTCCGCTCCGATCTGCGCGGCCGCTATCCGCTGGGGCCGCTCCAGCTACGCCTGTCCGACCCGTTCGGGATGTGCGAGCTGACGCGTTCCTTCAGCACGTCCGACACCCTGACGGTGGTGCCCCGGGTCGAGCCGCTGCCCCCGGTCCGGCTGGCCGGCGAGGCCGCGGGGTACGGCGACGGGCGCCACCGCTCGCTCGCCCTCGCCGGCGAGGACGACGTCATCCCCCGCGGCTACCGGCACGGCGACGACCTGCGCCGGGTCCACTGGCGCTCCACCGCGCGCCACGGCGAGCTGATGGTCCGCCGCGAGGAGCAGCCGGAGAAGGCCCGCTGCACGATCCTGCTCGACACCCGCGCCGCCGCCCACCACGGTTCCGGGCCGGACTCGGCCTTCGAATGGGCGGTGGCCGGTGCCGCCTCGGTCGCGCTGCACCTGCTGGAGCGGGGCTTCTCGGTGCGGCTGCTGACCGACACCGGCAGTGCGGTGCCCGGCCCGGAGGGCGGCGGCTTCACCGGCGGCGGCGAGTCCGCCGACTCCGGCGGACTGCTGCTGGAGACCCTCGCCGTCGTGGAGCACTCCGGCGAGGAGGACCTCTCCGCCGCGTACGACGTGCTGCGCGGCGGCACGGAGGGGCTGCTGATCGCCTTCTTCGGCGAGCTGGACGAGGAACAGGCCGCACTCGCCGGCCGGCTCTGCCGGGGCAGCGCCGCCGCGGTCGCCTTCGTCATGGACGGCGACGCCTGGACCAGGGCACCCGGCGGGTTCCGCTTCTCGTCCGGCGCCGCCCCGGTCGACGACCGGCTGCGGATGCTGCGGGAGGCGGGCTGGACGGCACTGCCGGTGAGGCCCGGTGACGCGCTGGCCGACCTGTGGCGGGCGGCGGACCGGGCGGGCGTCGCACCGGCCGGGGCGTCCGCGGGAGCGGAGCGGGGCGACCAGCGGGGCGACCAGCGCGGCGCTCCCGAGCGAAGCGGGGCGGGCGCATGAGCGGGCGGGCGCGGCTGGCGCTGTGCGCGATGGCGGCGACGCTGTGCGCCGGATGCGCGCTGCTGCCCCTCGTGGACCCGGTCACCTGGCTCTTCCAGGCCGCGCTGCTGCTGGCGCTGGTGACGGGGGTGGGCGCACTGGGCCGGCGGCTGCCCCTGGCCCGGCCGCTGACCGTCGGCGCGCAGGCCCTGGCAGCCGTCCTGCTGCTGACCGCGGTGTTCGCCCGCGACCATGCGGTGGCCGGACTGCTGCCCGGCCCGGACGCCGTCGCCGCCCTGGCCGACCTGGTGCGCAGCGGCGTCGGCGATGTCGGCCGGTACGCCATCCCGGCGCCGGTGACGCCCGGCATCCGGCTGCTGCTGGTGTCCGGGGTGCTGCTGATCGGCCTGGTCGTGGACGCGCTGGCGGTCACCTACCGCAGCGCCGCGCCCGCCGGGCTGCCGCTGCTCGCGCTGTACTCGGTGGCCGCGGGGCTGTCCCAGAGCGGCGCGGGCTGGCTGTGGTTCGTCGTGGGGGCCGCCGGTTATCTGCTGCTCCTGCTCGCCGAGGGGCGCGACCGGCTGTCGCAGTGGGGCCGGGTGTTCGGCGGGCCGGTCACCGGCCGCCCGGGAGCGGCCCGTCGCGACGGACTGCCGCTGCCCCGGGGCCGCCGGATCGGCGCGCTGGCCCTGGGCCTCGCGCTGCTGGTGCCCGCCGTGCTGCCGTCCCTCGGCAGCGGCCTGCTCGGGCCGACCGCCGCCGGTGCCGGCCCCGGAGCCGGCGGCGGCACCATCTCCGCGGTGAACCCGCTGGTCTCGCTCCAGGACAGCCTGAACCAACCGGAGGACCGCGAGGTCCTCAACTACCGCACGACCGCGACCGACACCCGCGAGATGTACCTGCGGATCGTCGCGCTGGACCAGTTCGACGGCACGGCCTGGAAGCCCTCCGAGCGCACGGTCACCGACGTCCCGACCGAGTTGCCACGACCGCCCGGCCTCAGCTCCGACGTCTCCGTCACCCGGGTCAACACCTCCCTGTCGACCGCCCAGTGGTACGCCCAGAACTGGCTGCCGCTGCCCTATCCGGCGGCCAGGGTGGACCTCCCCGGCCGCTGGCGGTTCGAGCCCGAGGGCCGCACCCTGGTCGGCGACCGCGGGCAGAACACCCACGGCCTCCAGTACCAGGTCGAGAGCCTCCAGGTGCGCCCCACCGCCCGCC
>LIQL01000793.1 GCA_001418405.1 Streptomyces diastatochromogenes | reverse complement strand
GCCCGATCCCGACTTGCCCTGACCCACTCGCCCCGCGACGCGCCTCACCCCTCTCCGGCCGGCTCCGGTTCGGTGATGTTTCGGATGATTCCCAGTTCCAGCAAGTCCTGTGGGCGGATGTGGAGTTGGTCGGCGGTGTGGTGGATGTCGTCCGGGCCGCGTTTGAGGATGGCGGCGGCCATTTCCGGGGCGATGACGGAGAAATAGCTGTCGGGGGTGGCCCACAGGTGGTTCGGGGCGGCCAGGGCCAGGGCGCCGCCCGAGCCGCCTTCGCCGATGAGGAGCGAGGTGACGGGGACGTGGGCGGCGGCGAGCGCGGCGAACGTCTCGGCGATGGCCGCGCCGGCGCCGGCGCGCTCGGCCTCCGCGTCGTTGGCGGCGCCCGGTGTGTCCACGAGGGTGAGCACCGGGATGCCGAATCGGTCCGCGAGTCGTATCAGTCTGGTCGCGGTGCGGAATCCGGCCGGGCGGGTGGCCGTGCCGCACTGGGCCGCGAAGGCGATGGTGCGGCCGTCGCGGTGGCCGAATCCGCAGCGCATGCCGGGGTCGCGTCCGCCGCACCGGTCGCCGCTGATCTCCTCCCAGTCGTCGAAGTACGCCTGGAGGTACGCCTCGGCGCGGGGGCGCCCGGCGTCGCGGGCCCGGCCGACCGCGTCCCAACCGGTTTCCGGGAGGTGGGTGGTGCCCAGGGCGAAGGGCACGGGGGCCGGGCGGGGTGGTGCGGTCGGTGGTGGGTCGGCGGTGTTGAGGAGGCGGAGCCAGCGTCGGAGGGTGGTGCGGAGGGCGTCGGCGGGGACGACGGCGTCGACCTGGCCGGCCGCGAACTGTCCCTCGGCGGAGTAGGCGTGCGGATCGGCGTCCGGCGGGCGCACCCGTGAGCCGGCGAAGCCGACCTGGGCCTTGGGGAGCGCGAGGATCACATCGGCCCCGGCGCCCAGGGTCGCCCATCCGCCGCCTGTGGTCGGGTCGCGGACCACCGCGATCTGCGGTAGTCCGGCGGCGCGGTTCAGCGCCGACTGTCGGGCCACCCGCTGGAGCTGGGACAGCGCCCGCATCCCTTCCTGCATCCGGCTGCCGCCGGTGGCGATGAGGGAGACGAGGGGGAGGCGCCGCTCGCGGGCCTTCGCGTAGGCGGCCTCCAGCCGGTCGCCGGTGCGTTCGCCGAGGGAACCGCCGAGGAAGCCGAACTCGAAGGCGAGCACCACCGCTTCGGCGCCGCCGAGGGTGGCGAGCGCGGTGACCACCGACTCGTCCTCGCCGGTCCGGTCGCGGGCGCGCTGCCGGGCGGTGTCGTAGCCGTGCCAGCCGAGCGGGCCGTCGGGCGGAGGGAGCTGGGCGGGCGGGGTGCCTGCGGTGCCGGGGGTGAGTTCAATGGCGGTGTCGGTGACGGCTGCGATGGCTTGGCGGGCCGTCAGGCGGAGGCTGGGCGGGGGAGCCGCGTCCCGCGGTGGCTGCTCATGCATCGCCGGCTCCTGCCGGGGGTGCCGCGGCGCGCAGGTCCCGCTTGAGGATCTTGCCCATGTCGTTGCGGGGGAGGGCGTCGAGGAAGTGGACGATGCGTGGCCGCTTGTGTGGGGCCAGTTGGCCGGCGACGTGGTCGGCCAACTCCTGGGCGGAGGGCGGCCAGCCGGCGTCGGCGCCGGTCTCGGGCACGACCCAGGCGACGATCCGTTCGCCCAGGTCCTCGTCGGGCTCGCCGGTGACGGCTGCCTCGGCCACTCCCGGGTGGGCCAGCAGGGCGTTCTCGATCTCGCCGGCGCCGATCTTGTAGCCGCCGCTCTTGATGAGGTCGGTGGCCTTGCGGCCCACGATCCGGTAGTTGCCGGCGGGGTCCCGTACGGCCATGTCGCCGGTGCGGAACCAGCCGCCGTCGAACGCCGCGGCGGTGGCGTCGGGGCGGTTGAGGTACTCGGAGAAGAGGTTGGGGCCCCGCACCTGGATCTCGCCGACCGTTTCGCCGTCGCTCTCCTCGACGGCCCGGCCCGCGTCGTCGACGAGGCGCACGTAGACCCCGGGGAGGGGGACGCCGACCGTGCCGGTGGCGTCGGGGCCGTCCGCGCGGACGCTGGTGTTCATCAGCGTCTCGGTCATGCCGTAGCGTTCGATCACGCGGCGGCCGGTGGCGGCGGTGAGCCGCTGGTGGTCGGTGAGGGGGAGCGCGGCGGAACCGGAGACCAGGAGTCGGGCTCGGCCCAGGGCCTGGGCGAGGGTGGGGTTCTGCTCGGCGTCGAGGGCGAGTCGGTGGTACATCGTCGGGACGCCGAAGAGCATCGTGCCGTCCGCGGACAGTTCGCGGGCGACCGCCTCGGTGCTGAAGCGGCCCAGGTGGTGCACGCTGCCGCCGCGGCGCAGCGGGCCGAGGACGCCGAGGATCAGGCCGTGGACATGGAACAGCGGCAGGGCGTGGACCAGTACGTCGTCGGCCGTCCACTGCCAGGCGTCCTCCAGCGCGTCGAGGGTCCGGGCCAGGGCGCGCCGGGGGAGGACGACGCCCTTGGGCGGGCCGGTCGTCCCGGAGGTGTAGACGATCAGGGCCGGGGCTTCGTCGCCCGGCTCCACGGGCAGCGGGCCGGGCACCGGCGCGTCGGCGGACGGGGTGGCTTCGACGTCGATGCGGGGGAGCGCGGCCAGGGGATCCGGCAGGGTGGTGCCTGGCTCGGCCAGGACCAGAGCGGGGGCGCTGTCCGTCACGATGTGGGTGAGCTCGCGCTCGCCGATCTTCGGGTTGATCGGTACCGCGGCCACGCCGGCGAGCAGTGCGGCGACCACTGCCACGGACGTCTCCAGCGTCGGCGTCGCCCAGACCGCCAGCCGGGGCGTGCCGCCGGGGGTGAGGCGGTCGATGCGCTCGGCGAGCGGGCCGGCCACCGCGGCCAGTTGGCCGTAGTCCAGGGCGCGGTCGCCGAAGCGCAGCGCGGGTGTGGGCGAGCCGTCGCGCAGGGCGGGGAAGAGCACGTTCACCGGGTCTCCTTCGGTCGTGTCGGCTGCCGGCGCAGGTGGGCCGGAGCTGTCCCGATCCCGCACGCGCCGCCGCGCGGAACGGGCTGACGAAGACCACTTTCGCAGAGACCGTCGACGTTGTGATCGACGCGCGGTCCGCCTGTGGATAACTCGGCTCGCGCGGCGGGCCGGGGTGTTGCGTCCGGGCGTCCGGGCGTCCCGGCGGCCGCGCGAGGCGGGGTGCCGTGCGCTCAGCTCGGGATCTTGCGGAAGTCCCAGGACACCACCGACTCGGGCGTCAGGCGCAGCCAGGCGTGCCGCCCGTCGTGCGGCATCTGTGCGAGGCCGAAGTTCTTCTCCGCGAACGACCTTTCCGGAGCCTCCAGTTCCGGGCAGGGTTCGCCCGTGCGCGGCGCTTCGCCGACGCGTTCCGCGCGGCCGGTGAGTTCGACGCCGCGCAGTTCGCCGTACTCCTGCCCGTCGTCCACGACCACCGCGATCCGAGGGTCCTTGCGCAGCTGCGCCCACCGCTTGCTGCGGGTGATCGAGTACAGCCAGAGGGCCGTCCCGTCCCAGACGAACCACAGTGCGCCCACGTGCGGGGTCCCGTCCGGGCCGACGGTGGCGACCCGGCAGGTGCGTTGTGCGGCCAGGAAGGCGTCCAGCTCCGTCGGGGTCATCATGATCCGCCGGCCGCGGCGTTGGGGCGCGGCCTCCTGGGGTGGGTCGGCAGTCGTGAGCGTGTCGGCCGTGCGCGGTGCCTCGGTCATCCTCGCCGCCCTTCATCGTTTCTGATGGAGTGTCAGAAATGAGGTGTCAGAAATCATGGGGGCTCTTCCTGCCGAACGCAATGGTCGATACCCTCGCGCCTCCCGGCCCGCCGCCCCGGCGTGCGCCCGAACCCGCGCACGCCGCGACGCCATCCGTAGCGGGCCTTCCGCAGAGGGGAACGCCGATGCCTTCGGACAGCCGGCTCGTCGAGCAACTGGACCCGGCCACGACGGTGCTGCTCACCGTCGAATGCCAGCGCGGTGTGGTCGGCCCCGACAGCGCCCTACCGGAACTCGCCGACGCCGCCCGCACCTCGGGGGCGCTGCGGCGGATCGCCCACCTGGTGGCTGCGGCCCACGACGCCGGCGTCCAGGTGCTGCACGCGATCGCCGAACGCCGCCCGGACGGCCGCGGCGCCAGCCGCAACGCCCGGCTCTTCCGCGCCGCCGAGCGGCTGCCGGTGCGGCAGACCACCGGGTCCACCGCGGTCCGCGTCGCCGACCCGATACCGGTGTCGCAAGCGGACCTGGTGGTGCGCAGGCTGCACGGCCTCTCCCCTCTCGCCGGCACCGACGTGGACGCCCTGCTGCGCAACCTCGGCTGCCGCACGCTCGTCGTCACCGGGGTCTCGGCGAACGTGGCGATCCCCAACACCGTGTTCGACGCGGTCAACCTCGGCTACACCGCGGTCGTTCCGGCGGACGCCATCGCGGGGGTGCCCGCCGACTACACCCCCGTGATGGTCCGCAACACCCTGTCCCTGGTGGCCACGGTCACGACCACCGAGGACGTCCTCGCCTGCTGGCGGCACCCCCGACGCGCCCGCTGATCACGCGCCGGGAGTGGCACGGATCAGCGCTCAGCCACCGCTCGCACCGTGCTCCGGGGCGGGCAGCGCCTCCTTGAGGAAGTCCCGTTGCGCGCGCAGCAGGTTGGCGTTGACGGCGTCGTCGGCGGGCAGGTGCGTGGCGCCCGGCAGCGGCAGCACGGTGTGCGGTCGGCCCGCCGCCAGCAGCTCCGCGGAGAACCGCAGGGTGTGCGCCACGGCGACGTTGTCGTCCGCCAGCCCGTGGACGAGCATCAGCGGGCGGCGCAGCAGGTGGCCCTTGCCCACCAGGGAGCAGCGCGCGTAGTTCTCCGGGACCTCATCGGGATGGCCCAGGAACCGCTCCTTCCAGTGGGTGTCGTACAGCCGCATGTCGGTGGGCGGGGCGCCGGCGACCGCCGCGTGGAAGACGTCCGGATGGTGCAGCACGGCCGCCGCGGCCAGGAACCCGCCGAACGACCAGCCGCGGATCGCCACCCTCCCCAGGTCCAGGTCCGCGAAGCGCTCCCCGGCCGCCCGCAACGCGTCCACCTGGTCGGCCAACGCGGGCCCCAACTGGTCGCCGTGCACCTCCTTCTCCCAC
>LIQL01000792.1 GCA_001418405.1 Streptomyces diastatochromogenes | reverse complement strand
CCACCCGCCAGGCCCTCCAGTTCCACTACGACGCCGCCCAGTGCCTCGAACAACTCGGCGAGGTCGCCCGGGCCCTGGAGGAGTACCGGTCCCTCCTGCCGTACTTCGAGCACTACGCCGACGACCCCGTCCGCCCGCTCGAAATCCGCCGCTCCATCGGGCACCTGCTGCTGGCCCAGGGCGAACAGGGCGCCGCCAAGGAGACCCTCTCCCGCCTCCTCTACGACGCCGAGCGCCTGCACGGACCGCACCACCCCTTCCCCACGGAGATCCGCCGGACGCTGTACTGGCTGGGGCAGATGCAGGGGTGACGCCGCGCNNCCTGGGCCACGCCGACTCCCTAGCATCGATCATTCAAGGTCGTCACTAGGTCGCAAGTAGGTCGTCACTCCGTAAGAGGTCGTCACTCCGTCGCACGATCCGATCTGCCGGGAGGCCACGTGCTCCGTCGTAGGACAGCGCTCTCCGTTACCGCCGCCGCCGCTCTGCTGGCCGCGACCCCGTTGCTCACCGCCTGCGGCACCGACGCCCACCCCGGCGCCGCCGCCGTCGTGGACGGCAAGCGGATCACCGTCGCCCAACTCCAGTCGCGGGTCAAGGACGTCCGCACCGCCCAGGCCACGTCCCCCCAGGGCAAGCAGCTGATCGCCAACACCGGGCGGCTCAGCCTCGCCACCCTCAACAGCATGATCTTCGACCGGGTGTTGGACCGGGCCGCCGCGGACGCCGGGGTGCAGGTCACCCGCGCCGACGTGCAGAAGGCCCGGGCGGCGGCCGAGGAACGGGCCGGCGGCGCCGCCCGGCTCAAGACGATGTGGCTCCAGCAGAGCATCGCCCCCGACGAGATCGACACGGTCGTCCGCAACCAGCTCCTCCTGGACGGCCTCTCCAAGCACCTGCACGCGGACCGCGCCCGCCCCGACGGGCAGCAGAAGCTCGTCCAGGCGCTGTCGAAGACCTCCCGGGACATGCGGGTCGACGTCAATCCGCGGTTCGGCAAGTGGGACGACCAGGAAGTGATCCTCGGCCAGACCAAGGAGCCGTGGATCGTGCCGGCCACCGCCCACCCGCAGCAGGCGTAGCCGCCGGGCCGCGGCGGGCGCGGGGGCCGGGCGCGGGCGGCCGGGGCGCTGTCAGCGGCGTGCGTTACGTTCGTTTACGTGAACGCTGACGCCGCTGACGCCACTCCCGCCGCCGGTCCCGGCGCCGCGCCCCACCCCGAGGGCCCCGGCACCGGCCGCCTGGTCCTGCTCACGACCAGCCACCGGGTCGCCCCCGGCCTGCTGTCCTGGCCCGCCTGGCAGGTCCTGCGGGCCGCCGACCGCGTCCTGTGCGCCGACCCCGACCACCCCCAGCTGCCGTACCTCCGCGAGGCCGGCGTCGTGGTGGAGACCGCCGCTCCCACCGCCCGCGAGCTGGTCGACGACGTCGTCCCCGGCGACCGCACCGCCGTCGTCCTGACCTCCGCCGACGGCGAGAGCGCCCTCACCGACGGCCTGGCCCGCCTCGCCGGCTCCGGCCGCGAGACGATGCCCGACCTGGAGCTGCTGCCCGG
>LIQL01000791.1:466-1969 GCA_001418405.1 Streptomyces diastatochromogenes | reverse complement strand
TGCCCGCACCCAGCACGGCCCCCACCGGCCCCGTCACCCACACCGTCCTCGACGACACCCCCGTGGGCCCGCTCACCCTCGTCGCCGACGGCGACGCCCTCACCGGCCTCTACATGACCGACCAACGCCACCGCCCTTCGCCCGGACCATCACCCAACTCCGCGCCTACTTCCGGGGCGAACTGACCACCTTCGACCTGCCGCTCGCCCTGCACGGCACCCCGTTCCAACGCCGCGTCTGGGCCACCCTGTGCACCATCCCGTACGGGGAGACCCTCTCCTACGGGCAGCTCGCCGAACGGCTCGGCAACCCGGCCGCCTCCCGCGCCGTCGGCCTGGCCAACGGCCGCAACCCGGTCGGCATCATCGTCCCCTGCCACCGCGTCGTCGGCGCCAACGGCAGCCTCACCGGCTACGGCGGCGGCCTCGACCGCAAGCGCCGCCTGCTCACCTTCGAACGCGCCGCCGACGGCCTCTTCCCCGCGGAGACGTGCGTCTGAGCCACGACCGCACCACCCCGGACGGCGCCCCGGCCACCGCCGGGCCGCCCCCGTCCTCCCGGCGGCCCGGGAAATCCGTAGAACTCCCCGCACTCCCCGAACTTCTGGGCCCTCTCGGGAACGCCCGCGCCCTCCCGGGTACTCAGGCCCCCGCGCGGCCCCTGCCGTCCCCGCGCCCGCCTCTCACGCGTCGTCCGACGGTGCGAGCCCGCCCAGCAGCGCCCGCACCGTCTCCGCCGCGAACTCCGCCTCGCCCGCCGGACGCAGCGCACCGGCCGGCGCCTCCCCGTCGAAGAACAGGTCCAGGAACGCCCGGTGGAAGCAGGCCCCGATCAGCAGGTTGGCCGCCGCGTGCGGATCGACCGCCGCCGAGACCCGCCCCAGCTCCTGCTCCGCGGCCAGGTACGCCGCCACCTGCCGGCTCGCGTTGTGCGGCCCGACGGAACCCAGCTCGTCGAGCTTGCGCCGGTGCGTCGCCAGCAGCTCCGGACTGGCGAACAGCGAGGCCGCGATCGGGAACGACCGCCGGTAGAAGCGCACGGCGGCCAGCGTCACCGCCGTGAGGTGCCCGGCCGGGCCGCGTTCGTCCCCCGCCAGGTCCGGCAGCTCCGCCAGCGCGTCCGCGAGCTGCGGCACCCGCTCGCGCAGCACCTGCACGAAGATCTCCTCCTTGCTCCGGAAGTGCTTGTACAGGGCCGCCTCGGAGCATCCCGCCTGCTTCGCGAGCTGTTTGGTCGTGGTGTGCGCCAATCCGACACTCGTCATCAGCGCGGCGGCGGCGTCGAGGATGCGGGAGCGCGTCAGAGCGCCTCCGGACAGCGGGGCGGCGGCTTCGGGGCTCATGGGGCGACTCTACATTGACAGGTGAGTGAGCATTCACTCACACTGGTGGGTGAGTGCTCACTCACCCTCGTGTTCCTTCGGGGGTGCCCAGGACAGAACACCGGAGGAACCATGAGAATCACCGTCGTCGGGGCCTCGGGCGGCATCGGCCGGCACCTCGT
>LIQL01000791.1:0-460 GCA_001418405.1 Streptomyces diastatochromogenes | reverse complement strand
CGGCACGATCCGCTGCGGCCCGCCTCCACGTCGGCCCGCGCGGTCACCGAAGCCATGGCGGCGACCGGCGTGCGCCGCCTCCTCGTCGTCAGCGCCGGCCCGCTCAACCGCACCGGCACCGGCCAACCGTTCCTCAGCCACCGCGTCTTCAGCCCTTTGCTCTGGGCGATCCTCAACGAGCTCTACACCGACCTGGAACGCATGGAGGCCGTACTCCGCGGCACCGACCTCGACTGGACCGTCGTACGCCCGCCCCGCCTGCTCGACAAGCCGGGCACCGGCCGCTACCGCCACGCCGTCGAAGCCGGCCCGGCCGGCAGCTCCGTCCCCCGCGCAGACGTCGCCCGCGCCATGCTCGACCTCGTCCCCGACACCACCACATACGGACGTGCGGTGGGGGTCAGCAGCTGACCTGCGGTCTGTTGCGGCCTGCTGCCGGGCCCCGCCTCACCCTTGGGCC
>LIQL01000790.1 GCA_001418405.1 Streptomyces diastatochromogenes | reverse complement strand
GCTGCTGCCCAGTCCGCGCCGGCGGCGGCCGGACGGGCGGCGCGGGCCGGGCAGCAGCCGAGGGGGCACAGGTCGTGCGAGGCGCCGAGGGCGCCCAGGGCGCACCGTTCGGGGGTGGTGCCCCGCTCGGCGGCGGCGCGCTCCAGGAGGAGGTCGCGGACGGCGGCGGCGAACCGGGGGTCGGCGCCGACGGTGGCGGAGCGGGCGACCGGCAGGCCCAGTTCGGCGGCCTTGGCGGTGGCCTCGGTGTCGAGGTCGTACTTGACCTCCATGTGGTCCGAGACGAAGCCGATGGGGGCCATGACGACGGCCGGGACGCCGGCGCCGTGCAGGTCCTCCAGGTGGTCGCAGATGTCGGGTTCCAGCCAGGGGATGTGCGGCGCGCCGCTGCGGGACTGGTAGACGAGCTGCCAGGGGTGGTCGATGCCGGTCTCGTCCCGTACGGCGTCGGCGACGACCCGGGCGACGTCCAGGTGCTGGGCGACATAGGCGCCGCCGGTGCCGTCGTCGGTGTGGTCCTCGGGGGTGCCGGAGGTGTCGGCGGCCGCGGTCGGGATGGAGTGCGTCGTGAAGGCGATGTGGGCGCCGGCGCGGACCTCCTCGGGGAGTCCGGCGAGGGAGGCGAGGACGCCGTCGACCATGGGCCGGATGAAGCCGGGGTGGTTGAAGTAGTGCCGCAGCTTGTCGACCTGCGGGACGTCCAGGCCCTCGGCCTGGAGGGTGGCGAGCGCGTCGGCGAGGTTCTCGCGGTACTGGCGGCAGCCGGAGTACGAGGCGTAGGCGCTGGTGGCGAGGACGGCGATGCGGCGGTGGCCGTCGGTGACCATGGTGCGCAGGGTGTCGGTCAGGTAGGGCGCCCAGTTGCGGTTGCCCCAGTAGACCGGCAGGTCGAGGCCGTGATCGGCGAAGTCCTTGCGGAGTGCGTCGAGGAGCTCGCGGTTCTGGGCGTTGATCGGGCTGACGCCGCCGAACAGGAAGTAGTGCTGGCCCACCTCCTTGAGGCGCTCGCGGGGGATGCCGCGGCCGCGGGTGACGTTCTCCAGGAACGGCACGACGTCGTCGGGGCCTTCCGGGCCTCCGAAGGACAGCAGCAGCAGGGCGTCATAGGGGCGGGGGTCGCACTGTTCTGGCATGCCTCCGATCCTCCCACCCCCCGGGCGGCCGCGAGGGGTCAGGCCCCGGTTGGGCGGGCCGGAACCGGGGCGGAAACCGGGAGGCGCAGGACGCCCCGCCACCCGTAAGCTGTATCGGCCACAGACATTCCTTACCGACTTCCTCACCCGGCGGAGCACCCCGTTGCCCAGTCCCTACCGCGCCATCTTCGGGCGCCCCGGCACCAAGTCGTTCTCCGCCGCAGGGCTGCTGGGGCGGATGCCGCTGTCGATGATGGGCATCGGCATCGTCACGATGGTGTCCCAGCTGACCGGCCGGTACGGGCTGGCGGGGGCGCTGTCCGCGACGCTCGCGCTCTCGGCGGCGGTCCTGGGGCCGCAGATCTCCCGACTGGTGGACCGGCACGGGCAGCGCCGCGTGCTGCGTCCGGCGACGCTGGTGTCGCTGGCGGCGGTCGCCGGGCTGCTGCTGAGTGCCCAGCAGCGGTGGGCGGACTGGACGCTGTTCGCCTTCGCGGCCTGTGCGGGGTGCGTGCCGAGCGTGGGCTCCATGGTGCGGGCGCGCTGGGCGGAGCTCTACCGGGGCTCACCGCGGGAGTTGCACACCGCTTACTCGTGGGAGTCGATCGTCGACGAGATGTGCTTCATCGTCGGCCCGATCCTGTCGATCGGGCTGTCGACGGCGTGGTTCCCGGAGGCCGGGCCGCTGTTGGCCGGGGTGTTCCTGACGGTCGGGGTGATCTGGCTGACCGCGCAGCGCGCGACGGAGCCGGTGCCGCATCCGCGCGAGCAGCACACCGGAGGATCCGCGCTGCGGTCGCCGGGACTGCGGGTGTTGGTGGCGACGTTCGTGGCGACCGGTGCGATCTTCGGGGCGATCGACGTGGTGACCGTGGCGTTCGCGCAGGAGACCGGTCACAAGGCGGCGGCGAGCCTGGTGCTGGCGGTGTACGCGTTGGGCTCGTGCGTGGCCGGCGCGGTGTTCGGGCTGCTGCACCTGGCGGGGCCGCCGTCGCGGCGGTGGCTGGTGGGGATGGTCGCGATGGCGGTGAGCATGGTGCCGCTCCAGTTGGCGGCGTCGCTGAGCGCTTCGCTGGTGCTGCTGGCCGCCACGCTGTTCCTCGCCGGGTTGTCGATCGCGCCGACGATGGTGACGACCATG
The DNA here is from genome assembly GCA_001418405.1 of Streptomyces diastatochromogenes. Lineage (GTDB taxonomy): Bacteria > Actinomycetota > Actinomycetes > Streptomycetales > Streptomycetaceae > Streptomyces > Streptomyces albulus_C. Next base: position 565 of record LIQL01000790.1, on the reverse strand, counting down.
GCGTTGGTCGAGGAGCACGTGCCGCGGACGAAGTTGACCGAGGGCATGACGTGGACGAGCACCGGACTCGCGGTGGGGGTGGCGCTCGGCTCGTCGGCGGCCGGCTGGGTGGTGGACGCGGCCGGTGCCGCGCGCGGCTACCTGGTGCCGCTCACCGCGGGCGTCCTGGCCGCGCTGGTGGCGCTGGCCGGCTACCGCTGGCTCCGTCCCCGGGGCGTGCTGGCCCCCGCCTCCCCCGCGGCCGGCAGCGTCCCGGCCCCGACGCAGTCCGCCGCTGATCACCACGACGAGACACGGGCGGGCTGAACCGCGCCTCCTGGGGCAACGGCGCGGACCGGTGTCCCACAGGCACGCGGTCCGCGCCGTTGCCGCACTGACGCTCCCCGTCCTACGGGAGCGCGCCCTTCTTCCCTCCGTTCCGTCCCCGCGCCCTGGCCGCCTTCCCGTCCACCGCGCCGGCACGACCGTCGCTCCTTTTCCGCGCCACCACGCGTGGCGCCCCACCACCCCACCACCGCGGGTGACTTCACAGGCGCGCCGTTGACTTCGTGCGCGGCCGCGCACG
>LIQL01000079.1 GCA_001418405.1 Streptomyces diastatochromogenes | reverse complement strand
GCTCGGCGGCGACCTGGTCGTCCACCTCGGTGCCGACTCCGCCTACCAGGGCGTGACCCGGGCCGCCCGGCACCGGGTCGACCTCCCCGCCACCGACCCGAAACTGTCGGCCGGCCAGGCCGCCACCAAGGCCGCCGCCGTGGCGCAGGGCACCGCCGGCGAGCCCCAACTCGTCGTCGACGCCCGGGAGGGCCGGACCACCCTCGCCTACCAGGTGCAGGTCACCGACAGCCGCACCGCCGAGGCCGGCGGCGCCCGGACCGTCGTCGTCGACGCCACCACCGGCGGCGTCCTGAGCAACGTGCCGGTCAACGACCCGTTCCTCTCCCCCTCCGTCCTGCAAAAGCTCCGGCAGCGCGGCGAGCGTCCCACCCCCAAGCCCGGTGCGGCCGCCACCCCGACCGCCCCGAGCAAGTCCACCGCCGGCAGCTTCCCGGCGCGGGCCACCGGCACCGGCGCGTCCCTCTTCGTCGGCACGGTGCCGCTGTCCACCACGCAGACCGCGAAGAACGCCTTCGTGCTGCGCGACGGCACCCGCGGCAACACCGAGACGCGGGACGCCGGCGGCAAGGAGCTGGAGAAGTTCATCAGCGCCAAGCCGCTCGTCAACGGCACCAACCGCTGGGGCGACGGCACCACCGCCAACCGGGCCACCGCCGCGGTCGACGCCCAGTTCGGCATCACCAGCACCCTGGACTTCTACAAGAAGACCTTCGGCCGCAACGGCATCAAGAACGACGGGGCCGGCGCGCACGCCCTGGTCCACTACGGCAAGAACGTCGGCAACGCCTTCTGGTCCTCGGACTGCGGCTGCATGCTCTACGGCGACGGCGACGGCCAGCTCTTCACCAAGCCGCTGGTGGTCCTCGACGTCACCGGCCACGAGCTGACCCACGGCGTGGTCGACGCCACCGCGAACCTCCAGCCCACCCGCGTCGACGCCGAGGGCCGTCAGTTCGGCGAGCCGGGCGCCCTCAACGAATCGCTCGCGGACATCTTCGGCAGCGCGGTGGAGTTCGCCACCAACAACCCGAAGAACCCGCCCAACTACCTCATGGGCGAGAACCTCGGCCTGGCCCAGAAGTTCCTGCGCCGGCTGGACGAGCCGTCCCTGGACAAGCTCGAAGGGGCCGTCGACTACTGGTCGAAGGACACCTACGACACCGAGGTGCACGCCGGCTCCGGCGTCTCCTCGCACGCCTTCTACCTGCTGGCCGAGGGCAGCGGCAAGAAGACCATCGGCAAGGTCGCCTACGACTCCCCCACCTACGACGGCGCCAAGGTGACCGGCATCGGGCGGGACAAGGCCACGGCGATCTTCTACCGGGCGCTCACCCGGTACATGGTCTCCACGACCGACTTCCACGACGCCCGGACCGCCACCCTCCAGGCCGCCAAGGACCTGTACGGCGCGAACAGCACCGCCTACCAGACGGTGGACCGCGCCTGGGCCGCCGTCAACGTCACCGCGGCCAACACGCCCACCCGCTGACCCGGCACGACACGACGGCGCCGGACGGCGCGACTGCCCACGGGACGCGGTGCCCCGCCACGCGCGGCGGCACCGCGTCCTAGCCGGGGCGCGGTGCCGCCGCCTACGTTGACGCCATGACCGTGCGCACCGGCCCGACCCGTCGCCCCGGCAGCCCCGCCGCGGCGGGCGTCTTCGCGATCGGCATGGCGGGAACGACCCTGCCCACCCCGCTCTACGGGCTCTACCGCCAACAGCTGGGCTTCTCCGAGCTGATGGTGACCGTGGTCTTCGCCACCTACGCCCTCGGCGTGATCACCGTCCTGTTCGGCGCGGGCAACCTCTCCGACCAGACCGGTCGGCGACCGGTGCTGTTCACGGCGCTGGGCCTGTCGGCGGCGAGCGCCGGGTGCTTCCTGTTCGAGGGCGGGCTGCCGCTGCTGTTGCTCGGCCGGGTGCTGTCCGGCTTCGCCGCCGGGCTGTTCAGCGGCGCCGCCACCGCCGCCGTCCTGGAACTGGCCCGCCCCGGCCGGGAGTCCCGGGCCGGCTTCGCGGCCACCGCCGCCAACATGGGCGGCCTGGGCTGCGGCCCACTACTGGCCGGTCTGCTCGCGCAGTACGCGCCCCGGCCACTCGCCCTCCCCTTCCTCGTCCACCTCCTCCTGCTGCTCCTCGCCGGGCTGGTGACCTGGTTCCTGCCGGAGACCGTCGCACATCCGCACCGGCCGCGGTCCCTGCGTCCCCAGGGGCTCGTGATCCCCCCGGCGGTCCGCGGGGTGTTCGCGCCCGCCGCGGTCGCCGCGTTCGCCGGCTTCGCCCTGCTCGGACTGTTCACCGCGATCGCCCCGAGCTTCGTCGCGCAGACCCTCGGCGTGCACAACCTCGCGGTGTCCGGGGCGGTCGTCTGCACGGTCTTCCTCGGCTCGACCCTCGGCCAGTCGCTGACCGGCCGGATCGGCGTCCGCGCCGCGCTGCCGGCCGGCTGCCTGATCCTGGTGGTGGGGCTGGTGCTGGTGGGGACCTCGCTCGCGACGGCGTCGCTGCCCGTCCTGGTCGCGGGCGCGCTCTGCGGCGGCACCGGCCAGGGCCTGGCCTTCCGTGCCGGACTGACCGCGGTGAGCGCCGCCGCCCCGCCGGAGCACCGCGGCGGCACCCTTTCCGCCTTCTTCCTCGTCGCCTATCTCGGCATCTCCCTGCCGGTGGTGGGCGTCGGCGCCCTGACCATGGCGCTGGGACTGCGCGGCGCGGGGCTGGCCTTCGCGGGGTGCGTCATCGCGGTGGCGGTGGCGGTCGGCGGGTACGTGCTGCGGCGCCCGCTGCCGGCGCACCGGCCGGCCTGACGCCGCCGGGGCGGGCCGGGGACTGGTCCGGCGAATTCCGGGCAGGGCTCCAACGACGTGTGCACCGCGCCGAGTTACGTCCCCATCCCAGGGACGTGAGACGTCAAGGAGGAGGACCGCCCGCCCGCCGGCAGGCCCGGCGGTGACGATCCGGTGGCCGCGCACCACACCGGTACAGGGCCCGCGCGCATCCATCGTGCCCCGTGCCGGAGCCTCGGCACACCGCATCACAGGAGTCCTCGCATGGCCGACACCCACCACCACGCCCGTCCGGACGGCACCGCCGACCCGACGGACCACTACGACCTGCTCGTCCGGGACGCCCGGCTGCTCGTCATCGACGGTGACACCGAGGTACCCGGCGGCTGGATCGCCCTCCGGGACGGCCGGGTCGCGGCGTACGGGCCCGCCGGCTCCGAGCCGGCGGGCGCCACCCGCACCCTGTCCGCCGCCGGTCGCCTGGTCACCCCCGGGCTGATCAACACCCATCACCACATGTACCAGAACCTCACCCGCGCCTACGCCCCGGCCGTGAACGGCACCCTCTTCACCTGGCTCACCACCCTCTACCCGCTGTGGGCCGCCCTCGACGAGGAGGCCGTGCACCTCGCCACCTACGTCGGCATCGCGGAACTGCTGCTGGGTGGCTGCACCACCTCGATGGACCACCACTACGTCCATCCGCGGCCGCGCCTGATCGACGCCCAGATCCGCACCGCCCAGGAGGTGGGTTTCCGCTTCCACGCCACCCGCGGCTCGATGACCCGCTCGACCGAGGACGGCGGGCTGCCGCCCCGCTCGGTCACCCAGACCGCCGAGGATGTGCTGGCGGACAGCGAGCGACTGGTGCAGACCTACCACGATGCGGCCCCGGGCGCGCTGACCCAAGTCGCCCTCGCGCCCTGCTCACCGTTCTCGGTGACCCGGGAACTGATGACCGCGACCGCCGAGTTGGCCGAGCGGCTCGACGTCCGGCTGCACACCCACCTCGCCGAGGACCCGGACGAGGACGCCTACTGCCTGGAGACCTACGGCTGCCGGCCCGTCGAGTACTTCGAGTCGGTCGGCTGGATGACCGACCGCACGTGGGTGGCGCACTGCATCCACCCCACCAAGGAGGAGCGCGCCCGGCTCGCCGCCGCCGGGGTCGGGGTGGCGCACTGTCCCAGTTCCAACATGCTGATCGCCGGCGGGACGGCGGCGGTCCGGGAGATGCGCGGACTGGGCATGCCGGTCGGCATCGGCTGCGACGGCTCCGCCTCCACCGACCACGCCTCGCTGTGGCTGGAGACCCGCAGCGCCCTGCTGCTGGGTCGCTACCGCGGCGGCCCGTCGGCGATGACCGCCCGGGACGCCCTGGATATCGCCACCCGCGGCTCGGCCCGCTGCCTGGGCCGCGCGGACGAGTTGGGACAGCTGCGCCCGGGCGCCTGCGGGGACCTCGTCGTCTGGGACACCCCCGCGGTGGCACTGGCCGGGGCACTCAGCGACCCGGTCGAGGCATGGCTGCGCTGCGCCCCGTCGCGGGCCTGGACGACAGTCGTCGGCGGCCGCGTCCTCGTCGACGAGGGAGAACTCCAACTCGCGTCACTCGAAGAGAAGTTGAACGAACACGCCCGGGTCGCCCGGCGGATGCAGGGCCTCGTCTGACCCTGCGCCCGTCAGACCTCGGCCCCCTCGACCCGGCGCCGCCCGCGGTGGAACGCGCAGTGCAGTCCGAGCGCCACCACCAGCGCCGCGGTCGAGGGGCTGCCGAACACCAGCTGCCACCACTCCGGGAAGCGGTGGTACAGGCGCGGGGCGACGACCGGGAGCATGCCGGTGCCGATCGCCGCCGCCGCGATCAGCAGGTTGTCCCCCTGGTCGAGCCCGGCCCGGCGCAGGATGTTGATGCCCACCGCGGCGACGGTGGCGAAGCAGATCAACGAGGCCCCGCCGATCACGGGTTGGGGCAGGGAGGCGATCGCCTCGCCCAATTTGGGCAGGGTCCCCAGGAACACCATCACCACGCCGCCGGCGGCGGTGACGTACCGGCTGCGGATGCCGGTCATGAGGGTCAGTCCGATGTTGCCGGCGAAGACCGTGTCGGGGAAGGAGTTCATGGCGCCGCCGAGCACCCCGGACAGGCCGTCGGCGGCCAGACCGCGGCCCAACGCCCGGTCGGTCAGCGGCCGTTCGACCGCCTCACTGACCGCGATCATCTGCGCGGTCGACTCGGCGAACACCACCAACATCACCACGCACAGGGAGACCACGCCGGCGAGTGGGAAGGTGGGGGCCCCGAAGCGGAACGGGGAGACCAGCCCCCACCAGTCCGCGTCGGCGACGCCGGAGAAGTCGGTGAGTCCCATCGGCAGCGCCGCCAGCGTCCCGGCCAGCAGCGCCAGCAACACGCTCACCTGGGCCAGGAAGCCGCGCAGGAACCGCCGGAGCAGCAGCAGGAAGCCGATCACCCCGCCGGCCAGGGCCAGATGGGCGGGCGGGGCGTAGTCCGCCGCCGCGGGGTCCGGCCCGGCGATCATGCCGGGGGCGGCACCGATCAGCGCCAATCCGACGACGGTGATCACCACCCCGCTGACCAGCGGCGGGAAGGTCCGCAACGCCCGGGCGAAGGGGAACGCGACCAGCATCCCGAAGAGCCCCGCCGCGATCATCGAGCCGTAGACCGCGGGCATTCCGTACTGCCGGGCGATCATGATCATGGGGGTGACGCAGACGAAGGAGCCGCCGGTCACCAGGGGCAGCCGGACGCCGAGGAACCGCCCGGCACCCAGGCTCTGCACTACGGTGACGATCCCGGCGACGAAGATGTCCGCGTTGACCAGGGTGCTGACCGCCGCTTCGTCCAGTCCGGCGCCGGCGCCGGACTGGACGAAG
>LIQL01000789.1:170-2674 GCA_001418405.1 Streptomyces diastatochromogenes | reverse complement strand
ATGCGCGAACCACCCGCACCAGAACTCCATGCACATCAACGGCCCCCGCCCCTGGTGCCGGCGCAACGCCGCGAACGCGTCCCGCGCCCCCGACCCGAAGTTCACCGTCGCCAACACCCCCGGCACGCTCCCGCCGGTCAGCATGTGGTCCTCCGCCCCGTCCGAGGTGCACAGCGGGACGGTCACCCCCAACTCCCGCAACCGCCGCGTGAGATGACCCAGGTACGCGGCGTCCGAGCCGTACGACCCGTACTCGTTCTCCACCTGCACCAGCACCACCGGCCCGCCCCGGTCGCACTGCCGCGCCACCACCTGCGGCAGCAGCGCCCGCCACCACCCGTCCACGGCCCGCAGGAACGCCGCGTCCCTGGTCCGCACCCGCCGCCCCAACGCCCCCGTCAGCCACGACGGCAGTCCGCCGTTCTCCCATTCGGCGCAGATGTACGGCCCCGGCCGCACGATCGCCAGCAGCCCCGCCGCCCGCACCGCGTCGAGGAACCGGCCCAACGCCGTGACGTCCCGCAGCTCACCAGGGCGCGGCTCGTGCCAGTTCCACGGCACGTACGTCTCCACGCAGTTCAGCCCCATCGCCCGCAGCATCGCCAACCGGTGCCCCCACTGGGCCTCGTGCACCCGGAAGTAGTGCAACGCCCCCGACAGCAGCCGCACCGGCCGCCCGTCCGCCTCGAAGTCCCGTTCCCCCACGGCAAACCGCACCTGACGCCTCCCGACTGGTCGTTCCCCGGCCGCCCACACCCTCGCCCTCTGGCGGCCCGCCGGTCCATGGACAAAGATCGACGGTGCTTGGATGGTTCGACGGTCCGGCGTCCGGCGTTCCGGCGCGCGCGGCCGACGGAGCGGCGGCGCACGAGGACGGGAGGCCGGACGGCATGTACCACACCTGGATGCGCTACTTCACCCCCAGCCCGCTCCACCACCGCCTCGGCCTGGTCTGCCTGGGCGTCGGCCTGCAACACGGCACCCTGCCGCCCGTCGGACCCCGCACCCTCGACCACCACGTCGCCGTCGTCATCAGCGCCGGCCGCGGCTGGTGCACCACCCCCGACGGCCGGCGCCGCACCGTCACCGCCCCCGCCCTGCTCTGGCTCCTGCCCGGCGTCCCCCACCACTACGGCGCCGACCCCGACACCGGCTGGGACGAGAGCTTCGTCGACTTCACCGGACCCGCCGCCGACACCTACACCGAACTCGGCTACATCGAGCCGCAGCAGCCCGTCGTCCCGCTCGCCGACGCCGGCCCGGCCCGCACCGCGATCGGCCGCATCGCCCGCGCCGCCCGCCGCGGCAACCCGCTGCTGGAGGTCGAGACCGCCGCCGCCGTCCACGAACTCCTCGTCGCCCTGCGCCGCGCCCGCGCCGACACCGACGCCGACGGCGAACCGGTGCTCGCCGCCCTCGCCCGCGACGCCTTCCTCCCGCTCTCGGTCGTCGAGCACGCCGCCCGGCACGGCATGACCCCCGCCGCACTGCGCACCGCGGTCCGCCGCGGCGCGGGCTGCAGCCCCAAGGACTACCTCCTCGGCATCCGCCTGGGCCGCGCCAAGGAACTCCTGATCGCCACCGAACTCCCGATCGCGGCCGTCGCCCGCCGCGTCGGCTACGACGACCCCGCCTACTTCAGCCGCCTCTTCACCCGCCGCGTCGGCCTCGCCCCGGCCCGCTTCCGCGACCGCCAGGTCCACCGGGTGCCCGGGGGATGGTCGACGCAGGTGCCGGACCCCGCGGACCCCCCGAGGGTGGAGTGACGCCACCGCCCGCCCCACGGCCGACGGGCCGGCGAAACTCCCCGCACCCGCGCGCCCCCGACGTGGCAAGCTGCCGGGCATGCCCGTATTGCAGCGCCCCGAGGCCGAGGCCCGTGCCCACCTGCTCGACGTCCACCGGTGCGAGGTCGCCCTCGACCTCACCCACGGCGACGAGGAGTTCACCTCCCGCACCGTCATCCACTTCACCGCCCGTGAACCGGGCGACACCTTCGTCGAGATCCGGCCCGCCACGCTCCACGCCGCCACCCTCGACGGCCACCCCCTGGACCCGGCCGCGCTGGACGACAACCGCCTGCCGCTCACCGGCCTGGCCGCCGGCCCCCACGAACTCCGCCTCGACGCCACCATGCGCTACTCCCGCACCGGCGAGGGCATGCACCGCTTCACCGACCCCGCCGACGGCGAGGACTACGTCTACACCCAGCTCTTCATGGACGACGTCCAACGAGTCTTCGGCGCCTTCGACCAGCCCGACCTCAAGGCCGCCTTCGAGCTGACCGTCACCGCACCGCCCACCTGGACCGTCCTCGCCAACGGCCGCACCGAGCAACTCCCCGACGGCACCTGGCGAGCCGCCGCCACCCCCCGCATCAGCACCTACCTCGTCGCCGTCGCCGCCGGTCCCTGGCACTCCGTCCACACCGAGCACGCCGGCCTGCCCTTCGGCCTGCACTGCCGCCGCTCGCTCGCCCCGCACCTCGACGCCGACGTCGAGGA
>LIQL01000789.1:0-136 GCA_001418405.1 Streptomyces diastatochromogenes | reverse complement strand
CGGCGCGATGGAGAACCCCGGACTGGTCACCTTCCGCGACGAATTCGTCTTCCGCTCCGCCGTCACCGACACCGAGCGGCAGACCCGCGGCATGGTCATCGCCCACGAGATGGCCCACATGTGGTTCGGCGACCTC
>LIQL01000788.1 GCA_001418405.1 Streptomyces diastatochromogenes | reverse complement strand
CCGGACGGGCCGGACGCGTGCTCGGCGGTCTGCTTGATCATGTCGATGGTCAGGGTGTTGCCGCCGAGCACGCGTCCGGCCCGTCCGGAACCGCGCGCTTCGCCGAACTGCCCGACCGCGTCAAGGACGTCGAGCTCTGGCTGCCGTACGACGAGACCACCGAACTCCTCGCCCTGCGCACCGACGCGCCCGTCGAGCCGGTGCCGGACCGGGGCCGCAAGGTGTGGCTGCACCACGGCAGTTCGATCAGCCACGGCACCGACGCGGCCAGCCCCACCACCATCTGGCCCGCACTCGCCGCCGCCCGCGGTGACGTGGAACTGATCAACCTGGGCTTCGGCGGCAGTGCCCTGCTCGACCCGTTCGTCGCCCGCGCGCTGCGGGACACCCCCGCGGACCTCGTGAGCATCAAGATCGGCATCAATCTGGTCAACGCCGACCTGATGCGGCTGCGCGCCTTCGCCCCCGCCGTCCACGGCTTCCTCGACACCGTCCGCGAAGGCCACCCCACCGCACCGCTGCTCGTCATCTCGCCCATCCTGTGCCCCATCCACGAGGACACCCCCGGGCCCAGCTTCCCGGACCTCAGCGCACTGGGGGAGGGGCGCCTGCGCTTCACGGCCACCGGCGACCCGGCGGAGCGCGCGAGCGGCAAGCTGACCCTCAACGCCATCCGGGACGAACTCGCCCGGATCGTTCGGCAGCGGGCGGCCGACGACCCCCACCTGCACTACCTCGACGGCCGCGAACTCTACGGCCACGCCGACCACGCCGAACTCCCACTGCCCGACGCACTCCACCCGGACGCCGCCACCCACCGCCGCATGGGCGAACGCTTCGCGGAACGGGCCTTCGCCCCCGACGGTCCGTTCGCCACCGGGGCACCCGCCCCCCGTTCCGCCGCCGAACCGGCCGCCTGACCCGGGCCGACTGTGCTCCCGGGGCTCCTGGGGCTCCCGGGGGCGCACCGCCCGCGGGCCCCGGACGCTTACCTCCGACGTCATCGCCCCGCAGGCGTCCCGCGTGCCACGATCACCGGCGTACGAGCAGGAACGACCGGAAGGCCACCATGACCGCCTACGCCATAGCGCACCTCCAAGACGCCGCCCCGCACCCGGAGATCGCCGAGTACATCGAGCGGATCGCCGGCACCTTCGAGCCGTTCGGTGGTCGCTTCCTGGTGCACGCGACGCAGCACGAGGTGAAGGAGGGGCGGTGGCCCGGGCACGTCGTGGTGATCGGGTTCCCCGGGATCGACCAGGCGCGGGCCTGGTGGGACTCGCCCGCGTACCAGGAGATCGCCCCGCTGCGCGCGCGGCACATCAAGGGCGACATCCTCCTGGTCGAGGGCGTCCCCGTCGGCTACGACCCGACGTCCACGGCCCGCGCGATGCGGGACGCCCTGCCCGCCGACTGACCGCCCCGGCGGGGGCACCCCCGCCCCGTCGGCACGTCACCCCGACGTGCGGCCGAAGCAGCGCTCCAGTTCCTCCAGGTCGTAGAAGCGACTGCCCCGGGCGACCGGTCGGCACCCCGCCTTGAAGGCCGTCTCCTTCTCGTTGTAGAGCATGCGCACCAGGTAGGTGTCACCCCTGCGGAACACGTCCCACTGGATGTTGGCGGCCATCGGGGCGACCGACGCGCCGCGCCAGGGATTGTCCGCCCAGGCGTAGCGCTGCCCGGGGTCGGCCGCCTTGGTGCTGCCGGGCAGCCCCATCAGCGCGGCGAGCGGAATGATCTCCTCGGCGTGGGTGAAGCGCAGCTCCGCCCCGCGGTCGTTGCGGCCGTCCCGTTTGGCCTCGACCTGACGGAAGAAGTCGTCGAGCAGCACGCCGGCCATCGCGTAGGTGATGTCGCTGTCGGCGAAGCTGGGGCCCTTCTCGTAGAACTCCGCCGCGTCCTCGACGTAGCCGAACCAGTCGGCGTCGCGCGGCGCGAGGTACCGCTCCAGGTGCCAACCCCGGCCATGCGGGCTCTCCGCGCTCATGGCCGGTGCGATGGCGTAGAGGCGG
>LIQL01000787.1 GCA_001418405.1 Streptomyces diastatochromogenes | reverse complement strand
CCCGCGTCGCGGCTCCGCTCCCGGTCCGCCATGGCGTCCTGTAACGCCGTTACGGGGCGCCGCGGGGGTTCCGGCCTTCAGCGCGCGAACACCGCTCCCATCCAGGCGCCCATCACCAGGAGGCAGGCGAACAGTTCCACCAGCACGCTCAGGCCGATGGCGCGCAGGACCGTGCGCGTCGAGGTCCAGGCATCGCCGTGGCCGCCGAGGCGGACGCGTTCGAGGACGTAGAGGCCGCCGAGCGCGCCCAGCGGGCACCCGATGACGGGCACCAGGAAGAACCCCGCGACGCCGGTCACGCCGGCGAGGAGCAGCGTGCGGTAGGGCGCGCCCGCCGCGCGCAGGTCGCGCGCCGGCAGCAGCCACTTGAGCACCTGGTTGAGGAGGAGGACGGCGGTGCCGGCCGTCAACACCGCCCAGGCGAGGGAGGACCGTTCCGCCGTCGCCCACCACAGCAGCCCGGCCCAGACCACCAGCGGACCCGGGAGACCGGGGACCAGCACCCCGAGCACCCCGAGCAGCAGGACGAGGCCGACGCCGATCAGCTGCCAGGCGTTCATGCGCCCGCCCCGGCGGCGCCGGCGCGCGGTCGTGCCCCGCACGGCGCATGCACGGCGCCGGTTCGCGCGCTGGGCTCTTTCCCGGCCGGCATGGCCCAAGCCTGCCGGAACCGGCCGGCCCGCGCTTCCTGGAATGCCCTTTTCGCGCCCTGTTTCGGCGGCCCGCACCACGGCACAATGCGGCCCATGAGGCAGCAGGGGCCGGGCCGTGGCAGGGAGGACGACTGGTGGTGGCGGGAGCTGTACGGCGACGCCCCCGAGGCGGGCGGCGAGCGCGCCGCGGGCCCGCCGGCCGCCGCCTCCGACACCCTCGACGAGCGGATCGAGTCGGCGTTGCGGACGGTGGGCCGGCGCCGGGCCGCCGGCCCGTCGGCCGCCGCCAGCCCACCGCAGACCGGCCCGGACCGCCGGCGCTCGCCCGACGCACCGCGGGTCCCGGACCCGCGCGTCGGGTGGGAGGCACCGGAGCCACCCGCCGGGCCGCGGGCGACGGATGCGGGCGGCGGAGCGGCCGGGACGGCGGGGCCCGCCGGGCCGGGACGACCTGACCCGCCTGTCGCGCCCGCGGCCGGGGAGCCGCGCGCCGGGGAAGGCGCCGCACCCGGGGCGTCGCCGTCCGGGGGCTTCGTCCCCAGCGGATTCGAGCCCCGGCCGTGGGAGCCGAGTGGGTGGGAGCCGCGGCCCTGGGAGCTCCCGGGCAGCGCGGCGCCGTACCCGGCCGGCCCGGCACAACCACCTCCGCCCCCGCTCGCGTGGCGCGCCACGTGGCCGGCCGCACCGCCCGTCGAGGCGCCGGACGTCGAGGCGGGCGAGGGCACGGCGACGGCCACCGAGCCGGGAGCCACGGCGGGCAGGGGCGCGCAGGACAGGGACACGCAGGACAGCGACGCGCAGGACAGGGCGGCGGAGGGCAGGGGCGCACAGGGCGACGACGTGGAGCCCGCCGCCCCGCCGCCCCTCGCCCCCTCCTCACCGCCGCCCGGCGCGCCCGCGTTCCCGACCGACTCG
>LIQL01000786.1 GCA_001418405.1 Streptomyces diastatochromogenes | reverse complement strand
CGCCGGTGTCGAGCTTGCCGGCGCATATCTCGTCGCCGGGCGTGAGGGAGTCGCCGTACGCCTTCTGGCAGGTGGCGTCGTCGACGAACGGGACGGACGCCTTGAGGAGGTAGCGCTGTTGGTCGCCGCCCTCCTTGTCGGCGCCCCAGCCGGCGATGGTGAAGTCGCCCTTGTTGTAGGTGTCGTTCTCGGCGATCTTCAAGGTGGGCTGGTCGATGGGCTTGGCGAGCTTGATCAGGGCCCAGTCCTTGCCCTTGCCGTTGTAGCCGGGGGCCTGGAGGACCTGGGTGGAGTTGACCTTGACGGCCGCCGAGTCCTCCAGGTCGGCCACGCCGCCGGTGACGGTGATGGAGGTGTCGGGGCCGCTGCCGTCGACGCAGTGCGCTGCGGTGAGCACGATGTCCTTGGTGTAGAGGGCGCCGCCGCAGCCCATCGACAGCCGGACCATGAAGGGGAATTCGCCCTGGTCGGCGCGGGTGCCGCCGACGACGTGGGAGTGCACGGAGCCGCCGGGGTCGGGGGCGGGGGCGGCCTGCGCCGCGGCGGGCTGGAGGCTGAACGCGGCGAGGGCGATCGCACCGGCGGCGGTGGTTCTCTTCAGGTGCTTCAGGGAGGTGCGCACGGGCTTTCCTTTCGTGGGGGGTCGAAAGCGTCATGACAGGCCCATGCCAAACCCGGCGCCGGGTACGGCCACCGCAAAATCCGCGCGGACGGCGGCAGCACACCGCAAAGCCTCCGGGCATCTGGGCAATGAACCCGTAAAGCGCCCTGTGATTATGTGGAGTCCGGGAACAGAGTGACAAGGGTCAACATCCGGCCAACTCCCTTACCCCCTACGCCCCGTACGCCCTGGTACCCCCCGGACCACCCCGGTCGTACAGTGTCCGGATGACCACCGGCGGCAGCGCGATCGCACACGGCTTCCCGCACCTCGACACGGTCCGCGCGGCCCTCACGGCGCTCTTCCGGCGCCTGTCCCACGACACCGTGAGCACCTTCCCCACCAGCGTGCTGCCGGTGGACGTCGCCTTCGACGACGACGAGGACCTGCACCTGGGCGCCCAGCGCGTCGCCCGCGCCATGGTCCGCCAACTGCACCTGCCGGACGCCCGGATCGTGATCACCTTCCGCGAGATGGAGCACGCCGCGACCGTGGAACTGACCGCCGGGCCGGAGTACTTCGTCGAACTCAACGACCGCTTCCGACGGCACCGCAAGGACATCGGCGCCGCCCTCGCCCACGAGGTCACCCACGTCTGGCTGCACCGGCTGGACCTGTCCTTCCCCGGCACCCGCGACAACGAGATCCTCACCGACACCGCCGCCACCTACCTCGGCGCCGGCTGGCTGCTGCTGGACGCGTACCGCGAACACGGCCCGTTCTCGCAGAAGCTGGGCTACCTGACGCCCGAGGAGTTCGGCTACGTGCTGGCCAAGCGCGCCGCCTTCTTCGGCGAGGACCCGTCGCCGTGGTTCACCAGCCCACAGGCGTACGACGCGTACACCGCCGGGCGGGCGCGGGCCGAGCAGGACGCCCGCCGCCCGCCGCTCGCCGGCGCCGGCTGGGCCGCCCGGCTCCGCTACGCCAAGGACCGCCGCGCGGCCGGGACCGCGCACCGCACCGCCCCCGGCACCGGCACGCCCCTGCGGGTGTCCTTCCCCTGCCCGGTCTGCTGCCAGCGGATCCGCGTCCCGGTCCGCGGACGCCTCCAGGCCCGCTGCGGCCTGTGCAAGACCCTGCTGGACTGCGACACCTGACGGTGCGTCACCAGCAGGGTCTTGCACAGGCCGCAGCGGGCCTGGAGGCGTCCGCGGA
>LIQL01000785.1 GCA_001418405.1 Streptomyces diastatochromogenes | reverse complement strand
GCGAACACGAGCTGGGCCAGGTGCTGCGCCGCACCCGCGCCACCCACGTGCTCGTCCCCGGCGTCCGGCGCGGCGTCGACCACACCGCGAGGGCGCACCGCCTGGCCGCGGAGCTGCCCGCGCCGCCGACCGTCGTCGAGGCGTACGACACCCTGCCGGACGGCGACCCGGCCGTCCTGCCCCCGCCTCCCACCGACCCCGACGCACCCCGCTGGATCCACTGGACCTCCGGCACCACCGCCGCCCCGCGCGGCGTGCTGCACACCGACCGCAGCCTGCGCACCGCCGGCAGCTGCCTGGCCGCCGCGCTGCGCCTGGGCCCGGACGACGTCGGCTCGATGGCCTTCCCGTACGCCCACGTCGCCGGGCCCGACTACACCGTCATGCTGCTCGTCCACGGCATCCCGGCCGTCCTGGTGGAGCACTTCGCCCTGCCCGCCGCGCTCGCCCCCTACCGCCGCCACCGGGTCACCGTGGCCGGCGGCTCCACCGCCTTCTACTCCCTCTTCCTCGCCGCCCAACGCGCCCTGCCGCCCGGGCGGCGCCTGCTCCCGGCGCTGCGCCTGCTGGCCGGCGGCGGCGCCCCCAAACCGCCCGCGCTCTACCACGAGGTGGTGGCCGAGCTGGGCTGCCAACTCACCCACGGCTACGCCCTCACCGAGGCCCCGATGGTCACCATGGGCGACCCGCACGACACCCCCGAGGCGCTGGCCACCACCGACGGCCGGCCGCCCGCCGGCATGGAGATCCGGATCGCGCCGGGGAGCGGGGAGGTCCTGCTGCGCGGCCCGGCCGTCTGCCGCGGCTACCTGGACGAACCGACCCCGTTCGACGCGGACGGCTTCCTGCACACCGGCGACCTCGGCCACCTCACCCCCACCGGGCACCTCGTCATCACCGGCCGCCTCAAGGACATCATCATCCGCAAGGGCGAGAACGTCTCCGCGCGGGAGGTCGAGGACCTCCTCTACGGCCACCCGGACATCGCGGACGCCGCGGTCATCGGACTGCCCGACCCCGAGCGCGGCGAACTGGTCTGCGCCGTGGTCGAACAGCCGCCGGGCGCCGCCGCGTTGACGCTGGCGACGGTCACCGCGCACCTGCTCGCCCAGGGGCTGGCCCGGCACAAGCTCCCGGAACGGCTGGAGGTGCTGCCCGCCCTGCCGCGCGGGGCGACCCTGCGCAAGGTGCTCAAACAGGAGCTACGAGAACGCTTCGGAGCCCCGCCCCCCACCCCTCGCGGACAGCCACTGTCCTAAATCCCCACTACCGTCGGGCGCCATGAGCCCCGCACCCGCCACCCGACCCCGGATCGACGCCGCCCAGCGCCGCGCCCGCCTCGCCCGGCGACACCTGCTCGCCCCCGAGCACCGGGCGGCCACCGCCGAGGAGACCGCCGACGCGGTCGTCGCCCTGCACGCCAGCGACCCGGCCACCGTCCACCTGGCGGCCTGCGCCCGCCTGCGCGCACCGGACCGCACGGAGGTCGAACGGGCGCTGTACGACGACCGGTCGCTGGTGCGGATGCTGTGCATGCGCCGCACCCTCTTCGCGCTCGGCACGGAACTGGCACCCGTCGTCGCGTCCGCCGCGGCCCGCCCCATCGCCGCGCGGGAACGGCGCGGCCTGGTGAAGTGGGTCCGGGACGGCCTGGGCTGGGACGAGGCGCGCCTGGCGGAGGTGACCGACCTGGCGCTGGCCGCGCTGGCCGCCCGCGGCGAGGCGACCGCCACCGAGCTCGCCGCCGACGTCCCCGAACTGCGCGCCACCGTCGTGGACTCCCCCGGCAAGCCCTACCAGGCCACCGTCTCGGTCAACAGCCGGCTGCTGCGGGTGCTGGCCGCCGAGGGCAGCGTCCGCCGCAGCCGGCCGCGCGGCGGCTGGACCAGCAGCACCTTCCGCTGGGCACCGGGCACCGCGCTCGCCGACCTGCCCGCCCCGCCGGCCCCCGAGGCGCGGGCCGCGCTCGCCCGCCGCTGGCTGGCCGCCTACGGCCCGGCGACCGTCGAGGACCTCAGGTGGTGGACCGGCTGGACGCTCACCGACACCCGGCGCGCCCTGGCCGACCTCGGCGCCGCAGAGGTCACGCTGCACGGCGACGACGGCACCGCCACGCCCGGCGTCGCCCTGCCCGACGACCTCGACCCCGTGCCGACGCCCGGCCCCTGGGCCGCCCTGCTGCCCGCGCTCGACCCGACCGCGATGGGCTGGAAGGCCCGCGACTGGTACCTCGACCCGGCGCTGACGCCCCGGCTCTTCGACCGCAGCGGCAACATCGGGCCGACGGTGTGGTGGAACGGCCGGATCATCGGCGGCTGGGCGCAGCGCCCCGACGGCGAGATCGTCTGGCGCCTGCTGTCCGACGGGGGCCGCGCCGCCGACGACGCGGTGGCGGCCGAGGCGGCCCGGCTGGCCGACTGGCTCGGCGACACCCGCGTCACCCCGCGCTTCCGCACCCCGCTGGAACGCGAACTGAGCAGGCCGTGAACCCTGACGGCGCCCGACGCCTCAGGGCTGGTCGGGGCGGTAGGCGCTGCTCGCCTGGGCGTAGAACCGGTCCACCTCGGCGCGGCCGGCCTCCGGGCCGATGACCAGGACGAGGTGGTAGCGGCCCCGGTCGATCATCGCGAGGTTGCGGGCGTAGACCTGGCGGCCGCCGCCGTCCCGCCAGCTGAAGGTCCCCTCGGCCATCGCGGTCTGGCCCACGTCGATGCGCCGCAGCCCGGCGGCCGCCAGGTCTACGC
>LIQL01000784.1 GCA_001418405.1 Streptomyces diastatochromogenes | reverse complement strand
TCCCCCAACGCCCCTCGATCGCACCCTTGTTGGCGACCTGCCACGCAGGCTAGCGTCCCTACCGAGGGAAAGCGCTTACCGTCCACAGGTACCCCCATCCGCGCACCACCTGCCCCACCCCGCACGCACCCCACCCGCCGAGCGCGCAGAGAGGCCGGGCCGTGACACGTAGGACCGTACGCATCGCCATGAACGGCGTGACCGGGCGCATGGGCCACCGCCAGCACCTGGTCCGCTCCCTCCTCGCCCTGCGTGAACAGGGCGGACTCCCGTTGGACGACGGCACGGTGATCTGGCCCGAACCGGTGCTCGTCGGCCGTTCCGCGCCGCGGGTCCGGGCCCTGGCCGAGCGCCACGGCCTCGCCTGGAGCCCCGACCTCGACACCGTCCTCGCCGACGACACCGTCGAGATCTACTTCGACGCCCAGGTGACCGCGGCCCGCGAACCGGCTGTGCAGAAAGCGATTGCTGCCGGCAAGCACCTCTACGTGGAGAAGCCCGTCGCCGCCGGCCTGGCCCAAGCCCTGGACCTGGCCCGCCGCGCGCAGGACGCCGGCGTCAAACACGGCGTGGTCCAGGACAAGCTCTTCCTGCCCGGGCTGCGCAAACTCCGCCGCCTCCTGGACGGCGGCTTCTTCGGCCGGGTGCTGTCCGTGCGGGGCGAGTTCGGCTACTGGGTCTTCGAGGGCGACTGGCAGCCGGCCCAGCGCCCGTCCTGGAACTACCGCGCCGAGGACGGCGGCGGCATCGCCTCCGACATGTTCCCGCACTGGGAGTACGTGCTGCACGAGCTGTTCGGGCCGGTCCGCGCCGTCCAGGCCCGGGTGACCACGCACCTTCCGCGCCGCTGGGACGAGTCCGGCACCCCCTACGAGGCGACCGCCGACGACGCCGCCTACGCCCTGTTCGAACTCGACGGCGGCGTCCTCGCGCAGATCAACTCCTCCTGGGCGGTCCGGGTCCACCGCGACGAACTGCTGGAGTTCCAGGTGGACGGCACCGAGGGTTCGGCCGTCGCCGGGCTGCGCCGCTGCCGCTTCCAGCACCGGGCCGGCACCCCCAAACCCGTGTGGAACCCCGACCTGCCGTCGACCGAGCCGTTCCGCGACCAGTGGCAGGAGATGCCCGACAACGCCGAGTTCGACAACGCCTTCAAGGTGCAGTGGGAGCTGTTCCTGCGGCATGTGGTGGCCGACGGTCCCTGGCAGTGGGACCTGTGGGCGGGTGCCCGCGGCGTCCGGCTCGTCGAACTGGGCCTGCGCTCCTCGGCTGAGGGCCGCCGGCTGCCGGTGCCGGAGCTGACCCGTTGACCGCCCCGGAACCCGCTGCCCCCACCGGGGCGCCGCCGCCCCTGCGCTCCCGTACGGTCTTCGCCGCCGCCCACGTGGTCGCCGACCCGCACGCCGACACCTCCCCGGACGGTCCGGCCGCCCTCGACTGGGACGCCACCCTCGCCTTCCGCCACCACCTGTGGGCGCACGGTCTGGGCGTGGCCGAGGCGATGGACACCGCCCAGCGCGGCGCGGGTCTGGACTGGGCCGGCGCCGCCGAACTGATCCGGCGCTCGGCCGCCGAGGCCCGCGCGGTCGGCGGCCGCCTCGCGTGCGGCGTCGGCACCGACCAACTGCCGCCGAACGGCTCCTCCTTGGCCGACGTCCGGGCCGCCTACGAGGAGCAGTTGGCCCTCGTCGAGGACGCCGGCGCCCAGCCCGTCCTGATGGCCTCCCGCCACCTCGCCGCGCTCGGCGTCGGCCCGGACGCCTACCGCGACCTCTACGGCCACCTGCTGCGCCAGACCACCCGCCCGGTGATCCTGCACTGGCTCGGCGCGGCGTTCGACCCGGCGCTGGCCGGCTACTGGGGCAGCGCGGACCTCGACGTCGCCACGGAGAACCTGCTCGGCATCGTCGCCGACAACCCCGGGGCGGTGGACGGGGTCAAGGTCTCCCTCCTGGACGCCGCCCGGGAAGTCCGGTTGCGCCGCCGGCTCGGGACGAGGGGGACGGCCCCCACGGGCGGGGGCACGGCCTCGGCCCAGTACGGGCAACAGCGGGCGGTGCGCTGCTACACGGGCGACGACTTCCACTACCCCGAACTGATCGCCGGTGACGCCCACGGTGCCAGCGACGCCCTGTTGGGCGTCTTCGACCCGCTCGCCCCGCTGGCGGCCGAGGCCGTGCGCCGCCTGGACGCCGGCGACCCGGCGGGCTTCCGTGCCGTCCTCGACCCCACCGTCCCCTTGGCCCGCCACCTCTTCCAGGCCCCCACCCGCTTCTACAAGACCGGCGTGGTCCTGCTCGCCTGGCTGGCCGGGCACCAGTCCCACTTCACCATGGTCGGCGGCCTGCAGTCCGCCCGCTCCCTTCCGCATCTGCGCCGCGCCCACGAACTCGCGGCAGGGCTCGGGCTGTTCCCCGACCCCGAACGGGCCGCCGCCAAGATGCGCGCCCTCCTGGCCGTGCACGGCGTCGAGGAGGCGAGCGCCCCGTGACGGACACCGCGGCGCCCCTGCTGTCCCGGCTGAGCCTCAACCAGGAGACCGTCCGGCAGTGGTCGCTGCCCGAACTGGCCGACGGCTGCGCCCGTGCGGGCCTGCGGGGTGTCGGCCTGTGGCGGGCCCCGGTGCGCGCCTACGGGGTGGCCGCCGCCGCCCGTCTCGTACGGGACGCCGGGCTCGCCGTCTCCAGCCTGTGCCGGGGCGGCTTCTTCACCGCGGAAGACCCGGGGGAGCGCCGGGCGGCCCTGGCGGACAACCGGGCCGCGATCGACGAGGCCGCGACGCTCGGCACCACCACCCTCGTCCTGGTCTCCGGCGGACTGCCGTCCGGCAGCCGGGATCTGCCCGGCGCGCGGGAGCGGGTCGCCGACGCGCTCGCCGAACTGGCCCCGTACGCCGCCGAACGGGGCGTGCGGCTCGCCCTGGAACCGCTGCACCCGATGTACGCGGCGGACCGGTGCGTGGTCTCCACCCTCGCCCAGGCCCTCGACCTGGCCGAGCGCTTCCCCGCCGACCGGGTGGGCGTGGTGGTGGACACCTACCACCTGTGGTGGGACGACACGGTCGGTGCCCAACTCGCCCGGGCCGGCGCCGCGGGCACCGCC
>LIQL01000783.1 GCA_001418405.1 Streptomyces diastatochromogenes | reverse complement strand
CGGGGCCGGCCCCGGCGGGCCCGTTCGCGGGGCGGGCGTCCGGTGGACCGTCCGCTCAGTCCGTGCCGGTCCAGGCCGGTCGGCGGGGATCGTCGGCCCGTACGACGACGTCCGCGGCCTCCTCGGGCCGGGTCTCGGCCTCGTAGCGGGCGAACGCCGGCAGCGTCCAGTGCTGGTCTCGCGGAGTGCGGCGGGCGAGCGCACCCGGCGACAGCTTCAGGTGCACCGCGAGGTCGAACGGGAACCACTGCCCGAGCAGCAGCGGACCGTGCAGCAACAGCACGCCGCCGGGCGGCAGTTCCACGTAGGCGCTGCGGGTCGCCCGGTCCGCCACCGGGTCCCAGAAGTCCGGGAGCACCCGCCCGGTGCCGCCCGGTTCCAGCGGCTGGAACACCTCGCGCCACAGGGCCCGCCGGTCGAACCACTCGTCGTGGTAGGCGTCCGGGTCCTCCCGGCCGTACTCCAGGCGCAGCGAGGCGGGCCGCAGAAAGCCGTGGGCACCGACCTCGTGCACCGCCCGCCCCCGGAGCCGGAGCGCCTCGGCGAGCCGCCCGGCGAGGTCGCCGGGGGCGGCAGCGGGAGCCCCGTCGACCGCCACCCGCAGCCAGGGGCTCCCGTCGTGCGCCGTCAGCCCGTCGACGCGCCCGGCGAGCGCGTCGGTGAGCCGTTCCCAGGTGATCGCTTCGAGCCGCACCCGGCCATTCTGCCCCGCCGGCCGGTGCGCGGCGCCGGGGGTCAGCGGGGCTGCGGTCCGCCGGGCGGGATGCCGTGCATGCCGCCGGAGATCACGCCGGCCTGCACCACCACCCCGCTCGCACTGCCGC
Organism: Streptomyces diastatochromogenes; assembly: GCA_001418405.1. Lineage (GTDB taxonomy): Bacteria > Actinomycetota > Actinomycetes > Streptomycetales > Streptomycetaceae > Streptomyces > Streptomyces albulus_C. The sequence continues at coordinate 3,933 of LIQL01000783.1, read as the reverse complement.
TGAGGGTGTTGTGGACGTCCCGCACGGTGGCCTGGGCCTGCTGCTGGGGCGCCACCTCGTCGAGCAGCCGGCGCAGTTCGGCCGCCGCGGCCGGATCCTCGGCCAGCACCCGCCGCAGCCGGGCCCTCCAGACCATGGCCATCCCCTCGGCCACGTCCTCGTCACCGTCCTGCTGGGCGGCGACCACGTCGGCGCGCGCCTGGTCCAGTTCGCGTTCGACCTCCGCCTCCTCCTCCGCGCCGCGGCGCCGGGCGAGCAGGGCCGCCATCCGCCGGCGGACCGCGCCCCAGCCGTCGGTCGCCATCTGCTGCACCAGCGTCGTCGCCCCGGACGCCGCGAGCGCCACCAGTTCCGCTTCCATCGGACCCCCTCGTCTGTCACGCGCGTCGTGTCGCGCCTGGTGCCACGGTAGAGAGGCGTGCCGCCTCATGCACAGTCACGCGGCCCGGTGGTGCCGGGGTTCCGGGTCAGGCGTCCGTGCCCGGCCGGGCCGCCCCGTGACGGCTGAGGACGGCCGCCGCCTCCTTGGTGGCCTCGATGACGCCGTCGGGGGCGTGCGGCATCACGGTCTTCTGCTTGAGCAGCAGCACCGCGCCCATGATGGCCCCGTCCCACATGATCGGTGCGGCGCAGGAGTTCCAGCCGGCCATGCACTCCTCGTAGCCGAGCGCGTGGCCGAGGTCGCGGACCTCGGCGAGGGAGGCCAGCAGCGCGGCGTTGTCCCGGTAGACGCCGGGCCCGGCCTGATCGGGGACCGGCTCGGCCAGCACGCGCTGCTGGAGCACCTCCGGGAGATAGGCGAGGATGGTCCGCCCGGAGGCACCGGTGCGCAGGGAGCGGGTCACGGACAGCACGTCCCGTGGTGTCATGCCGAGTTCGGCCAGGTCGGAGTCGCCGACGGCCATGTCGACGCACTGCCGCTGCGCGCCGGAGAACGGCGCCACCATGTACAGGAACGCCAGCCCGTTCCCGGTCGCCTCGCGCAGATCGCGCAGGACCGTCTGCGCCCCGTCGAGGCGGTGGTCGAGCGCGGTGAAGGCGAGTTGGGCGGCCGAGGTCCGCAGCCGGTAGAGGCCGCGGTCCACCCGTTCGAAGATCCGTTGGTAGATGCCGGACTGCAGGATCCGGTAGACGACCGAGTCGTCCAGGCCGGTGAACTCCGCGATCTCACCGGGCCCGTGGGCGTGCCCGCCCAGCTCGGCGAAGGCCGTCTGGACGAGGAAGACCCGCTCGGCATGGCCGGATCCGGGCGTCCGGGAGCCGGCGGCGGCCGTGCTCCGGCGAGCCTGGTCGGTGTGGTGCGCGGCCTCCGGAGCCGTGGACTGCGACGCTGCGGTGCGATGGCCCATCGTGTGCTCTCCTCCCTGGCGGTGCTCCGCGCCCGAAGGGGCACGGCGTGTGTGGTGCGGGGCGACCGGCCCCCGGCGCCTTCGGCGTCAGCGGGTGACGTCGAGGGCGAGCTTGCCGGTCGGGGTGCGGGCGGCGAGGTCGTGGTGCGCCTGCGCCGCCTCCCCGAGCGCGTAGGTGGCGCCGGTCAGCGTGGTCAGGGAGCCGTCGGCGACGGCGTCGAACAACGCCCGCATGGACGTCGGCAGGGCGGTGCGGTCCCCGTAGAGCTGGGGCAGCCAGAAGCCCGAGACGGTGAGGGAGCGTTCCATGAGTTCGCGGGTGGACACGTCCGCCAACTCGCCGCCGGCGAAGCCGTAGACGGCGAGTCGACCGCGCGGTGCGAGGGCCGCCAGGGTCCGGGCGAAGGTGGCGCCGCCGGTCATCTCCAGGGCGGTCTCGACGGGGCCGCCGGCGGCGTCCAGGATGCGCTCCGTGAGGTCCTCGGCGGTGGAGTCGACCACGGCGTGCGCGCCCAGTTCCAGGGCCAGTTGGCGCTTGGCCGCGGAGCCGGCGAGGCCGATGACCTTGGCGCCGGCCCGGGCCGCGAGCTGGACGGCCAGCGTGCCGACGCCGCCCGCCGCGGCCGGGACGACGACGGTCTCGCCCTTGGTGAGGCGCAGTGCGGTGAACAGCAGGTGCCAGGCGCTGTTGCCCTGAAGGGCCAGCGCGACCGCCTGCCCGTCGCTGACGGCGTCGGGGACGTCCCAGGTCACGCGGCGGTGCAGCAGCGTCCGTTCGGCGTAGCCGCCACCGCGGGTGAGTCCGACGACCCGTCGGCCGTCGAGGGTGCCGACGACTTCGTTGCCGGGTATGTAGGGCAGGTCGACCGGGGCGAGGTAGGTGTCCCCGCGGACGTGCACGTCGGCGTAGTTGACGCCGGCCAGGGTCACCTCGACGAGTGCGTGCCCGGCGCGGGGCGTCGGCTCGGGCGCGTCCTCCAGTCGGAGCACGTCCGGGCCGCCGAATTCTCGCATGACGATCGCGCGCACGACTCTCCCTCGGGTTCTCCGGTGCGGTGCCCGCACAGGGTAGGCACGGCACCGACCGGCTCGCCGCCTCCCGATCATTTCGCGCCAACCCTCCGGACGCGCGAAGAGCAGCGCTCTCGCGCGCACCCTCGATTCTTGGGAGATTTCTCGCGACGCGAGAAAAGTTCGATGCCCTTTCTCCCCATTGGCACCGTTTGGTGGTGGTCTACCGGGCAGTACGGGTCGGGTGGCTCCCACGCATCGCTCACTCTCCGTCGGCTACCGGAAGTGATCGACGCCGCCTACGATCCGGACGTGTGTCCGCCGTTGACCCAAGGCGACGGCCACGTCCTCAAGGGCAGCGCACAGCGCGCGAGGCAGCGGTGCCGGCCCGTCCCACCCGGAATTCCGGGCCGGGAGTGGCGGAGGACGGGGTCCGAACCGCGGTCGGGCGGGCACGGCCTGAGGGGGAATCATGATGGGGAAATCGGGGGGCGGCAGGCCGGCGTTCGCGCCGGCCTGCCGGGACCTACAACGCGCTCTGCCTCTTCCGCCGGCACCTCTGCGCATCCTGCGAACCGCGTCTGCTTCCCTGCCGTCGCTGACGGCGCGGGTCACCGCCGCCACCGACGCCGTCATCGCCGCCGCGCGCCGTCACTCCCGGCCCCACACCGCTCCGCCCTTTCTGGACGTGACCGGGCCCCGCCGGGGATCCGCGCGCCACCGCCGAGAAAGGGACCGCTCATGAACGCGTCGAGCAGAACGACCAGCGCCGGGCTCCAGTTCACGCACCCGTACCTCGCCGTGGTGCTCGGCGGCGGCTTCACGGGCATGCTCGCCGCCGCGGCGCTGTCCGCGTACGCCGACGTGATCGTCGTGGAGCGGGAGCGGCTGCCGCGGACCCCCGCGCTGCCCAGCGACCTTCCGCAGCCCCGGCACACCCACCTCCTGGCGGCGGACGGCGCCCGGGTCATCGAGGACCTGCTGCCCGGCACCGTCGCACGCTGGCTGGCCGAGGGCGCCCACCGGCTCGTGGTGCCGTCGGAGAACGGTCCGCTGCGCCCCGGCCGTTCGGCCCGCACGCAGCACGTGTTCACCTGCTCCCGCGATCTGCTCGACCGAGTGGTCCGCGGCCAGGTGCCGGCGCTCTCCGGGGTGTCGGTCCTCGACGGCACGGAGGCCGAACGGCTGACCGGCACCGCCGAGCACGTCACCGGGGTGTGGGTCAGGGGCACCACCAGCGGTGAGACACACCGCCTGGACGCCGATCTCGTGGTGGACGCCACCGGCCGTTCCTCCACCACCCCGGACCGGCTGGCGGCGCTGGGGCTGCCCGCCGCGCCGGAGGACGTCCGGGACTCCGGGATCGTCTGCGCCACCCGCATCTTCCGCGCGCCGGCCGGGGCCCGGAACTGCCCGGTGATCACCGGCCGTTCGGACTGCCGTCCGCCCGCCGACGCCGCGGCGCACGGCACCCCGCTCCCGCCCGCCCCGACCGCGACGCTGGTCCCGATCGAGGGCGGGCGTTGGCTGGTCACGCTCACCGGTGGCGGCAGCGGCGCCGAACCGCCGTCCG
>LIQL01000782.1 GCA_001418405.1 Streptomyces diastatochromogenes | reverse complement strand
TCCCACCACTCACCGAAGGCGCCCCCCCCGACACCCCGCGCAGTGCCCTAGTACCACGACTCCCGAGCCCGCGGCAGCGCGGCGATCTCCCGCAGGTCCTCCGGGGCGAGCGCCAGCTCCGCGGCGTTGGCGTTCTGCGCCACCCAGCGCTCCTTCTTCGTGCCCGGCACAGGAACCACATGGCTGCCCTGCGCCAGCACCCAGGCCAGCGCCACCTGCCCGGGAGTCGCCCCGTAACGAGCGCCGACCCGGCGCAGCCCGGCCACCACCGGCTGGTTGGCGGCCATCATCTCGGCGGTGAACCGCGGGTGCCGGGCCCGTATGTCCTCCGGTTCGAAGCCCTGCCCGGGGGTGAGGGTGCCGGTCAGGAAGCCGTTGCCCAGCGGCATCGCCGCCAGCAACCCCACCCCGCGCGACTCGCACCACGGCAGCAGCTCCACCAGCGCCTCCGGCGACCACACCGACAGCTCCGCCTGCACGCTGCTCACCGGGAACACCTGCTGGACGCGCTCCAGTTGGCGCAGCGTCCCGGCGTGCAGCCCGGAACCGCGCAGCCCCCGGCCCCCGGGCACCAGCCGCCCGTCCCGGAGGGCCCGCGGCGTCCGCGCGGCGCGCGCCCCCACCGCGCACAGTCCCAGCGCCCGCACCTTCCCGGCCGCGACCAGCTCCGCCATCGCCCCCCAGGTCTCCTCGACGGGCACCTCGGGGTCCGCGCGGTGCAGTTGGTAGAGGTCGATGTGGTCGGTCTGCAGCCGCCGCAGCGACGCGTCGCAGGCACGCTTGATGTAGCCGGGACGCCCGTTGGCGACGATGTGCTGATCCCCGGCGAGCAGCCCGCACTTGGTCGACACGAAGGCGTCCTGCCGCCGCTCCTTGAGCACCCGCCCCACCAACAACTCGTTGGTGAACGGGCCGTACATGTCCGCGGTGTCCAACAGGCTGCACCCCCGGTCGAGGGCGGCGTGCAGCGCCCGCACCGACCCCTCCCCGCTGCGCTGCGACTCGCTGTAGCCCCAGCTCATCGGCATGCAGCCGAGCCCGATCGCGCCCACCTCCAGGGCCGCCGCGCCGATTGTCCTGCGCTCCACCTGGTCGTGCCTCCGTCCCCTCGCCCCCCGATCAAGGGCCAGACCAAACTAACGTCTGAACCAAACGTCTCTTCGCATAGCCTCGGGCCATGGCAACAGCAGACCCGCACGCAGCCCCCGGCGACGTATGGCTCCCGATCCCGCCGGACGAGATCGACGGCCTCCCCGACGGCCTCAACTACGTCCACTGGGACGCCGGCCCCACGTACCCGGCCGACCCCGCCCGGTGCGTCTTCTACGCCGTCCCGTACATGAAGCCCGCCGACGTCTGCCTGCGCCCGCTGCTGCGGATGGACCGGGTGCGCGTGGTGCAGACCCTCACGGCCGGCGTCGAGCACATGCTCCCCGCACTCGACGGCCTGCCGTCCGGCGCCCAGTTGTGCAACGCCCGCGGACTGCACGACGCCAGCACCGCCGAACTCGCGCTCACCCTGACGCTGGCGGCCCTGCGCGGCGTCCCGGGCTTCGTCAGGGCGCAGGACGCGGGGGAGTGGCGGCCGGAGTTCCGACCGGCGCTCGCCGACAAGTCGGTCCTCATTGTGGGCTATGGTTCGATCGGAAGTGCCATCGAGGACCGGCTCATGCCCTTCGAATGCGCGCGGGTCATGCGCATCGCGCGCACCGCCCGTGACACCGTGCGCGGTCCGGTGCATCCACTGTCCGAGCTGACCGCCCTCCTGCCCGCGGCGGACGTCGTCATCCTCGCCACCCCCCTCACCGAGCAGACGCGTGGCCTGGTCGGACGCGATTTCCTGGCCCGGATGAAGGACGGCGCACTCCTCGTGAACGTCGCCCGCGGCGCGGTCGTCGACACCGCGGCGCTCCTCGCCGAACTGGAGTCGGGACGACTCCGGGCCGCCCTCGACGTCACCGATCCGGAACCCCTGCCCGCCGGCCACCCGCTGTGGCACGCTCCCGGCGTGCTCGTCACTCCACACGTCGGGGGCCCCAGCTCTGCCTTCCTGCCCCGTGCGAAGCGGCTCCTGCGCGGTCAGTTGGCGCTTTTCGCGGCCGGCGAGCCCGTCCGGCACGTCGTCGCCATCGCACCGGAATCCCGAGTGGATCGCTCTACGAGGCCGTAGGACTGCGCTCTGTATCCACAAATCCCTAGGTTGTCACGCTCCGTAGAGGCGCTATGTCCCTGAGTGACGGATCTGGTGTATCGTCCCGAGCGGGGATGCGCCGGGATCGTCACGGCGCGATACGAAAGATCCGGAACCGAGGGGGGCGACGGGCGATGTACTGCCGATGGATGATCCGCGAGCCACGCGATCCACGACCGCCCGCAGCAATGTCACCGGGGCCACGGACGCGCCGTTCCCGACGCGGCCCGGCCCGGAAGAACGGAAGAGCACGGTGAGCGCCCCGGGGGCCATGCTCTCGCGCTCGCCCGCGCAGACCTCAGGTGCCCCGAGCCCGGTGCCGCAGGTCGCGCTGGCCGTCGTCTGCGGGGGTTACGCCGTGGGCTCCACGATGGGCTGGGGGTCGCCCCGGACCGCCGCGATCATGGGGGACTTCGGACTCAGCTTCGCGGCCCTCGTCGCGGCCGTCTCCTGCGGCCTGTACGCCCGCAAGTACGCCACGCCCTTCCGCCCGGCCTGGGTCCTGTTCGCCATCTCCTCCGGGATGGCCGGCCTCGGCAACGGCGTCTGGGGCTGGTACGAAGTCGTCCGGGTCGCCGAGGTCCCGAGCCCGTCCATGGCCGACTTCTGCTTCCTGCTGTTCGCGCCGCCGGCCATTGTCGGCCTGCTGGTGCTCGCCAAGCGGCCGGTGACCAGGGCCGGTTGGGTCTGCCTCGGGCTCGACGCCTGGCTGATCGCCGGCTCGCTGCTGACCCTGTCCTGGAGCCTCGCGCTCGCGCACACCGCGCACTTCCAGGGCCGCACGGTCGCCCAGAGCGCCCTCTCGCTGGCCTACCCGCTGCTGGACATCGTGCTGGTGAGCATGGTTTTGGCGCTGCACTTCCGGCGCTCCTCCGTGCACCGCTCCGCGATCAACACCGCGATCGCCGCGCTCGCGGTGACGGTGCTGTGCGACGCGCTGTTCAGCTCCCCGCTGCTGCACGACCACTACCGCTCCGGCCAGATCCTGGACGCCGGCTGGTTCGCCGGCTCGATGCTCTTCGCCTACGCCCCGTGGGTGGGCCGCCGGACCGGCGCGGAGGCCGCCGCCGAGGAGGCCCGGCTCGCGGCGCGCCGCCCGCTGCCGTCCGGCAGTCGCCCCATCGCGGGCTCGCTGGCCGCCCTGACCCCGTACCTCGCCGCCGCCGTCTGCACCCTGGGCATCCTCACCAACGTCCTGGACGGGCGGCGCATCGACCGCGTGGTGCTCTTCACCGGGTGCACGGTCGTCCTGGCCCTGGTCGTCCGACAGGGCATCATGCTGCTCGACAACATCACCCTCACCCAGGAGTTGGCGCAGAAGGAGAACCACTTCCGCTCCCTGGTGCAGGGCTCCAGCGACGTCATCATGATCGCCGCACCGACCGGGGTACTGCGCTACGTCAGCCCCGCCGCCGCCGGGGTCTACGGCCGCGACGCCGAGGAACTGGTCGGCTCCGAGCTGGCCTCGCTGATCCACCCGGAGGACCTGGGCCGGGTCGTCCACGAGGTCCGGCGCTTCCTCGCCGCCGCACCCGAGGTCGAGCCGACCACCCGGATCGAGTGCCGCTTCCGGGCCGGCGGACAGCGCGCCGGCGGCAACGGCTGGCTCAACGTCGAATCCACGGTCAACCGCCACCACGGCGGCCTGATCTTCAACTCCCGCGACGTCACCGAGCGCGTCCGGCTCCAGGCCCAGCTCCAGCACAACGCCTCCCACGACACGCTCACCGACCTGCCCAACCGCGCACTGTTCACCGAGCGCGTCACCAAGGCCGTCACCGGCCGCCGGGCCACCGACCACGACACCGCCGTGCTCTACATCGACCTCGACGGCTTCAAGCAGGTCAACGACACCATCGGACACCAGGCGGGCGACGAGCTGCTGATCCAGGCGGCCCGCCGGCTGGCGGAATCGGTGCGCGCCGGCGACATAGCGGCCCGGCTCGGCGGCGACGAGTTCGCCGCGCTCATCACCGGTGACGGCACCCGGGACCTCGCGGCCCGCGAGTTCCGCATCCTGGAGATCGCCGACCGGCTGCGGGTGCGGCTCTCCGAGCCGTACCGCATCGACGGCCGGGACGTCCGGGTCGCGGCCAGCATCGGCGTCGCCTTCGCCGAACCGGGCATCAGCCCGGCGGGCCTGCTGCGCAACGCCGACCTGGCGATGTACCGCGCAAAGCAGGCCGGCAAGGGCCGGGTCGAGCTCTACGCGCCGCAGATGCAGGACGAGGTCGCCCACCGCGCCGAACTCGCCAGCAAGCTGCGCACCGCCCTCCAGGACGGCGAGTTCGCCCTGTTGCACCAGCCGGTGGTCGAGCTGGCCAGCGGCAAGATCACCGCGGTGGCCGCGCACGCCCGCTGGCGGTCCGCCGAGGGCATCCTGTTCACCCCGGCCGAGTTCCTCCGGGTCGGCGACCGCGGGCGGCTCACCGACGAGGGCGGCGAGCGCGCCGCCGAGCTCGGCCGGTGGCAGCTGGAGGAGGCCGTGGAACAGGCCGCCGTGCGGCACCGCGCCGGCCACCAGGTCCCGGTGGCGGTCCGGCTCTCCGCCCGTCGCCTGCTGGACCGCGCGCTGACGCCGAAGGCCATCGAGGCGCTGCTCGCGCGGCACGGCCTCCCCTCGGGCGCACTCGTCCTGGAACTGTCCGAAAGCGACCCGAGGATCCCGCTGGACGACCTGGAGCGCCGACTGGTCGCGCTGCGCCGTCTGGGGGTCCGGATCGCGTTGGACGGCTTCGGCAGCGGGGACGCCGCGATGAGCGCCCTGCGCCGGCTCCCCATCGACGTCCTGCGGTTGGACCGCGGGCTGATCGACGGGGTGGTGGAGTCCGCCCGGCTCCACAAGATCACCGCGGGGTTGCTGCGGATCACCTCCGACCTCGGCATGCACGCGGTGGCCGAGGGAGTGGACCTGCCCGAGCAGGTGCTGGCCCTGCGCTCCATGGGGTGCACGCACGGCATGGGCCTGGCCTTCTCCGGGCCGCTGGACGAGCCCCGGCTCCGCCGAGCGCTGACCCGCGGCAGTTACCCGGTGCCGGACCTGACCGGTCAGGGGCGGTCCGTGGTGCTCAGTGGCAGCCGTCCGGTCCGGCGGAGTGCCGGCGCCGGGGCCGGTGAGACAGGAGCGTCCCCCGTTGCGCCCAAATAGTGAGACCTCCGTCCCACCCACTTGACACTCGGTGCGCTAGAGGGGGAGGGTCAGTGCCATGCGCACCCGAATTCTCGTACTTGGAAAGCGCGTCGGCTGAAGCTGGGCCCCTGACGAACCCAGCTGACCACACCGGCGCGCTCCCCTCGCTTGCCTCACGGCACGAGGGGTTTTTTGTTGCATCGCAACCTCACAAATCCCGTCAAAACCCTCAGCTTCGAGAAGAGACGCAGATGACCGAGCAGGCCACCGGGGCCCACCATCCGCAGCCGCGGGCCCGTAACTCCGGCGGATCGCACCAGCCCGCGACCGTCGAGCACGTCACGGGAGCGCAGTCCCTCATCCGTTCGCTGGAGGAGGTCGGGGCCGACACCGTGTTCGGCATTCCCGGCGGTGCGATCCTTCCGGCCTACGACCCGATGATGGACTCCTCGAAGGTCCGGCACGTGCTGGTGCGGCACGAGCAGGGCGCGGGACACGCCGCCACCGGATACGCCCAGGCCACCGGCAAGGTCGGGGTCTGCATGGCGACGTCCGGACCGGGCGCCACCAACCTGGTCACCCCGATCGCCGACGCGCACATGGACTCCGTCCCGCTGGTCGCGATCACCGGCCAGGTGGCCTCCAAGTCGATCGGCACGGACGCCTTCCAGGAGGCGGACATCTGCGGCATCACCATGCCGATCACCAAGCACAACTGGCTGGTCACCGACCCGGCCGACATCCCCAAGACGATCGCCGAGGCGTTCCACGTCGCGTCCACCGGTCGCCCCGGCCCGGTCCTGGTCGACATCGCCAAGGACGCCCTCCAGGCGCAGACCACCTTCGTCTGGCCGCCGCACACCGAGCTGCCCGGCTACCGGCCCGTCACCAAGCCGCACGCCAAGCAGATCCGCGAGGCGGCCCGGCTGATCGCCGAGTCCAAGCGCCCGGTGCTCTACGTCGGCGGCGGCGTCCTGAAGGCCGGTGCCACCGCGGAGCTCAAGGTGCTCGCCGAGCTGACCGGCGCACCCGTCACCACCACCCTGATGGCCCTGGGCGCGTTCCCCGACAGCCACCCGCAGCACCTGGGCATGCCCGGCATGCACGGCGCGGTCACCGCCGTCGCCGCGCTGCAGAAGGCGGACCTGCTGATCACTCTCGGCGCCCGCTTCGACGACCGGGTCACCGGCAAGCTGGACTCCTTCGCCCCGTACGCCAAGGTCGTGCACGCCGACATCGACCCGGCGGAGATCGGCAAGAACCGCGTCGCGGACGTGCCGATCGTCGGCGACGCCCGCGAGGTCATCGCCGACCTGATCGTCGCGGTCCAGGCCGAGCACGAGGCCGGCCACAAGGGCGACTACAGCGCCTGGTGGAAGGACCTCAACCGCTGGCGCGAGACGTACCCGCTGGGCTACGACCTGCCGGAAGACGGCAGCCTCTCCCCGCAGCAGGTCATCGAGCGGATCGGCAAGCTCGCCCCGGCCGACACGATCTTCGCCGCGGGCGTCGGCCAGCACCAGATGTGGGCCGCCCACTTCATCGACTACGAGCAGCCCGCCACCTGGCTGAACTCCGGCGGCGCCGGCACCATGGGCTACGCCGTGCCCGCCGCGATGGGCGCCAAGGCCGGCCAGCCGGACCGCACCGTCTGGGCGATCGACGGCGACGGCTGCTTCCAGATGACCAATCAGGAACTGGTCACCTGCGCGCTCAACAACATCCCGATCAAGGTCGCCATCATCAACAACGGCGCCCTGGGCATGGTCCGCCAGTGGCAGACCCTCTTCTACAACCAGCGGTACTCCAACACCGTGCTGCACAGCGGTCCCGAGGACATCAACCCGGAGGCCCGGGGCACCCGCGTCCCGGACTTCGTGAAGCTGTCCGAGGCCATGGGCTGCGTCGCGATGCGCTGTGAGGACCCGGCCGAGCTGGACGCGGTCATCGCCAAGGCCAACGCGATCAACGACCGCCCGGTCGTCGTCGACTTCATCGTCCACGAGGACGCCCAGGTGTGGCCGATGGTCGCCGCCGGCACCTCCAACGACGAGGTCATGGCCGCCCGGGGCGTCCGTCCCGACTTCGGCGACGGCGAAGACGACTGAGCCAGGACGAACCGGACGCACGGAAGAAGAGAGAAGACGACATGTCCAAGCACACGCTCTCCGTCCTGGTGGAGAACACCCCCGGCATCCTCGCCCGGATCGCCGCGCTGTTCTCCCGCCGCGGCTTCAACATCGACTCGCTCGCGGTCGGGGTGACCGAGCACCCCGACATCTCCCGCATCACCATCGTGGTGAGCGTGGAGTCGCTGCCGCTGGAGCAGGTCACCAAGCAGCTCAACAAGCTCGTCAACGTCCTGAAGATCGTCGAGTTGGAGCCCGGCTCGGCCATCCAGCGCGAACTGGTCCTGGTGAAGGTCCGCGCCGACAACGAGACCCGCTCGCAGATCGTCGAGATCGTCCAGCTCTTCCGCGCCAAGACCGTGGACGTCTCGCCGGACGCGGTCACGATCGAGGCCACCGGGTCCAGCGACAAGCTGGAGGCCATGCTGCGGATGCTGGAGCCGTTCGGCATCAAGGAGCTGGTGCAGTCCGGCACCATCGCCATAGGCCGTGGCGCCCGATCCATCACCGACCGTTCGCTGCGGGCACTGGACCGTACGGCCTGATTCCCGCGGTCCGTTCGGACCGTATGGCGAGACCCCCCGACTTTCCCCACCCTGCCCGACATAGTGTGTGGGCACCCCGCTAGATCCAAGGAGATACCCGAAGTGGCCGAGCTGTTCTACGACGACGATGCCGACCTGTCCATCATCCAGAACCGCAAGGTGGCGGTCATCGGCTACGGGAGCCAGGGTCACGCCCACGCGCTGTCCCTGCGCGACTCGGGCGTCGACGTGCGCGTCGGTCTGCACGAGGGCTCCAAGTCCAAGGCCAAGGCCGAGGAGCAGGGCCTGCGCGTGGTGACCCCCGCCGAGGCGGCGGCCGAGGCCGACGTCATCATGATCCTGGTGCCGGACCCGATCCAGGCCAAGGTCTACGAGGAGTCCATCAAGGACCACCTGAAGGACGGCGACGCGCTGTTCTTCGGCCACGGCCTGAACATCCGCTTCGGCTTCATCAAGGCCCCGGCCGGCGTGGACGTCTGCATGGTCGCCCCCAAGGGCCCGGGCCACCTGGTCCGCCGTCAGTACGAAGAGGGCCGCGGCGTGCCGTGCATCGCGGCCGTCGAGCAGGACGCCTCCGGCAAGGCGTTCGAGCTGGCGCTCTCCTACGCCAAGGGCATCGGCGGCACCCGCGCCGGCGTCATCAAGACCACCTTCACCGAGGAGACCGAGACCGACCTGTTCGGTGAGCAGGCGGTGCTCTGCGGCGGTGCCTCGGCGCTGGTCAAGGCCGGCTTCGAGACCCTGGTCGAGGCGGGCTACCAGCCCGAGATCGCCTACTTCGAGTGCCTGCACGAGCTGAAGCTGATCGTGGACCTCATGTACGAGGGCGGCCTGGAGAAGATGCGCTGGTCGGTCTCCGAGACCGCCGAGTGGGGCGACTACGTCACCGGCCCGCGGATCATCACCGACGCCACCAAGGCCGAGATGAAGAAGGTGCTCGCCGAGATCCAGGACGGCACCTTCGCCAACAACTGGATGGCGGAGTACAACGCCGGCCTGCCGAAGTACAACGAGTACAAGAAGGCCGACGAGGACCACCTGCTGGAGACCACCGGCAAGAAGCTGCGCAAGCTGATGAGCTGGGTGGACGACGAGGCGTAAGCCCCGGGACAGGGGGTCGCGGCACCGCTCGCGGCCCCCTGTCCGCATGCGGCGGCACCGCGTTCACGCGCGCCGCCGCACCACCTTGTCCACCGCGTAGAACCACGCATGGGTGATCCTTACGCTTCGGCACAGACCGCGCCGGGCCCCGCCACTACACTGCTCGACACAAGCGCGTCAGGCTCACAGCGTCGTGCGTCTTCCACGCGGCTTTCCCCCACACCGCCTTCGGCCGTCGGGACGGCCGTCCTCCCCCACTGCCTCCAGGGCGTGGGAGGCACCCGCAGCGGACTAGATGAGGACTGAAGACCACGTGAGCACTGCCAACCCGGGTAAACCCGTTGTACTGATCGCCGAGGAACTGTCGCCGGCCACCGTCGACGCCCTCGGCCCGGACTTCGAGATCCGGCACTGCAACGGCGCCGACCGCGCCGAGCTGCTGCCCGCCATCGCCGACGTCGACGCCGTCCTCGTGCGCAGCGCGACGAAGGTCGACGCCGAGGCGATCGCCGCCGCCAAGAAGCTGAAGGTCGTCGCCCGGGCCGGGGTGGGCCTGGACAACGTCGACGTCTCCGCCGCCACCAAGGCCGGCGTGATGGTCGTCAACGCCCCGACCTCCAACATTGTCACCGCCGCCGAGCTGGCCTGCGGTCTGCTGGTCGCCACCGCGCGCAACATCCCGCAGGCCAACACCGCGCTGAAGAACGGCGAGTGGAAGCGCAGCAAGTACACCGGCGTCGAGCTCAGCGAGAAGACCCTCGGCGTGGTCGGTCTGGGCCGGATCGGCGTGCTGGTCGCCCAGCGGATGTCCGCCTTCGGCATGAAGGTGGTGGCCTACGACCCGTACGTGCAGCCGGCGCGCGCCGCCCAGATGGGCGTCAAGCTGCTGACGCTGGACGAGCTGCTGGAGGTGTCGGACTTCATCACCGTCCACCTTCCCAAGACCCCCGAGACCCTCGGGCTGATCGGCGACGAGGCGCTGCACAAGGTCAAGCCGAGCGTCCGCATCGTCAACGCCGCGCGCGGCGGGATCGTCGACGAGGACGCGCTGGCCAGCGCGCTCAAGGAGGGCCGGGTGGCCGGCGCCGGCCTCGACGTGTACGCCGTCGAGCCCTGCACCGACTCGCCGCTGTTCGCCTACGACCAGGTCGTGTGCACCCCGCACCTGGGCGCCTCGACGGGTGAGGCGCAGGAGAAGGCCGGCATCGCGGTCGCCAAGTCGGTGCGGCTGGCGCTCGCCGGCGAGCTGGTGCCGGACGCGGTCAACGTCCAGGGCGGTGTGATCGCCGAGGACGTCAAGCCCGGGCTGCCGCTGGCCGAGCGACTGGGCCGGATCTTCACCGCGCTGGCCGGTGAGGTCGCCATGCGCCTCGACGTCGAGGTGTACGGCGAGATCACCCAGCACGACGTCAAGGTGCTCGAACTCTCCGCGCTCAAGGGCGTCTTCGAGGACGTCGTGGCCGAGACGGTGTCCTACGTCAACGCCCCGCTGTTCGCGCAGGAGCGCGGCGTCGAGGTGCGGCTGACCACCAGCAGCGAGTCGCCCGAGCACCGCAACGTGGTCACCGTGCGCGGCACCCTCGCCGGCGGCGAGGAGGTGTCGATCTCCGGCACCCTCGCCGGGCACAAGAACGTCCAGAAGGTCGTGGCGGTCGGTGACCACTCCAT
>LIQL01000781.1 GCA_001418405.1 Streptomyces diastatochromogenes | reverse complement strand
CCCCTTCCCCCTCCTCTTCTCCCTCCTCTTCTCCCACGTTCTCGTCCTCGTCCGCGTCCGCCGCGGAGCCGACGCTGGAGGACGTCTTCCGGGACGTCGCCGGCACCGGCCTCGACGAGCAGTCAGGAGGCTTCCGCGATGTCCGGAGCACCCGTCGCACCGCAGCACGAGTCGGTTGAGACCGGCGCCACCGCCCGCCACTTGGATCTCCTGCTGGTCCCACCGCGCGCCCGCGCCGGATGGCGGGTGCTGCCCGCCAGGGTGGCCGCGATGTGCGTGGTGGAGTTGCAGAAGCTCCGCCACGACCGCACCGAGCTCTACACCCGCGCCGTCCAACCCGCCCTCTGGCTCGTGGTCTTCGGCGAGACCTTCACCCGTATCAAGGCCATCCCCACCGGTGGCACCCCCTACATCGACTATCTGGCGCCCGGCATCATCGCCCAGTCCGCCATGTTCATCGCGATCTTCTACGGCATCATGATCATCTGGGAACGGGATGCCGGGATCCTCACCAAACTGCTGGTCACCCCCACACCGCGATCCGCCCTGATCGCAGGCAAGGCGTTCGCCGCCGGAGTCAAGGCACTGCTCCAGGCCGTCGTGGTGATCGTGATCGCAGCGCTTCTCGGCGTGGCCATGACCTGGAACCCGCTGCGTCTGCTGGGTGTGGCCGTCGCGGTGGTGCTCGGCTCTGCGTTCTTCTCCTGTCTGTCGATTTCGATCGCGGGCATCGTGCTGACCCGCGATCGCCTCATGGGCATCGGTCAGGCCATCACCATGCCGCTCTTCTTCGCCTCCAACGCCCTCTACCCCGTGGCCGTCATGCCCGGTTGGCTCCAGGCCATCAGCAGGATCAACCCCCTCAGTTATCAGGTCGACGCCCTCCGTGGACTGCTGCTGGGCACCACCTCCCATCTGGCCCTCGACTTCGCCGTCCTTGCCGGCGCGGCGGTCGCCGGTATCGCCGTGGCCTCTTCGCTGCTCGGGCGGTTGGCTCGCTGACCCTGCGGTCGTCACATCCCATACGTCGACCTGCACGCCTCCCGCTCGACAGGGTCGGGCGCGTCGGGCTCCACTCGCGACTGCAACGTTTCGTGTTCATGCAGCTACCGTACGAGGCTTCGCCGGTGCTGCGTTCGGCCTGTGGAAAACCCTGTTCGGGTCGACGAGGGCGATGCCGTTCGGGCGCCTGGTGTCGCGTGGGGATGCGCGGTGTGCCGGCGTATGAGGGGGAGGGGGCCGAAGCGGCGCTGCCTGGGGGCG
>LIQL01000780.1 GCA_001418405.1 Streptomyces diastatochromogenes | reverse complement strand
CGGGGTGGTGGGTGGGGTCGGTGCGGCGGGTGGTGGTTTCCGGGCGCCAGGTGGCGGTGGTGCGCCAGCCGGCGGTGCGGGCGAGGCCGCGCCAGGCGAGGAAGTCCTCGTGGAGGGCGGCGTAGAACGCGGTGCGCTCGGGGTCGGGTTGCCAGCGGCGTTGCAGGTGGACGTAGGTGTCGGCGGCGCGGTGCATGCTGCTGACGGCGCCGGTGCGGACCAGGCCGGTGAGGAAGGCGCCCTTGGCGCCGATCTCGGTGTCGCCGGAGCGGGCGGTGGGCACGCCGGTGGCGTCGGCGATCAGGGCGCACCAGGCGTCGCTGTTGGCGCCGCCGCCGCACAGGCGCAGTTCGGTGACGTCGGTGCGGGCGGCGGTCAGGCAGTCGCGCAGGACGAGGGAGAGTCCGTCGAAGACGGCGCGGGCGAGGTCGGCGGGGGTGTGGTCGAGGGTCAGGCCCCAGAAGGAGCCGCGGGCGGTGGGGTCGAGGAACGGGGCGCGTTCGCCGGCGGGTGAGAGGTAGGGCAGGAACATCAGGCCGCGGGCGCCGGGTTCGGCTTCGAAGGCGAGGCGGGAGAGTTCGGGTGGTCCGGGCAGGTGGAGGAGGCGGGCGGCCCAGCCGAGGACTTCGGCGCCGTTGAGGGTGGGGAAGGCGCGGAGGACGCGTTCGCGGCCGCGGTAGGCGATGTTGACGCCGGAGGGTTCGCCGGTGGTGTCGATGCCGGTGCGGACGATTTCGGTGCACAGGGTGGTGCCGAGGATGCTGCATGCCTGGCCGGGGTTGACGACGCCGACGCCGCGGGCGGTGGCGGCGATGTCGTAGGGGGCCATGACGACGGGGAGGCCGGTGGGGAGGCCGAGTTGGTCGGCGGCGGCGGTGGTCAGTTCGGCGGTCCGTTGGTCCTCGGCGAGGATGGTGGGCAGGAGGCGGGCGTGGTCGGTGAGGCCGAAGAGGTCGAGGATGGCAGGGTCGTAGGCGCCGGTGGCGTGGTCGAGGAAGGGGGCGGAGGCGTCGGATTCGTCGGTGGCGCGGATGCCGGTGAGGCGGAGGAAGAGCCAGCCGGCGGCGGTGAGCGAGGTGGTGGAGCGGGCCAGTCGGTCCGGGTCGTGGGCGGCGAGCCAGGCGAAGAGGGCGTTGGGCATGCCGGCGCAGGTCAGGGAGCCGTTGCGGCGGAAGGCGGCTTCGAGGAGGCCGTCGTGCTGCCAGGTGGTGAGGAGGTCGCCGGCTCGGCCGTCGGACCAGAGGATGGCGGGGCCGGTGGGGCGGTCGTGGTCGTCGACGAGCCAGGCGCCGTCGCCCTGGGCGGTGAAGGCGATCAGCCGGACCGGGTCGGTGAGGTCGGTGAGCACGTCGCGGACGGTGTGGACGACGGCCCGCCAGACGGCGTCCATGTCCTGTTCGGCCCAGCCGGGGTGGGGGCGCAGGACCTCGGTGGCGATGCGGGAGACGGCGGTCTCGTGGCCCTGGTCGTCGAAGACGACGGACTTGATGACGGTGGTGCCGGCGTCGATGGTGAGGACGGACATCAGCTCAGTCCCTTCGCGCCGGGGCGTTCGGTGGTGTGCGCGGCGGCGGTGCGGACGGTGGCTGCCGGTTCCGGTGGGTCCGGCAGTTTCAGCAGGAGGGTGAGGGCGCAGCTCACCGCGTACATCCCCGCGAAGATCCAGACCACCCCTTCGACGCCGAGCGGCCCGACGAAGGCGGCGACGACGGCGGGTCCGACGAAGGTGCTGGCGCCGGCGCCGAGGTTGAGCGCCGCCAGTGCCTGACCCTTGTGCCGCGGTTCCAAGGAGGGCATCAACGCTGATATCGGTACGTATCCCGCCAGAGTAGCGCCGTAGAACGCGGCGACCAGGAGGGCGAGCGGGAAGTTGGGGCCGGCGGCGGTGGGGACGTAGAACAGCGTCAGGGTGCTCAGGGTGCAGCCGGCGCCGCCGCACCAGGCGATGGTGCGGCGCCAGCCGATGCGGTCGCCGACCACGCCGAACAGCAGGTTGGCGAAGATGTTGGTGGCGAACATCGCGCTGAGCAGGTGCAGCCATTGGGTGAGGGTGAAGCCCACGGTCTTGGTGAAGTGCACCGGCAGGACGACGAAGAAGCCGAACTGCGAGGCGGTGTTGATGACCCGGACGAGGGAGCCGGCGCCGACCCGGGGGTTGCGCCACAGGACGGTGACGCTGCCGACGAGGGTGGCCAGTGGTCCCTCCCCCGCGCCGCGGGGGCGGGGCGCGCCGTGTGCGTCGCGGACGAGTAGCAGTGCGGTCAGTCCACCGGCGACGACCAGTGCCAGGGCGGCCCAGAGCGTGGCGTAGGCGCCGATGTGCGGGATCAGGCCGCTGGCCACGAGGGAGCCGAGGGTGGGGAGTCCGCCGGTGAAGGCGAACCAGAACCAGCCCATGGCGGTGCCGAGGCGGGCCCGGGGTGCCACGCCGGCGATCCAGACGAGGAAGCCGTAGGCGAAGAGCGGGTAGCCCAGGCCGCGCAGGCCGTAGCCGAGGAGCATCAGGGGGTAGTTGGTCAGCGGGAGCGCGGCGGTGAGGAAGAGGAGTTGGAAGGCGGCCCAGACGGCCAGGCCGGTCGCCATCACGCGGCGCGGGCCCCACAGGTCGGAGAGG
>LIQL01000078.1 GCA_001418405.1 Streptomyces diastatochromogenes | reverse complement strand
CCGCGGCGACGGCCGGGTGGGCTCCGGGCCGGGATCGCCGGACGAGGGGACGCCCGGCCCCGGGGCGGGCTCCGGCACGCCGTGCCCCTCCAGTTTCACGACGGTGCCGCCGGGCTCGATGGCGACCTTGGTGCGCCAGTGGCCCTCGGGTTCCCGGTCGTGGTCGACGTAGACGGTGATCCGGGCGCTCTGGCCTGGTTGCAGCTCGCCCGCGGTGTGGCTCATCTGGAGCCAGGGCGCGCCGGTCGCCGCCCGCCAGCGCACCGGGGTGCCGCCGGAGGCGCGGATCGTGATGACGGTGGTGCCCTCGGCGGGCTGCGCGTCGACCGTCAGCCGGCCCGGCCCGTGCTGCTCCCGGCCGTCGGGCGGCGTCGGGCCGGCGTCCGGGCTCTGCACCGCGACCGAGACGTCCGACGTGCCGTCGCCGACCGGGGGGTCCGGACGCGGGGACGTGGGCCGGGCGTTGCCCGCGTTCTCGTAGGGGCGGCCGTCGAGCCGGTCGCCGGTGAGCGAGCCCTGGGCCTCGTGGGCCGCCACCGTCGGCAGCACGTCCGTCTCGCCCGCCTCCGGGGCGTTGCGGTACGCCGCCCACAGGGCGAGCACCGGCGCCGCCAGCACCGTGGCCACGACGGTGGTGGTCAGCGCACGGTGGCGACGGCGTCGGCGGCGCGCGGACCGGTCGGTGGGGGCGACCGGGAAACCCCTGCGGTCATAGCGTGGAGAACCGTTTGCTCCACCGCTCCGCCCGGCGCCGGTCGGAGCGGTCCCCGGCAGCCCCACGGCCCGCCCGGACCGGGACGTCCGGGCCGCCGCCAGCGCCGTGCACACCGCCGCCCGGTCCGCGGTGACGAGCGCCAGCGCGCCCTGTTCGGCCGGTGCGGTGCCCGGCCAGGGGCCGGCGGCGGTGGCCCGCTCGGCGGTCCGGCGGCACTCCGCGCAGTCGTCGACGTGCCGCACCAGCTCCCGGCGGAGCGCCGCGCCCAGCAGCATCTGACCGTCCCCGGCCAGCCGGGCGACGTCCGGGCACCGCCCGAACTCCACCACCGCCAGCGCCGCCCGGGTCCGCTCCACCTCGCAGGACGCCGCGGCCAGCAGCGTGCGGGTGGCGGCCGGGTCGGCGCCGGTCACCGCGGCGATCTCCTCCGGTGCGAGCCGGTGGCGCACCGCCAGCTCCAGCACCTCGCGCTGCTCGGGAGTGGTGCCGGCCGCCTCCGGCCAGGCCAGCGCGGCGAGTTCGCGCTGCCGGGCCGGCGTCCGTGCGGGGTCGGGTGGGGCGACGGCGTCCGGGGCGGCCTGCTCGGTGAGCCGGCGCAGGCACGCCCAGCGGACCAGGGCGTAGAGCCACGGGCGGAAGAGGGCGGGATCGCCGGGGCGGCGGCCGTACTGGCGCTCGGCGAGGGCGAGGGTCTCGCCGAGGACCACGGCCGCCGCGTCGTGCTCGCACAGCACGGACAGGCAGTAGGTGAACAACCCGTCCAGATGGGGCTCGTAGCGGTCCTGGTGCTCGGGGCGGCCGGGCCGCTCTTCGGTCTGCGGCCGGTGCCGGCGCGGCGCGGCGGTGCGCGACCGGAGTGCGCCGGTGGTGTGCGTAGGGTGCTCGGGCCTGCTGCTCATCACCCCGGCGACGGTAGGCGGATGATGCAGCCACACCTGTGCAGCAGGGGCACTTTTAACCCTTACGGGTGACCATCTCCCTCAAAAGGGGACACGGATCTGCTAAATGCCCGTCGCATGCGCACGGCGCACGCCACCCGGTCGGCGCAACGGCCGCCGCGGCCGTCTCCCCGCGCTCGCCGGGGGCCCGCGCACCACCCGCTGTCACACCCCGCCGCTACGGTGGCGTCATGGCAACTCGCAAATCGTCGGCCAAGGAGCGCCCCTCGTACCGCTGCACCGAGTGCGGCTGGACCACCGCGAAGTGGCTCGGCCGGTGCCCGGAGTGCCAGGCGTGGGGCACGGTCGAGGAGTTCGGCGGCACCCCCGCGGTGCGCACCACCGCGCCCGGCCGGGTCACCACCGCCGCGCTGCCCATCGGCCAGGTCGACGGCAAGCAGGCCACCGCCCGCTCGACCGGCGTGCCGGAGCTGGACCGCGTGCTGGGCGGCGGGCTGGTGCCCGGCGCGGTGGTGCTGCTGGCCGGCGAGCCCGGCGTCGGCAAGTCCACCCTCCTGTTGGACGTGGCCGCCAAGGCCGCCTCCGCCGAGCACCGCACGCTCTACGTGACCGGTGAGGAGTCCGCCAGCCAGGTCCGGCTGCGCGCCGACCGCATCCGCGCGCTCGACGACGACCTCTACCTGGCCGCCGAGACGGACCTGTCCGCCGTCCTCGGCCATCTGGACAGCGTCAAGCCCTCGCTGCTGATCCTGGACTCCGTGCAGACCGTCGCCTCGCCCGAGATCGACGGCGCCCCCGGCGGCATGGCCCAGGTCCGGGAGGTCGCCGGCGCCCTGATCCGGGCGTCCAAGGAGCGCGGCATGTCCACCCTCCTGGTCGGCCACGTCACCAAGGACGGCGCCATCGCCGGCCCCCGCCTGCTGGAGCACCTGGTCGACGTCGTCCTGCACTTCGAGGGCGACCGGCACGCCCGGCTCCGCCTGGTCCGCGGTGTGAAGAACCGCTACGGCACCACCGACGAGGTCGGCTGCTTCGAGCTGCACGACGAGGGCATCACCGGCCTCGCCGACCCCTCCGGCCTGTTCCTGACCCGCCGCGCCGAGCCGGTGCCCGGCACCTGCCTGACGGTCACCCTGGAGGGCCGCCGCCCGCTGGTCGCCGAGGTGCAGGCGCTGACCGTCGACTCGCAGATCCCCTCCCCCCGGCGCACCACCTCCGGCCTGGAGACCTCCCGGGTGTCGATGATGCTCGCCGTCCTGGAGCAGCGCGGCCGGATCAGCGCCCTCGGCAAGCGCGACATCTACAGCGCCACGGTCGGCGGGGTGAAGCTCAGCGAGCCGGCCGCCGACCTCGCGGTCGCCCTCGCGCTGGCCAGCGCCGCCAGCGACACCCCGCTGCCCAAGAACCTCGTCGCGATCGGCGAGGTCGGCCTGGCCGGGGAGGTCCGGCGGGTCACCGGCGTCCAGCGCCGCCTGTCGGAGGCCGCCCGGCTCGGCTTCACGCACGCCCTGGTCCCCTCCGACCCCGGCAAGATCCCCGACGGGATGCGGGTCCTGGAGGTCGCCGACGTCGGCCAGGCGCTCTCCGTGCTGCCCAAGCGGGTCCGCCGGGAGGCCCCGCGGGAGGAAGAGGCGCGCCGGTAGACTTTGCCCCGGTCTCGCCCGTCACCGCCGTCCCACCGCCGGCTGCGTAACTCCCCGGATACCCTCCTGTGGTACGCACCGCGGCACCGGCCGGACGGCCCGGACCGACAGACCATGCGACGGAGGAGTGCAGTGGCAGCGAACGACCGGGCATCGTCTCCCGGCAGGTCCGGAGGGACCTCCGGCACCGAGAGCCTGATGCGCGCCTCGCTCAGCGCCGTCGCGCCCGGCACGGCCCTGCGGGACGGCCTGGAGCGCATTCTCCGCGGCAACACCGGCGGCCTGATCGTCCTCGGCTTCGACAAGTCCGTCGAGTCGATGTGCACGGGCGGCTTCGTGCTGGACGTCGAGTTCACCGCGACCCGGCTGCGCGAGCTGTGCAAGCTCGACGGCGCGCTGGTGCTCGACAAGGACATCACCAAGATCCTGCGGGCCGGCGTGCAGTTGGTGCCGGACGCCTCCATCCCCACCGAGGAGACCGGCACCCGCCACCGCACCGCGCAGCGGGTCTCCATCCAGACCAACTTCCCGGTGGTCTCGGTCAGCCAGTCGATGCGGTTGATCGCGCTCTACGTGGACGGCGAGCGGCGCGTACTGGAGGAGTCCGCGGCGATCCTCTCCCGCGCCAACCAGGCGCTGGCCACCCTGGAGCGCTACAAGCTCCGCCTGGACGAGGTCGCCGGCACCCTGTCCGCCCTGGAGATCGAGGACCTGGTCACGGTCCGCGACGTCTCCGCGGTCGCCCAGCGCCTGGAGATGGTCCGCCGCATCGCCACCGAGATCGCCGAGTACGTCGTCGAGTTGGGCACCGACGGCCGGCTGCTGACCCTCCAGCTCGAAGAGCTGATCGCCGGCGTGGAGCCGGAGCGCGAGCTGGTCGCCCGGGACTACGTCCCCGAGCCCACCGCCAAGCGCTCCCGCACGGTCGCCGAGGCGCTGGCCGACCTGGACGCCCTCAGCCATC
Organism: Streptomyces diastatochromogenes; assembly: GCA_001418405.1. Lineage (GTDB taxonomy): Bacteria > Actinomycetota > Actinomycetes > Streptomycetales > Streptomycetaceae > Streptomyces > Streptomyces albulus_C. The sequence goes on along the minus strand of LIQL01000078.1, from coordinate 425 downwards.
CGGAGCTGCTCGAACTCCCCATCGTGGCCCGCGCGTTGGGCTACAGCGGCGCGCCCGAGACGCTGGACTCGGCGGTCTCGCCGCGCGGTTTCCGCCTGCTGGCGAAGGTCCCCCGCCTCCCCGGCGCGGTCATCGACCGCCTCGTCGACCACTTCGGCGGGCTCCAGAAGCTCCTCGCCGCCAGCGTCGACGACCTCCAGGCCGTCGAGGGCGTCGGCGAGACCCGCGCCCGCTCGGTCCGCGAGGGCCTCTCCCGCCTGGCGGAGTCGTCGATCCTGGAGCGGTACGTCTAGGGGGACGTCCGGGGCCCGCCCAAGAGCTCGGAATACCTCCCCCCGCCACCCCGTTGAGGCCCGTAGGGGGCGCTCACACCCCCTACGGGATCTGTTCGCACCCCCCGTAGGGAAGCCTTCGCCCCCCAGGGA
>LIQL01000779.1 GCA_001418405.1 Streptomyces diastatochromogenes | reverse complement strand
CCCTCCGCCGCCGCATCCGGAGCCGCCCCCGCAACCCGAACTCCCACCGCACGACGACCCGCCGCCGCACGAGGACGCACCGCAGCCGCCCCCGCCGCCGTCCGAGGACCCACCGCACCACGCCGGGGCCCCGCCGGAACCACCGGAGTCGCCGGTCGCGGACGACGCGCCGCCCGACGACCCCGCCACCGCCGCCTTCGCCTGCACGAAGTGGTCCCGCAGCACCTCGTCGGTGAGCACCGCGGCACCGCCCAGCGCCACCGCCAACCCCGCGACCTGCCAGGCCGCCTCGGCGTCCCGGAACCCGGAAGGCGTCTTCGCCCGGGGGCGGGCCGCGGCGAGCGCGGACCTGCCCGCCCGGGTGATCCGCCGACCGAACGACCGCCGGCACACCTGGCCGACCACCAACCCGACGGCCACCGCCGGAACGATCCGGAGCACCACCGGCGGCGCCCACGGACCCCCGCCGTCGCGGACGCCGAGGAAGGACAGCAGCATCGCGACGCAGAACAGCGCGCCGCACGCCTTCACCTGGAGGCCCGCCCACCGCCGCCAGCCCCGGGTGGCGCGCGGGGCCCGCAGCAAGCCCCGGGCCGCCAGCCGGTCGCCGACGTCCTGCACGGCCGGGCTGCGCATCACCCGCTCCCGGACGGTGGTCAGCGCCCCGCCCGGGGTGGCGGCGACCGCGTCCAGCACCGCCGCCTCGACCGGGTCGTGCGCGGCGGCCCGCCGCACCGTCACCAGGCCCGGTCCGCCGACCGCCAGCCGCCCGTCGTCGTGCATCACCGCCAGCACGGTCTCGGCCACCCGTGCCGGCCCACCGGCCAGGAACGCGAGCTCGCGGACATCGTGGGTCGGTGAGTCGACCAGCCGGGCCTTCGGCGTCCGCAACCGGACCAGCAGCGCGCCGAAGACCAGCGCCGCCGACGACAGGCCGAGCCCCAGGTACACCCCTTGCGTGAAGGACACGATGTCGCCTCACCCGCGCCGCAGGGCGCGCCGCAGGGTCCGGACCCGGCGGGCGGCGGCCCGCGCGAGCCGGGGCACGGGGTGCCCGGACGGCGGGCGCGGCCCGGCCCGGTCGCGCCACCAGTCGGTCAGCCGCTGCCGCGCCACCGGGTCCTCGGGCGCGCCGTGGGCGAGCAGGAACGCGGCGAAGTCCAGGGCGTCCTGGCGGTAGCCGCCGTGCATCGGGCGGTCCTGGGCGTAGCCGAGGAAGGCCGCCCGGTAGCCGTCGCCGAGGAACCCCGGCAGCTCGGGCGCGACCTTGGCCACCACCGACGCCCGCTTGGCGGCCAGCGCCCGGCCCTGCACCCGCAGCCGCGCCCGGTCGAACCCCTCCGGCGCCGGCGTCCCGGCCACCAGTGCCGACAGCAGCGCGGCCTGCGCCAGGGCCAGCCGCTCGCGGGCCGCAGAGGTGTCCGCGGCCGGACGTTCGGCCGCCGTCCCCGTCGTCTCCTCAGGCCGCCGGGACACGACGGGCCCCCTCCACCACGGCGCGGATCGCGTCGAGTTCGGCGGCCAGCGCCCCGCCCTCGGGGAAGTCGTCGTCCCGCTCCAGCAGCACGCCGGGCGGATCGATGCGCGCGCACAGCTCCGCGAGGACGTCCAGGACCGGCTGGGTCACCGGGTGGGCGTGGCTGTCGTGCCACACCCCGTCGCGCTCGACGCCGCCCGCTACGTGGACGTAGGCGATCGCCTCGACCGGCAGTTCGTCGAGGGCCGCGGCCGGGTCCTCGCCGCGGTTGACGTGGTTGGTGTGGAGGTTGGCGACGTCGATGAGCAGGCGCACTCCGGTGCGCTCGACCAGCTCCGCCAGGAATTGCCCCTCGGTCAGCTCCTCGTCGGGCCAGGCGAACAGCGCGGCGATGTTCTCCAGGGCCAGCGGCACCGGCAGCGCGTCCTGGGCGATCCGGACGTTCTCGCACAGCACGTCGAGGGCGTCCCGGGTGCGCGGCACGGGCAGCAGGTGCCCGGCCTCCAGCACCGGCGACGCGGTCAGCGGGCCGCCGGCCCGGACGAACGCGAGGTGCTCGGTGACCAACGGGGCGTCCAGCGCGGTGGCCCGCTCGGCGAGGGCGGCCAACCGATCGGCGTCCGGCCGGTCCGCGCCGCCGAGCCCGAGCGACACCCCGTGCGGGACCACCGTGGTGCCGCGTTCGCGCAACTCCCTTAGGGCGTCCGGGAGATGGCCGGGACAGACGTTCTCGGCGACCACCTCCACCCAGTCCACCCCGGGCAGCGCGGCGATCTCCGCGGCGATCTCCGGCCGCCAGCCGATTCCCGTCCCCAAGCGCACGGCTCCCCCTTCTCGTCCCCTGGTCGGGGTATTCCTCACCACGCGCGGGCCGGCTAACCGCACGGCCGAGCGGTTCAGAGGTTGATTTGAGCTTGGCCCAGCACGTGCCGGGACGGCACCCGTCCCGGCCGTCCCGGCCCGTTCGTCAGCCGGCAGGCCGGCAAGTCAGCAAGCAAGTCAGCCAGCCGGTCCCGGGCGGGCGCCGCTCAGCTGGCGACCTCGAACCCGACCGCAGCGCCGAGCGCCACCAACACCCCGCCGGTGGCCTGGTCCAGCCGCCGTCGCACCCGTGGGCGCTGCAACACCGCCCGCGCCCGGTGCACCGCCAGGGTCACCCCGCCCAGCCACAGCACGCCCAGCACCGCGTGCACGGTCACCAGCAGCATCGTGGTGGCGACCACCGGCGCGCCGTGCGGGATGAACTGCGGCAGCAGGGACAGGTAGACCACGCCCACCTTGGGGTTGAGGACGTTCGTCAGCAGGCCGCCGCGGAACGCCCGCCACGAGCCGCCCGGGACCGCGGGCGCCCCGCCGTCCCCCGGTGCGTCCGCCGCTGCCGCGTCCGGTGCCGGCACGGTCCCGTCCGTGCCGCGCCGGGCCCGGGCACTGCGCAACGCCTGCACCCCGAGCCACACCAGATACAGCGCACCGGCGATCCGCAGCGCGTCGTACGCCGCCTTCGAGGCGGCGAGCATCGCGGTCAACCCCACCGCCCCGGCCACCCCCCACACGAAGCAGCCGGCGGCGATGCCGAACGCGGCGCACAGCGCGGCCCGGCGACCCGAGCCGAGCGCGGTCCGCAGGACCACCGCGAAGTCGGGGCCGGGGGAGACGGTCAGCAGCGTGGCGACCACGGTGAAGCCGATGAGCGAGGTCAGCATGGGCACACGGTATGTCCCGACCGGCACCCGACCGCCGGCGGGGGAGCGGCACCCCGCCCCGACCCGCTCAGCGGTGTGCCGGCAGCGCCGTACCGCGCAGCGCCGGGTGGTCGGCGACCACCGTGCACGAGCCCGGCGCGATCTCCGTGAAGCCGGCGTCCCGCACCACGGGCAGCCCGCTGTCGGTGAGCCCCGCCCACGCGGCGGGTGCCGCGGTCCGCACGGCCAGCGGGAACCCCGCCGCGCGCCACGCCTCCCGGTCCGCCGCGGACAGCGCCCACCACGCCAGTTGCGCACCGTGCCCGGCCTGCGCCATCGCCTTGCCCGCCGACATCTGAAGCGCCGGATTGAGCCACAGCACCGGGGCGCCGGCCGCCGGCTCCCCGGGGGCCTGCGGATCGGCCAGCTCGGTCCCGGAGACCTGGAGCCGCGCCAGGTCCTTCGGCCAGCCGTCCAGCGGCACCGGCGGGAAGACCCGCACCTCGGCCTCCCGGCCGCTGACCGTGATGCCGGGCAGGGCCGCGGCCCGCCGCCACTCCGCACCGCGCGCCCGCCGCACCACCTTGCGTATCCGGGAGTCCTGCCAGTCGTGCACCACCTGGGCCCACTCGCCCGTCCCGAGGGCCCGCTCGTCCGCGAGCAGCACCAGCACCGCCCGCGCGGCGGCCTCCAGCGCGTCCGTCCGCCCGGGCGGGGCGTCCCGCTCCAGGCGCACCACGAGCGGCAGCACGTACTCCGGTGCGCCCTCCTCGGGGCGGTCCGGCCGCGGGGCGTCGGTCTGGTGGGGTTCGTGGTGCGCGCCGGCCTGGCCGGCGGTCTCGGTCGTGGTCACGTGCTTCAGTCTGCCAGCCGCCACTGACAGTCCCCGGCGACCGCCCGCGGTCGCGGAATCCGCTCCCGGCGCCGCGCGGCGCCG
>LIQL01000778.1 GCA_001418405.1 Streptomyces diastatochromogenes | reverse complement strand
GTACTCCCACGCCTCGATCACCTCGGGGCGCACCGGTGCGCCGCACGCCGTCATGGATTGGGCGACCTGAGTCGTGGTCAGGCCCACCCGGGCCCGCGCGGATCGGGCCTGAGCGGGAGAGAACGGAACGCTGTTCACGTACGCGACACCTCGCTGCACCCGGCCTTCAGGGGGTGCTGGGGGGAGGGGAGGGAAGGGACAGACATGGAGGAACGTCCAGGGGCGGGAAGATTAACAGATCGGCCAGAGGTACGAACCTCCAGTTCAGAACTGGCGTACCGGGTATAGCCGGTGCACCGGCATCTACCGGGCGGTAGCGGTTGTGGGGAGCGCCACGACGACCGGACGTAATGCAGGTGTTACGTGGATGAAGGTGCGGTGTCACAGTGATCGTCGAGGCTGGCGAGTGCCGATGGGCCTTGCTCGGCAGGGCCGCTCGGTGTACACCTGACATCCGGTCCTCCCCCCACGATCCGATCAGGATGGGACCCTTCCTATGCGATACACGCTCGACCGCCCCCGTGCGGTTCGGTGCATGCAGTCCGTTGTGCCGGTCGCGACCGTCGAGGTCGCGCACCACCGCGCCGCCGTCCGTTCCGTCGAGAGAAGACGCACCCCGGCGCGCCCGCCCTTCTCGCTGTCATGCCTCTGACAATCAGCATGCGTGCGTCCGGCGCTCACCAGGTGACCGCCGCCTGACGCCCTCCTGAACGTCACCGTCCACGCATCGCGCGCACCACGGAGCCGCCGGCACCCCACGAGCCGGCGCGCCGGCATCCCCACACGCCGCCGCAGCAGGGCGGTTGCTCCGCCCTGCCCGCGCGCGGCCACCGGCCCCGAAGGACCGTCGACCACCGGTCCCCGCGGCGCCGCCGCCGGCCTCCGCGTGCCCCGTAGCCAGAAAGGACAACCGCAGGTGCTCACTTCGCACCACGCACCCTCCCAGGGCTCACCCACGGCCCTGCTCGGCGGAACGGACCAGTCCACCCCCGGCACCCACCCCGCCGGCCACGTCCTCGTCGTCGGTACCCCCGGCCCACGCCTGGAACGCCTCACCCACACCCTGCGCACCACCGGCCACGACGTCAGCCACGCCCCGCCCGGCGAGGCCGGCCCCCGCGTCCGCCAGGCACCCCCGGACGCCGTCGTCGCCCTCGACGAACCCGGTACCCGGCACACCGGAGCCGCCGTCATCCGCGAGGTCCGCACCGTCCCCGCCGGCCGGGCGCTGCCGCTCCTGGTCGTCACCGACACCTCCGGCCCCGCCGGCGTCGCCCAGTTGCTCCGCCAGGGCGCCGACGACTGCATACCCGAGGCCTCCGATCCGGACGAACTCTCCGCCCGCATCGAGGCCAAGCTCCGCCGCGTGCCGGTCCCCGTCGAGCAGCTGCTGCGCGACCCGCGCACCGGCCTCTACTCCCGCCCGCACTTCCTCGACGAGGCGGAACGCGAACTCAACCGCCCCGAAGCCGCCCGGCACGGCGGGGTCCTCGCCGTCATCGGCGTCGCCGAACTCGCCGCCCTGGAGGAGCGGTTGGGCCCCCGGGTCCGCCGCGAGATCGCCGAACGGCTGGCCGGCGTCGCCGAACAGCTCGGCGGCGTCTGCGACCGGCTCGGCCGCGACGACGACGGCCACCTGCTGATGCTGCTGCCCGGCATCGACGAGGAGAGCGCGCTGCGCGGCCTGACGGACTTCGCGACCGCGGCCGCCGGCACCCGCTTCGTCGTCGCCGACGAGAACGTCCGCCTCACCCCGGCCGTCGGCTGGCTCCCGCTCACCGGGTGCACCGACGCCGCCGACGCCGTCGACCAGGCCCGCGACGCGGCCCGCGAGGCGCTGCGCCATCGCGACCTGCGCCCCGTCCGCTACGCCCCCTGGATGCGCGAGGCCCCGCACCGCCACCGGCGTCCCCCCGTGCGGGCCCTGATCCGCCCGGCGCTCTCCGCCCTCTCCCCGGTGCTCGCCCTGCTCCTGGGCATCGGCGTGCCGTTCGCCCTCTACCGGCAGGCGTACCTGGCCGGTTGGGACCTCGGCTCCGGCATGTACTGGGCGGTGGTCGCCGGACTGGTGCTCTCCGCGCTGCTGATCGTCCTGGAGTGCCTCTACGCGCTGGACGCGCCACCCCGGCCGGCCAGCCCCGGCGCCCCCTACCCGCCGGCCAGCGCCGTGATCGCCGCGTACCTCCCCAACGAGGCCGCCACCATCGTCGACACCGTCGAGTCGTTCCTGCGCCAGGACTACCCCGGCGCGCTGGAGATCGTCCTCGCCTACAACACCCCGCACCCGCTGCCCGTCGAGGACACCCTCCGCGCGATCGCCGCCCGCGACTCCCGACTGGTCCTGCTGCCGGTCGCCGGCTCCACCTCCAAGGCGCAGAACGTCAACGCGGCCGTCACCCGGGTCCGCGGCGAGTTCGTCGGCATCTTCGACGCCGACCACCACCCCGCGCAGCACGCCTTCCGCGACGCCTGGCACTGGCTCTCCAACGGCTACGACGTGGTCCAGGGCCACTGCGTGGTCCGCAACGGTGACAGTTCCCGCGTCGCCCGGCTCGTCGCCGTCGAGTTCGAGGCGATCTACGCCGTCAGCCACCCCGGCCGCACCCGCCTGCACGGCTTCGGCGTCTTCGGCGGCTCCAACGGCTTCTGGCGCACCGACCTGCTCGCCCGCACCCGGATGCACGGCTCCATGCTCACCGAGGACATCGACTCCACCATGCGCTCCCTGACCAGGGGCGCCCGGATCGCCGTCGACCGCACCCTGATCTCCCGTGAGCTGGCCCCCACCACCCTCGCCGCGCTGTGGAACCAGCGCTCCCGCTGGGCCCAGGGCTGGCTCCAGGTCTCCCTCAAACACCTCTGGCACGGCCTGCGTTCACCCGCACTGACGGTACGTCAGAAATTCGGTCTGCTGGTCCTTCTGGGCTGGCGCGAGATCCAGCCGTGGCTCACCCTCCAGATCCTCCCGATCCTGCTCTACGCCATCTGGAAGACCGGCGGCCCCGCGCACCTGGACTGGGCGGTGCCGGTCTGCGTGCTCGCCCTGCTGCTCACCCTCGCCGCCGGCCCCGTGCAGGCCCTCTTCGCCTGGCGACTGGCCGTGCCCGAACTCCGCGCCCGCCGCG
>LIQL01000777.1 GCA_001418405.1 Streptomyces diastatochromogenes | reverse complement strand
GACGGCACCCCCAGCCGGCCGGGGAATCCCGGGGTGCCGGCCGGCTGGGGGTGCCGTCGGTGGTGCCTCCGGGTGGGCCGTGCGGCCCGCCGGGTCACTCGGGCCGGCCGATCAGGCGGCGGGCCGCCGAACGGGCCACGGTCAGCGCGCGGTCGTGGTCCGTGCCGCGCTGTCCGAGGACGACCCGGGTGCTCAACCCGTCGAGCAGCGCCAGGAGTTCACCGGCCCGCGCGGTGGTGTCCATCGGGGCGAAGCGGCCGCGCGCCACCCCCCTGGAGAGCAGCGAGGCCAGATCGTCCTGCCACCCCTGGTCCATCTCTTCCTGCGCGCGGTGCAGCTCGTCGTTGGAGGGGGTGCGGGCCCACAGTTCGATCCACAGCATCCAGCGGGCGTCGCGCGGTCCGCGCGGCAGGTAGAGCTCCAGGAAGAGGTCGAGCTTGCGCTCCGCGGTCAGCCGCCGTGCCAGCAACGCCGCGCGCTCCTCGGCGAGCGCGGCCTCGCTCCACCGGAGTGCCTCCAGCAGCAGCAGGTCCTTGCTGCCGAAGTAGTAGAGGATATGGCCGCCGCTGGTGCCCAGCCGCTCGGCGAGGGCCGACATGGTGAGCGCGGCCAGTCCGTCCTCGGCGATGGCCGCCATCGCCTCCTCCAGCATGCGCTCCTGGGCGATGTGCCCGTCGCGCCGTCGTGCCGCCCGTCCCACCCGTGGTGCCCTTCGCTCGTGTTGCCCTCTGAGGCCGACCCTATCGGCGAATTCGTGCAGAGGTCTTGACGACCGGGGGAGTGGTCGCACATCTTGAATGCCGTTCTAGAACTTAGAACGGCATTCAAGATCTGTGTGGGTACGGAAGGGCAGGCGCGATGGCACAGCAGCAGCCGGACACCGGGGGCATCGGCACCGTCGATCCCGACGGAACCGCAGGTCAGCGCCGTACGGCCGGTGCCCAACGGGAGAGTGACGAGGTCTTCAAGGTCGAGACCCACGGCATCGACCCGATCCCCGACGATGAGCGGCACGGCAGCGCCCGCGACGTCTTCTGGCTCTGGTTCGGCTCCAACCTCACCTTCACCTACGTGATCAACGGTGCGCTCGCGGTCTCCTTCGGCCTCTCCTTCTGGCAGGCCACCGGCGTGATCGTGCTCGGCGGACTGGCGTTCTTCGTGATCAGCGCCGCCGGCCTGAGCGGCATCCGCACCGGCACCGCCACCCTGGTGATCTCCCGCGCCGCCTTCGGCGTCCGCGGCAACTGGCCCGCCGGCCTGCTCAATTGGGTGGTGAGCATCGGCTACACCATCGTCAACACGGTCGTCGGCACGCTCGCCCTGGAAGCCTTCTTCGCCGACCTGGGCTGGCAGGGCGGCGCCGCCGCCCGCGCCCTCGCGCTGCTGATCACCCTCGCCCTGACCTTCGTGGTGGCGATGTGGGGGCACGCCACCGTCCAGTTCGCCGAGCGCTGGATGGCCTACGTACTGGCCGTCGGCTTCGCCGCGCTGCTGGTCCTGGTGCTGCCCGGGGCGCACGTCGACGCCCCCGGCGGCCCGGCCGGCGCCGCGGGCTGGAGCCTGGCGTTCGTGGTGATGCTGGCCGGCCCCATCTCGTACGTGCCGATGCCCGCCGACTACACGCGCTACCTGCCGCAGTCCACCTCGCTGCGCTCGCTGACCTGGTACGGCGCCCTCGGTGGCTTCGTCTCCTCGGTGGCGCTCGGGGTGATCGGCGCGGCGGCGGCGACCCGCACCGAGATGACCGACGCGGTGGCCGGCACGGAGAAGCTGCTCCCGGGGTGGTTCCAGGCCGCCTTCCTGGCCCTGGTGCTGCTCGGTTCGGTCACCAACTCGATCATCACGCTCTACTCGTCCAGCCTGAACCTCCAGGTCCTCGGCATCCCCTGGAGCCGCTCCAAGGCGATCCTGATCAGCGCCGCCGTCACCGCGCTCGGCGCGCTGGGCGCCCTGTTCTTCACCGACTTCACCGAGTCGCTGCTCTCCTTCCTCTCCCTGCTGATCATCGTCTTCGCCCCCTGGGGCGGGGTCTTCCTGGCCGACATGCTGATGCGCCGCTGCCGCTACGACACCGGGTCGCTGCACACCGGCCCGGCCGGCCGGTACTGGTACCGCAACGGTTACCACGCCCCGGGCATGGCGGCCCTCCTGATCGGCATGGCCTTCGCCGCGCTGACCTGCCACTCCGAACTGTGGACCGGCCCGCTGGTCGCCCCG
>LIQL01000776.1 GCA_001418405.1 Streptomyces diastatochromogenes | reverse complement strand
GCGGCGTCGCCGGTGGGGTCGTGCTCGGTGCGGGCGGTGCGGTTGCCGGCGAGGTCGTAGCGGTAGGACTGCCAGTACGGGGCGGGGCCGGCGATGAGGTTGCCGGCGGGAGCGGTGGCGCAGGTCTTGTCGGACTGGGTCCAGGCTTCGGTGAGACGACGCAGGTGGTCATAGGCGAAGCACTGGGTGTCGGTGCCGGAGCGGGAGACGTCCGAGAGGGACGTGATGTTGCCGGCGGGGTCGTAGGTGTAGGTGGCGGACTTGTCGACGCCGTTGACGTCCTGGCGGTCGACGCGGGAGTTGGACAGGCGCCGGGTGCCCCACTCGTAGGTGTTGGTGACCTGGGTGGGTTTGCCGGTGCTGGTGCCGATCCGGTAGGTGAGGGGCTGCCCGACGAGGTTGTAGGTGGCGTCGGAACGGATGCCGTCGCCGAAGACGGACGTCAGTCGCAGAGTGTCGTTGGCGTAGGAGTAGTTCCAGCCCTTGCCGAGGAGGGTGCTCACCTGGGACATGCTTCGGGCCTTGGGCAGGCCGTTCGTGTAGTAGGCCGTGGTGGCCTCGTAGGTGCCGGCGAGCTTGCCCTCTGAGTCGGGGATGACCACGGAGACGCGCTGCGGCCGGTAGAGGGTGTCGTACTGGGTGGTCTTGGTGGTGTAGGGCTTGCCGTCGACGTAGCGGGTGGACTCGGCGAGTTGGCCCTTGGACTTGGCGACGGTGTCGTAGACCCACTTGGCGCGGAGGGTGCCGTCGGCGGTCTTGTCGTGGAGTTCGATCTTGCGGCCGAGGCCGTCGTAGACGGAGGCCAGGGCGGCGCCGTTGGCGTCCTCGGTGGTGGTCAGTTGGCTGCGGTCGTCGTAGGTGTTCTTCAGGACGCCCTTGTCGGGGTCGTCGGCCTGGATCTGGTTGCCGCGCTGGTCGTAGGCGTAGCTCCAGTTGTTGCCGGCCGGGTCGGTGACCTGGGCGAGCTTGCCGGCGGGGGTGTAGGTGTAGCGGGTGGTGTCGGCCGGGGCACCGGCGTCGCG
>LIQL01000775.1 GCA_001418405.1 Streptomyces diastatochromogenes | reverse complement strand
CCCCTCCCTCGCACCGGCTTCCCGGCCTGACCCGCCCCTCCCGGGGTACGGGTGACCCATGCGAACGCCAACGCTCCTCACCCACCTCGACCGGTGGGCCTTCGACCGGATCGCCACCCGCGAGTGGCCGGGCGCCCAGCGCGTCCTGCCCAAACTGACCCGCAGCGCCAACCACGGACTCCTGTGGTTCGGCGTGGCGGCCGGAGCGGCAGCGCTCGGCGGGCGGCCCGCACGACGGGCCGCCGTGCGCGGCATCGCCTCGTTGGCCGTGGCCTCCGCGACGGTGAACACCCTCGGCAAGCGCTCCGTGCGCCGCGCCAGACCGCTGCTGGACGTCGTCCCGGCGATGCGGCGGCTCCAACGCCAGCCCTTCACCTCCTCGTTCCCGTCCGGGCACGCGGCCTCGGCGGCCGCCTTCGTCACCGGCGTCGCCTTCGAGAACAAGTGGTGGGGTCTGGCCCTCGCCCCGGTCGCCGCCTCCGTCGCCTTCTCCCGCGTCTACACGGGCGTGCACTATCCGGGCGACGTGGTGGCGGGGGCCGCGCTCGGCGTGGGCGCGGCCTTCGCGGTCCGCGGCTTCGCGCCGACCCGCGCCCAACTGGCCCCGCCCGCCCGACCGCGCGCCGAGGCGCCCGCGCTGCCCGGTGGGCGCGGACTGTTCGTGGTCGCGAACGCGGGCTCCGGCCAACGTTCCGGCCCGCGCCCCGACCGGGCCTCGGAGGTCCTCGGGGTCCTCCCGCACGCCGAGGTCGTGGTCTGCGGCGATCCGGACGGGCCGCCGCTGGACAAGGCCCTGGAGGAGGCCGCCGAACAGGCCAAGGCGCGCGGCGGCGCCCTCGGGGTGCTGGGCGGCGACGGCACCGTCAACGCGGCGGCCACGGTCGCGGTGCGGCACGGCCTGCCACTCGCCGTCCTGCCCGGCGGCACCCTCAACCACTTCGCCTACGACCTCGGCATCGAGACCTACGCGGAGGCGGCACGCGCCGTGGAGACCGGCGAGGCCGTCGCGGTGGACGTGGCGCGCTTCCGGGCCGGACCGCACCAGGAGGGCCAACACTTCCTCAACACCTTCTCCATCGGCGCGTATCCGGAACTGGTACGGATCCGGGAGCGGTGGGCGCACCGCATCGGCGCCTGGCCCGCCGGCGTCCTCGCCGCGTGGGAGGTGCTGCGCACCGCCGCACCGCTGGACGTGGAGATCAACGGCGAACGACGCTCGGTCTGGCTGCTGTTCGTCGGCAACTGCCAGTACCGCGGCCTGGGCACCGCACCGGTCCGCCGTCACGACCTCGCCGACGGTGTGCTCGACGTCCGGGTGGTGCACGGCGGCCGACTGGCCCGCACCCGGCTCCTCGCCGCCGCCCTCCTCGGCACCCCGCGCAGTTCCCCGGTCCTGGGCGAGGCCCGCCTCCCCCGACTGCGGATCGGCAGCCTCCCGGACGACGTCCCGCTCGCCTTCGACGGCGAAGTGACCACGGTGAACGGCGAGTTGGCCCTGGAGAAGAAGAACGAGGCCCTCACCGTCTACCGCCTCCTTCCCGCCTGAACCACACGTTTCGCCTCACCTGCGGCCGGCCGGCCGGC
>LIQL01000774.1 GCA_001418405.1 Streptomyces diastatochromogenes | reverse complement strand
CAGGCCGAGATGTGGCTCGGCGCCCACCCCGGCGCCCCATCCCGCCTCGACCGCGGCGCCGGCCCGGTCTCCCTCGCCGACGTGATAGCCGCCGACCCCGAGGGCGAACTGGGCGCCGCCGCCGTCCGCGCCTTCGGCCCCCGACTGCCCTTCCTCTTCAAGATCCTCGCGGCCGGCGCCCCGCTCTCCCTCCAGGTCCACCCCGACCGCACCCAGGCCGCCGCCGGCTTCGCCGACGAGGAGGCCCGCGGCATCCCCCTCGACGCCCCGCACCGCAACTACAAGGACGCCAACCACAAGCCCGAACTCCTCTGCGCCCTCACCCCCTTCGACGGCCTCTGCGGCTTCCGCCACCCCGACCAGGCCGCCGACCTCCTGGCCGGCCTCGACGTCGACGACCTCAAGCCGTACGTCGACGTCCTGCGCGCCAGCCCCGAGGAATCCGCCCTGCGCGAGGTGCTCACCGCCGTCCTCGGCGCCGAACCCCAGGCCCTCGCCGAAACCGTCGAACGCACCGCCACCGCCGCCGCCCAACTCGCCCTCAAGGGCGGCCCGCACGCCGACGCCTACGCGGCCCTCGCCGCCATCGCCCACCACTATCCGGGCGACCGCGGCGTCCTCGCCGCCGCACTCCTCAACCACGTCCGGCTCCAACCCGGCGAAGCACTCTTCCTCGGCGCCGGCATCCCGCACGCCTACCTCAGCGGCCTCGGCGTCGAACTCATGGCCAACTCCGACAACGTGCTCCGCTGCGGCCTCACCCCCAAGCACGTCGACGTCCCCGAACTCCTGCGCGTGGTCCGCTTCACCCCCCGCGACGCCGGCGTACTGCGCCCCGAGGACGTCGACGGCGAAGAGGTCTACGACACCCCCATCGACGAGTTCCGCCTCTCCCGCTTCGTCCTGGCCCCCGGCGCCACCCCCCGCCCGCTCGCCGCCCGCACCCCGCAGATCCTCCTGTGCACCGCCGGCGCCGTCCGCCTGACCAGCGACCGCGGCACCACCCGCGACCTCACCCTCACCCCCGGCACCGCCGTCTTCGCACCCGCCGGCGAACGCCTCACCCTCGCCGGCGACGGCACCGTCTTCCGCGCCACCGTCGTCGCCTGACGCCCGTCCGGCATCCGGCCTCCCCGCACCGCCCGCAGACCGGGCTGCAACAATGACCGCCGCACTGCATTAAAGGGGCGGTAAAGCCCGGTCTACGGAAGGGACATGGCGCACTCATGAGCGCATCCGGCGGTACCAAGGCGATCGTGGCGGCGCTGGGCGCCAACCTGGCGATCGCCGTGGCCAAGTTCGTCGCCTTCGCCTTCAGCGGCTCGTCCTCGATGCTGGCCGAAGGCGTCCACTCCCTCGCGGACTCCGGCAACCAGGGCCTGCTGCTGCTCGGCGGGAAGCGGGCCAAGCGCGCCGCCACCGCCGAACACCCCTTCGGCTACGGTCGCGAGCGCTACATCTACGGCTTCCTCGTCTCCATCGTCCTGTTCACCATCGGCGGCGTCTTCGCGCTCTACGAGGGCTACGAGAAGATCCAGCACCCGCACCCCCTGGACAACTGGTACTGGCCGGTCGGCGTCCTGCTCTTCGCCGTCATCGCCGAGGGCTTCTCCTTCCGCACCGCGATCAAGGAGTCCAACGAACTGCGCGGCCAGCAGAGCTGGGCCCAGTTCATCCGCCGCGCCAAGGCCCCCGAACTCCCCGTCGTCCTGCTGGAGGACTTCGGCGCACTGATCGGCCTCGTCCTCGCCCTCTGCGGCGTCGGCCTCACCCTCGCCACCGACAACAGCGTCTGGGACGGCATCGGCACCATGTGCATCGGCACGCTGCTCGTGCTGATCGCACTGGTCCTCGCCGCCGAGACCAAGTCCCTGCTGCTCGGCGAGGCGGCCGGCCCCGACCAGGTCGCCAAGATCCGCGCCGCCCTCGTCGACGGCGACGTCGTCACCCGCGTCATCCACATGCGCACCCTCCACCTCGGCCCCGAGGAACTCCTCGTCGCCGCCAAGATCGCCGTCCAGCACGACGACACCGCCGCCGAGGTCGCCCGAGCCATCGACGCCGCCGAGGCCCGCATCCGCGAAGCCGTCCCGATCGCCCGCGTCATCTACCTCGAACCCGACATCTACGACGAGAAGGCCGCCACGGCCCAGCCCCCCAGCAACACCTGACGCCCCACGCGCCACGATGCCCCGCCACCCCCGGGTGGCGGGGCCTCACGCGTGCCACCGCACCCGACCAACCCACCCC
>LIQL01000773.1 GCA_001418405.1 Streptomyces diastatochromogenes | reverse complement strand
CCGCCCTCCGCCCGACTCCCCTCCCCCGCAACCGCAACCGCAACCGCATGCGCTGCCGCCGCCCATGGCTCCCCCGCCTACGTGCACGGCTACTCCGCCGACGAGGCCCGCCGCCTCGGCGACCAGGCCGACACCCTCGCCCGGCTGCTGCACGCCGGCACCGCCTACCCGGCCGGGAGCCGGGTCCTGGAGGTCGGCTGCGGCGTCGGCGCGCAGACCGTCCACCTGGTGCACGGCAGTCCGGGCGCCCTGATCACCGCCCTGGACCGGTCCGCGTCGTCCCTCGCCCAGGCCCGCGCCCACCTGGCGGCACACGCCCCGCACGCCCTGGACCGGGTGCGCTGGCACCACGCCGACCTGCACGACCTCCCCTTCCCGGACGGCTCCTTCGACCACGTGTTCCTCTGCTTCGTCCTGGAGCACCTCCCCGACCCCGTCCGCGCCCTGACCGCCCTGCGCCGCGTCCTCCGGCCGGGCGGGACGATCACCACCATCGAGGGCGACCACGGCTCGGCCGTCTTCCACCCGGACAGCCCGGCCGCCCGCCGGGTGATCGGCCACCAGGTCCGGCTCCAGGCGGCGGCCGGCGGAAACGCCCTGGTGGGCCGGCAGTTGCAGCCCCTGCTCGCCGCCGCCGGCTACACGGAGGTCAGCGTGCGGCCCCGCACCGTGTACGCCGACGCGAGCCGGCCCGACCTCGTCCAGGGCTTCACCCGCCGCACCTTCATCGCCATGGTCGAGTCCGTACGGGCCGACGCCCTCGCCGCCGGGCTGACCGGGCCCGCCGACTGGGACCGCGGCATCGCCGACCTGCGCCGCACCGCGGAACCCGGCGGCACCTTCCACTACACGTTCTTCAAGGCCGTGGCCGTCGCGCCGGCCGACCGCCCGGCGGACGGGGCGGCCCCGGTCAACGCCCCGACAACCCCGGCAGCCGCTCCCGCGTCCGGTCGTCGGCCGGCAGGCACGCGAACGGCTTGACCCCGGGCGGGTCCGCCCCCGGCGCGCACCACGGGGTCGCCCCAGGCCATGAGCGCGCCTGGGCCCGGGCCGTCCGCGCCCCGCTGCTGCCGTCCCCCGCCCCCGGTCCGACGGCGCTCCGCCGCTCGGCCCCGGCACGTCCCCTCAACGGCGCACCAACTCGCCGCCCTCCCGCCATAGGCCGGCGCGGGCCGGAGCGCTATCGTCGGATTCCAAGAACGAAACGGGGGAGGGCAGCGGTCGATGGCCCAGGATGATGCGGTGATCGGCTGTACCGGAGTGCTGCTGATCGGCACCCGCGGCACTGCCGGCCCCGGTGAGGTTCTGGTGCGGATCCGGGGTGGCTCGGAAGCCTTCCTCGCGTGGTCCGCCGAGCCCCTGCCCAAAGGGGCGACCGTGCTCGTGATCGACTCCCGAGGCAGTCGCCAGGTCGACGTCATGGAGTGGTCTGATCCGTTGGACGCGTCGGCCGGGTCGACCGGCGACGCTGGTTGAGGAGACGAGTGATGTTCGGTTACCGCGTTCCTTCCCCCGATCAAGCCATGCTGATCTCCGGTGGCAGGCGGGGACAGGGCGGTGCGCCCTTCCGGGTGGTGACCGGCCACGGCAAGTTCGTGCTGCCGGTGTTCCGCAAGGTCCGCTTCCTGACCCTGGCGATGTGTGAGTCCGAGGTCGCCGAGAAGTGCGTGACCCGGCAGGGCATCGCCCTCACGGTGCGCGCCGTGATCGCGTTCAAGGTCGGCAACGACACCGAGAGCATCGTCAACGCCGGCCAGCGCTTCCTGTCCGACCAGGACCAGATGGCGATCCTGACCGGCCGGATCTTCGCCGGTCACCTGCGTTCCATCATCGGCTCGATGACGGTCGAGGAGATCGTCACCGAACGGCAGAAGCTGGCCACCGAGGTCCTGGAGACGTCCAAGACCGAGATGGCCAAGATCGGCCTGATCGTCGACTCGTTGCAGATCCAGTCGATCGACGACGGCGACACCGGCTACATCGAGGCGATGTCCGCCCCGCACAAGGCGGCCATCCAGCGCCAGGCCCAGATCGCCCAGGCGCAGGCCACCCAGGCGGCGGTCGAGGCCCAGCAGGAGGCGGTGCGCAACCAGGCCGAGTACAACCGGCAGACCGCGGTGGTCCAGGCCGAGTACTCCGCCGAGGTGGACCGCGCGCAGGCCCGCGCCGCGCAGGCCGGCCCGCTCGCCCAGGCGCACGCCCAGCAGGAGGTGTTGGCCGCCCAGACCGAGCTGGCCGAACGCCGCGCCCGGCTGCGTCAGCAGGAACTGGTCGCCGAGGTCGTCAAGCCCGCCGAGGCGGAGGCCGAGCGCATCAAGCTGCTGGCCACGGCCGAGGCCGAGCGGATGAAGATCCAGGCCGAGGCGGCCGCCTCGCACGA
>LIQL01000772.1 GCA_001418405.1 Streptomyces diastatochromogenes | reverse complement strand
GGCCCGCCGCGCCCGCCGGGCCCCGTCCCGGTCCGAGGCCCGGCAGCACCCCGCCCGGCCGCAGCGCACCGACATCGCGGTGGTCGGCCTGGCGGGCCGCTTCCCCGGCGGTGACGACCTGGACGGCTACTGGCGCCTGCTGACCGAGGGACGGTCCGCCATCGGCCAGGTGCCGCCGGAGCGTTGGGGCGCCCGCCCCGGCGACTTCGCGGCGCTGCTGCCCGACGTCACCTCCTTCGACGCGGCGTTCTTCGGCATCCCGCCCGAGGAGGCGGCCGCGATGGACCCGCAGGCGCTGGTGCTGCTGGAGGAGAGCGTGGCCCTGCTCGCCCACGCCGGCTACACCCGCGAGGAGGTCAAGGGCAGCCGCACCGGCGTCTACGTCGGAGCCCGCGGCCGACTGCGGGCCGAGGACGAGACCCGGCACTCCATCCGCGCGGTGGGCCAGAACTACCTGGCGGCCAACGTCTCCCAGTTCCTGGACCTGCGCGGCCCCAGCCTCGTCGTCGACACCGCCTGCTCCTCCGCCCTGACCGCGATGAACATGGCAGTCCAGGCCCTGCGCGACGGGGAGGTGGAGTCCGCGGTGGTCGGCGCGGTGAGCCTGCTCACCACCGGCGAGGCCCACGACGGCATGCGCCACCGCGGCATCCTCAGCCCCGAACCCGCCTTCCACGTCTTCGACCGCCGCGCCGCCGGCGCGGTCCTGGGCGACGGCTGCGGCCTGGTGCTGCTCAAGCCGCTGGACCGGGCGGTGGCCGACGGCGACCGGGTGTACGCCGTCCTCAAGGGCATCGCGGTGAACAACAGCGGCCGGACGGCGGGCCCGACGGCACCCAGCTTCGAGGCCCAGAAGGACGTGCTGCGCACCGCCCTGGAACGCAGCGGCCTGCACGGCGAGGACATCGGGCACGTGGAGACCAACGGCTCCGGCTCGCAGGTGACCGACCTGCTGGAGCTCAAGG
The DNA here is from genome assembly GCA_001418405.1 of Streptomyces diastatochromogenes. Classification (GTDB taxonomy): domain Bacteria; phylum Actinomycetota; class Actinomycetes; order Streptomycetales; family Streptomycetaceae; genus Streptomyces; species Streptomyces albulus_C. The sequence goes on along the minus strand of LIQL01000772.1, from coordinate 1,081 downwards.
CGATCCAGGACGTCTACCGCGCCGGCTCCGACCGGCCGCTGACGCTGGGCTCCGTCAAGCCCAGCATCGGCCACCCGCTGTGCGCGGAGGGCATCGCGGCGTTCCTCAAGGCGGTGCTCTCGCTCGTGCACCGCCAGCAGGCGCCGTTCCTGTCCGGCCAGGAGCCGCTGGACCACTTCGACCTGGCGGCCTCCCCGTTCCGCTTCCCGCGGGCGGTGGAGGGCTGGACGGACCGGCGACCGGTGGCCGCCGTCAACTGCTTCGCCGACGGCGGGGCCAACGCCGCCGCGATCCTCGCGGCGTGGGACGACGCGGCGGCCCCGACCCCGGTCCGCAAGCCGCTGTCCGCGCCCCTGCTGGACCGCCGCCCGCTGCCCGGCACCGCCCGTACCGCACCCGCCGCACCCGCCGCGCCCGTCATCGACCCTGCCGCACCCGTCACCGACCCCGCCGCAGCACCCGCCGCGGGCTCCCCGCTGATCTGGGAGACCTACGCGGCCACGGCCACCACCGGCTCCGAGGGGCAGTCCACGCCGTCCACCGTCTGGGAAAGGTTCTAAGACCTTGTTCACCGCACAGTTCGACCTCTCGCAGCGCAACCCCTTCGTCGCCGGCCACGTCGTGCGCGGCCGGGCGCTGATGCCCGGCCTGGCCTACGTGGACCTGATCCTCCAGGTCTTCGCCAAGCACGGGCACCGCTTCACCGAGCTGGAGTTGCGCAACCTGACCCTGACCGCGCCGCTGGCGGTGCCCGACGGCGCGTCGGTGCCGCTGACCGTCACCGCGCAGGAGGACCGGCCGGGCGTCTGGCGGGTCGAGGTGACCGCCCGGCCCGCCGGCGGCCCCGCCCCGGTGCTGCACGCCGCCGCCGAGGTGCACCGCGGCGCCCCCGCCGTCTTCGACGCCCGCATCGACCCGGCCGCCGAGCGGGCCGCGGCCCGCGAGGTCACCGACCTGGACGAGGTCTACCGCCACTGCCGCACCGAGGAGTTGACGCACAGCGGCGCGATGAGGGCGCTCGGCCGCGTCCACCACCTCCCGGCGGCCGTCCTCATCGACGTCGAGGTGCCGGCGGCCGCCG
>LIQL01000771.1 GCA_001418405.1 Streptomyces diastatochromogenes | reverse complement strand
CAAGTCCTGACCGCGGCCCGGACGGGGGCCGGGCCGCGGTCAGGACTTGGCGCTGCAGGTGGGGCAGATGCCCCGGTAGGTCACGGTGACCTCGGAGACCTCGAAGCCGTAGCGCTCCGGCATGGGCAGTGCGGAGAGCGGGTCGCCGTGCAGGTGCACGTCGCGGATGGTGCCGCAGCGCGCGCAGACCAGGTGCTGGTGGTCGTGGTGGGCGTTGGGGTCGTAGCGCTTGGCGCGGCCGTCGGTGCTCACCTCGATGACCTCGCCGAGCGAGACCAGCTCGCCGAGGGTGTTGTAGACCGTGGCGCGGGAGATCTCGGGGAGGCGCTCGGACGCCCTGGCGTGCACTTCGTCGGCGGTGTAGTGGACGTGGTCCCCGTCCAGGACCTCGGCGACGACGCGGCGCTGTGCGGTCAGCCGCCAGCCGCGTCCCCGGAGTCGTTCCAGCAGGTCACTCATGCCAATCACCTATCAGTCAGATAGACACCAGGGTAGCAGCGGTCGTCCATCACCGGATCGGGTACGAGTTTCGGGTACTTCTTGACTTAGACATTGTCCAATGTAGGATCGGTTGCGGCGCAAGCCAAGGGCAGGTGTACGAAGACGTCAGGAGGCGCACGTGTCGGTAGAGACCCCCACCGGACCGCTGACCACGGAGACCGGAGCTCCGGTCGCGGACAACCAGAACAGCGAGACGGCCGGTGTCGGCGGCCCCGGTCTGATCCAGGACCAGCTCCTGATCGAGAAGCTCGCGCACTTCAACCGCGAGCGCATCCCGGAGCGCATCGTCCACGCCCGCGGTGCCGGTGCGTACGGCACCTTCACGGTCACCGCGGACGTGACGCAGTACACCCGGGCGAAGTTCCTCTCGGAGATCGGCAAGCAGACCGAGACGTTCCTGCGCTTCTCGACGGTGGCCGGCAACCTCGGTGCGGCCGACGCGGTGCGCGACCCGCGCGGCTTCGCGCTGAAGTTCTACACCGAGGAGGGCAACTACGACCTCGTCGGCAACAACACCCCGGTGTTCTTCATCAAGGACGCCATCAAGTTCCCGGACTTCATCCACACCCAGAAGCGCGACCCGTACACCGGCTCCCAGGAGGCGGACAACGTCTGGGACTTCTGGGGCCTGTCGCCCGAGGCCACCCACCAGGTCACCTGGCTCATGGGCGACCGCGGCATACCGGCCTCCTACCGCCACATGAACGGCTACGGCTCCCACACCTACCAGTGGACCAACGAGGCGGGCGAGGTCTTCTGGGTCAAGTACCACTTCAAGACCGACCAGGGCATCAAGAACCTCACCCAGGACGAGGCCAACAAGCTCGCCGGTGAGGACCCGGACAGCCACCAGCGGGACCTGCGCGAGTCCATCGAGCGCGGCGACTTCCCGACCTGGACCGTCCAGGTGCAGATCATGCCGGCGGCCGACGCGGCCGGCTACCGCTTCAACCCGTTCGACCTGACCAAGGTCTGGCCGCACGAGGACTACCCGCCGATCGAGATCGGCAAGCTGGAGCTCAACCGCAACCCGGAGAACATCTTCGCCGAGGTCGAGCAGTCGATCTTCTCCCCGCACCACTTCGTGCCGGGCATCGGCCCGTCCCCCGACAAGATGCTCCAGGGCCGCCTCTTCGCGTACGGCGACGCCCACCGCTACCGCGTCGGCATCAACGCCGACCACCTGCCGGTGAACCGCCCGCACGCCACCGAGGCGCGCAGCCACGGTCGCGACGGCGCGCTCTACGACGGCCGCCACGGCGGTCAGAAGAACTACGAGCCGAACAGCTTCGGCGGCCCCGCCCAGACCGGCCGGCCGCTGTGGCAGCCGCTCCCGGTGTCCGGTGGGACCGGCGAGAGCGCGGCGCCCTCGCACGCCGAGGACGACGACTTCGTCCAGGCCGGCAACCTCTACCGCCTGATGTCGGAGGCGGAGCGGGAGCGGCTGATCAACAACCTGGCGGGCTTCATCGCCAAGGTGTCCCGCGACGACATCGCGCAGCGCGCGATCGAGAACTTCCGCAAGGCGGACGCGGACTACGGCAAGCGGCTGGAGGCCGCGGTCCAGGCCCTGCGCGGCTAGCGGTCCCGTGCGGTGCGGCCGCCGCCCCCGTGGCGGCGGCCCGTCGCAGGGCGACCGGGCGTCGCTTGCCGTACATGCCGAAGAGGTCGGATGCCATGGGGCTCCGGCCTCTTCGTGCTGCCGCGGGGCGGATGTCGGCGGTGCGGGGTCGGGCGCACGGCGGTCCGCCGTGCGCCCGACCGCTCGCGCGCCCGCGGGCGCGGGGTGTCGCGCCGGGGTGCGCCGGACTCTCGCTCAGGCCGCCGCGGGCGTCCGCTGGGTGGCGTCGGACCAGCAACGGATGATGTCGCGGACCGAGACGATGCCGACCGGTTCGAGGTCGTCGAGGACGACGAGGTGGCGGAAGCCGCCGCGCACCATGGCGTCCGCCGCGTCGTCCAGGGTCCAGTCGGGGGCGGCGAAGACCACGTCGGACGTGGTGTGGCCCTGGGCGGTCTCCCGGTCGGGGTCCTCGCCCGCGCCGAGGGAATTGAGGATGTCGCGCTCGGTGAGGATGCCGACGCCGTAGGTGTCCTTGTCGAAGACGACGGCCGCGCCGATGCGGCGGGCCGCCATCAGCCGCGCCGCCTGACGGAGGGTGTGAGCCGGCCCGATGGTGAGGACCACCGTGCTCATGGCGTCTTTGACGAGCATGGGCATGGAGAAGAGCCACCTCCTTGAGGGCAAGTGAACATGCGAATCGATTCACAAGTTCACAAAGTGGGGGATTCTCATGTTCACATGCTCTCGGTCGCACGACAAGGGGCAGATGATGGACGCCAGTCCGAACATCTGCCCCTGTGCAGCTCAGCGGTGGTTTTCCGGGCGGAATCCGATTCCGCGGCGGTGGCTCGGCCCCGGTCAGTCGCCGAGGTACGCCAGCAGCTCCTCGTGGAGCAGGCCGTTGGAGGCGGCCGCGTTGCCGCTGTGCGGACCCGGCCGACCGTCCAGGCCGGTGAACCGGCCGCCGGCCTCCTGGACGATCACCGCGCAGGCCGCCATGTCCCACAGCGACAGCTCGGGCTCCGCGCAGATGTCCACCGTCCCCTCGGCGACCATCATGTACGGCCAGAAGTCGCCGTAGGCCCGGGTGCGCCAGCAGTCCCGGGACAGGTCGAGGAAACGGGACAGCCTGTCGCGCTCCTCCCAGCCGGTCAGCGAGGCGTACGCGAAGGACGCGTCCTGGATGCGGCCGACCTCGGAGGTGTGCAGCCGGGCCGCCGAGGTGAGGCTGCGGCCGCTGAACGCGCCCAGCCCCTCCGCGGCCCACCAACGGCGGTTCAGCGCCGGCGCCGAGACCAGACCGACCACCGGGCGGTCGCCGCCCTCGCCGCGCTCCATCAGTGCGATCAGGGTGGCCCAGACGGGCACCCCGCGGACGTAGTTCTTGGTGCCGTCGATCGGGTCGATGACCCAGCGGCGCGGCCCCGAGCCCTCGCTGCCGAACTCCTCCCCGAGCACCGCGTCGCGCGGCCTGGCGCGCTGGAGCTGGCTGCGGATCAGCTCCTCGGCGGATTTGTCCGCCTCGCTGACCGGAGTCATGTCCGGTTTGGTCTCCACCTTGAGGTCGAGGGCCTTGAACCGTTCCATGGTCGCGGCGTCCGCGGCGTCCGCCAGGACGTGTGCCAGGCGAAGATCATCGTGATAGTCGGGCATGTGCGAACAGTATCCACTGGTATACGCGGGATCCACACGGCCATGCCGCGCTCCCGGGTGGTCTGTCCGCCGGCGCCGGCCGGACCCGGGCACGGGAGGTCTTGACAGCTCCTGACGGCGCGTCAATTCTGTGCGTGTCCCGCGGTTCGGGCCGAGCCAGGAGGTGGCGGATGCCCTCGGCGCGCGAGGCCCTACTGGACGCCGCGTACACGGCGCTGCTCGTCCGGGCCTGGGCGGACGTCCGGATGGTGGACGTGGCGGCTGCGGCGGGGGTGTCCCGGCAGACGCTCTACAACGCCTTCGGCAACAAGGACGGGCTGGCCCGGGCCCTCGTCCGCCGGGAGACCGAGACCTATCTGGCCGGGGTGGAGCGGGAGCTGGCCCGCGGCGACGCAGGCGCGCCCGGACCCACGGACGACGCGGCCGCCCGGATGACCGCGGCGGCCACCTGGACGCTGCGCACCGCACGCACCAACCCGCTGGTCAGGGCGGCGCTGACGGGTTGTTGGGGCGACCGGTTGCCGCTCGGGCAGACGGGGCCGGCGGAGCTCGTCGGCCGGTTCCGCGAGCGGGCGGTGGCGGCGCTGGCGCCCGGCCGGCCCCGGGAGCAACTGCCGGCCCTGGACGCCGCCTGCGAGACCGCGGCCCGGCTGACGCTGTCCTGCGTGATCGCCCCGGCCGGCCCGGGGCGGGAGCCGGAGGCC
>LIQL01000770.1 GCA_001418405.1 Streptomyces diastatochromogenes | reverse complement strand
CGTGTAGCCGTCCGGGGGCGGTCACCCTTTGTGATGACGTGATGGGTATGCGGCCGTTACCGTGGACTGGCAGGCCGAAGAATCCCGTCCATGGGAGGAATCATGACCGCCGAGTTCGTCGAGCACCACCACTGGCCGGTGCCGCCCCCGGACGGCTACACGGTGGACGACCTGTTCACTTTGCCGGATCTCCCGCCGCACACAGAGCTGATCGACGGGAGCCTGGTTTTCGTGGGTCCGCAGCGCATCTTCCACACCGATGTGATGCATGTGTTGTTCAGCGGCCTGCTGAGTACCGCACCACCCGAGGTGAAGGTCAAGCGGGAGATGACCGTCGTCCTCGACAAGCGCAACGGTCCCGAGCCAGACATCTCCGTCGTCCATGCCCGAGCCGTCACGGGCCGACGCCAGACACACTTCAAGGCAGCCGACGTCCTGCTCGCCATCGAGGTCGTGTCACCGGACTCCGAAGCCCGCGACCGCAACTTGAAGCCCGGCAGGTACGCCGCGGCTGGCATCCCCCACTTCTGGCTGGTCGACATGGCAGGTCCGGACGACCACCCGGTCGTCCAGGTCCACGAGCTCGGCAAGGCCACCGGCACGTACGCGCTGACCGGCATCTACCACGACCGCGTCAAGCTCAGCGTGCCCTACCCCATCAACATCGACCTGGCCGCCATCGACGAGCTCTAGGCGTCAGGCCGCCACGAACGACGCCCACCCCGCGGCCGAGAAGGCCAGCGCGGGCCCCTGCGGATCTTTGCCGTCCCGGACGGGGACTACGAGGGGCACAACTCACCACCACCATCTGCTGGTTGCCCGGGACCACGTGATTCCTCGGCACGCTACGCGTGTGCGGTGCCGCCACATGCCTGATTCACCACAATGCACGCAGAAGGGGCGCCCACCGGATCGTGCGTTTCCGCGACCCGGTGGGCCGGGTCGCGGCACGGCACGACGTAAAGGCGTAAAGCCCGGGGAAATCCCCTTCCCCACCCCACCGGCCTCCCCAGCGGCCTCCGCACCGCCCCGCCACTCACACGGGTGACATATGCCAACTCGATTGGTTTTGAGGTGGGTTGGGCGGCATATGCTCGCCGCGACCGGTGCACACCTGCACGACCGCACACATGCTTCGGCCCTCGCCAGGACTGGCATCCCGAACGAGGGCCTAACCACCAAGGAACAACCCTTCCCGATGGCTACCACCCAGGAAACAACCCTTCCCGATGGCTCTAGAGAACCGTAGCGTGCCCATGCGCCCCACGTCCCGCGTTCCCGCGACGACTCCCCCGTCCGGGGTCATTCACGTCAACTCCCGTCACACCAACCGCTACACGGTGGTCGGCAACCACCTCGCCCAGCACCGCGGGCTGACCCTCGTGGCGATCGGGCTCGCCGTGCACATCCAGTCCCTGCCCGCCGGGGCGCGCATCGGCATCAAGTGCCTGACCGCCCGCTTCCCGGAGAGCGAGGCCCGGATCGCCTCCGCGCTGCGGGAGTTGGAGGCCGCCGGGTACTTGGAGCGCACGCGGGAGCGGCTGCCCAGCGGACGGGTGGTGACCCGCACGGTGTCGTACAACCAGCCGGGGACGGCTCCCCACCGCCCCGCACCC
>LIQL01000077.1 GCA_001418405.1 Streptomyces diastatochromogenes | reverse complement strand
GTCGGGCGACGGGCGGGCGGGCGGTCAGCGCCGTGCGCGGCGGGCGTCCCGCACTCGGCGCAGCCGGTTGACGGTCACCGGGTCGTGCGCGAGGGCGCGGGGGTCGTCGAGGAGTGCGTTGAGGAGTTGGTAGTAGCGGGTCGGGGAGATGCCGAGCCGTTCGCGGATGGCGCGTTCCTTGGCGCCGGGGCCGGGCCAGGGGCGGCGTTCGACGGCGAGCACCGCCTCGTCGCGGGCGGAGAGCCCGTGCGCGGTGTCGTCGGTGTCGTCCGTCATGCCGCTCCGCCGTCCGTCGTCTCGTTCCCACGATAAGCCCACCGCTGGGGGCGTTGCCGGGGCGGGCCCGGGGTGTGCGCCGGGCCCGCGGGCGGCGCTATTCGGCGGTGTTGTCGGCGGTGTCCGCGATGTTCTGGATGTCGGTGAGGGTCGCGGAGGGGTTGCCGTGCGGGCCGACGGTGGCGCCCATCCGGGACTTGATGGTCTTGGAGACCAGCGGCCAGGACGTCTTGTCGGACGGGTAGAAGTGGGCGTTGGGCAGCTGGGCGAGGAAGCCGTGCAGCTTGCTGAACTTGTCGTCGGCGAGCATCGCCTGGGAGGCGGAGCTGGTGACCGGCAGCAGGTTGTAGTCGGCGGAGAACTTCAGGACGTTCTTCTGGCTGTAGACGAAGTTCAGGAACGTGCCGACCTCGGTGCGGTGGCCGTTCTGCTTGAAGGCCATCATCCAGTCGGCGACGCCCATGGTGGCCTTGGCCTTGCCGGTGGCGCCGGGGAGTTCGACGGTGCCGTAGTCGATGCCCTTGGCCTCGGCCTGCTTCATCAGGGTGGGGTGGCCGTTGAGCATGCCGACGTCGCCGTCGGCGAAGGCGGCGAAGGCGTCCTCGCGGTTGAGCTTCGCGGGGTCGACGCCGGTCAGGTCCTTGCCGACGAGGTTCTTCTGGAGCCACTCGAAGGTCTTGACGTTCTCGGGCGCGTTGAGGGTGTACTTGCCGATGTTGTCGGTGTAGTCGCCGCCGCCGGCGAGCAGCCACTCCAACGTCTCGGCCTGGGTCTCCTCCGGGCCGAGCGGCAGCGCGAAGGGGATCTTCACGCCGTGCGCCTTGAGGGCCTGGGCGTCGCTGACGATGTCGGCCCAGTTCTGCGGCGGGGAGGTGATGCCGGCCGCGGCGAACAGCTTCTTGTTGTAGAAGAGGCGGCGGGTGCTGGCCCCGAAGGGCATGCCGTACTGCTTGCGCTGGTATTCGCCGGCCTCCGCGAGGGAGGGGGTGAAGTCGGCCTGGACGGGGATGGAGAGCAGGTCGTCGGCGCCGTAGAGCTTGCCGCGGGCGGCGTAGTCGGCGTAGGCGCCGACCTGGGCCATGTCGGGGGCCTTGCCGGCGTTGACCAGGTCCTCGACCTTCTTGTCGACGACGGTCCAGTTGTAGACCTTGACGTCGACCTTGATGCCCGGGTTCTGCTCCTGGAAGTCGCGGACCAGGTCGTCCCAGTAGTGCTGGGAGCTGTTGGCCTTGCTGTCGCCGTAGTCGGCGGCGATCAGCGTGAGGGCGACGTCGTTGCCCCCGGAGCCGCTGCCGCAGCCGGTGAGAGTCACTGTCATGGTGGCGGCCAGTCCCGCCGCTGCCAGGCTCACGTACCGCCGTCGCACCGCTGTTACCGCCCCTTTGTACCGAATTTGTCCCGACAATTCTGTGCTTGCGGGTGTTCCCTCCGTCGTCGTGGGGATCGCCCGCGATCGACGCAGAACAGCGAGTCTCACCCACTGTCCCCCACAAGGTCTACACCACCTTCCGCGCGGTTTCCCTATCGGCCTGCCTCTCACGCAGGTCAGGGGCGTTGCGAGGGGGTCGACCGAGCCGGCTACCGGCGCGTACGCGCGACCCCGGAGCGCGGGCGGCGGCGCCGGCACGCGGCCGGCGCGTGGCGATCAGCACGGTGAGTGGACTAGACCTTTATTGGCCGGTCGCGCGACACTGTCCCCCGTGAAACACGTCATCGCCCTTGATGTGGGCGGCACCGGAATGAAGGCCGCCCTCGCCGGGGCGGACGGCACCCTCCTGTACGAGGCGCGGCGCCCCACCGGGCGCGACCGCGGACCCGAGGCGGTCGTCGAGACGATCCTCGACTTCGCCGCCGAACTGCGCGACATCGGTCGCGAGCGGCTCGGCAGCACCGCACTGGCCGCCGGCGTCGCCGTCCCCGGCATCGTCGACGAGGCCACCGGCACCGCCGTCTACGCCGCCAACCTCGGCTGGCGCGACGTCCCGCTGCGGACCCTGCTCTCGGCACGGCTCGACGGGGTCCCGGTCGCGCTCGGCCACGACGTCCGCACCGGCGGGCTGGCCGAGGGCCGGATCGGCGCGGGTCGGGACGCCGACCGGTTCCTGTTCGTGCCGCTGGGCACCGGCATCGCCGGCGCCATCGGCATCGCCGGCCGCATCGAGGCCGGCGCCCACGGCAGCGCCGGCGAAATCGGCCACATCGTCGTGCGGCCGGACGGTCCGGAGTGCGGCTGCGGACAGCGCGGTTGCCTGGAGGCGCTCGCCTCGGCCGCCGCGGTGGGCCGCGACTGGGCGGCGGTCTGCGGCGATCCGCGGGCCGGCGCCGCCGACTGCGCCAAGGCCGTGGAGTCCGGCGATCCGCGCGCCCGGGAGGTCTGGCAGGGCGCCGTGGACGCGCTCGCCGACGGCCTGGTCACCGGGCTGACCCTGCTCGACCCGCGAATGCTGATCATCGGCGGCGGGCTGGCGGAGGCCGGCGACACGCTGTTCGCACCGCTGCGGGAGGCGGTCCGCCGGCGCGTTACCTTCCAGCAGCTCCCCTCGATCGTCCCGGCGGCCCTCGGGGACGCCGCCGGCTGCCTGGGCGCAGGACTGCTCGCCTGGGATCTTCTCTCCACGGAGGTAACCGCCTGATGGCACAGCAACAGTCCGCGGGACGCCCCTCGGACGCCGGGCGCACCGTCCTGGCCGGCGCCCGGATCGCCCGGCCCTCCGGCGTCACCGACAACGGCCGGCTCACGATCGAGGGCACCCGGATCGCCGCGGTCCGCAGCCGGGACAGGGACCGCGGCCGGGCGCCGGACACCGCGGACGCCCAGGACCGCGTCGAAGACCCGGCGAGCGTCGTCGACCTGACCGGGTATCTGATCGTCCCCGGTTTCGTCGACATGCACGTGCACGGCGGTGGCGGTGGCTCCTTCTCCTCCGCCGACCCCGAGGAGTGCCTGACGGCCATCGACACCCACCGCCGGCGCGGCACCACCTCGATGGTGGCCTCCACCGTCACCGGCGACCTGGCCGACCTGGCCCGGCAGGCCGGTGTGCTGGCCGAGTTGGTGCAGCAGGGCGACCTGGCCGGCATCCACTTCGAGGGCCCGTTCATCTCCCCGCACCGCTGCGGCGCCCACCAGCCCGAGCTGCTGCGCGACCCCGACCCCGCCGAGGTCCGCCGGCTCGTCGACGCCGCCCGCGGCACCGCCGCGATGATGACCGTCGCGCCCGAACTGCCCGGCGGCCTGGACTCCGTGCGGCTGCTCGCCGACGCCGGGGTGATCGCCGCGATCGGTCACACCGACTCCACCTACGACGCCACCCGGCAGGCGATCGACGCCGGCGCCACCGTCGCCACCCACCTCTTCAACGCGATGCCGGCGCTCGGCCACCGCACCCCCGGCCCGGTCGCCGCGCTCCTGGAGGACGAGCGGATCACCGTCGAGCTGATCAACGACGGCACCCACCTGCACCCGGCGGTCCTCCAGATGGCGTTCCGCGAGGCCGGCGCCGAACGGGTCGCGTTCATCACCGACGCGATGGGCGCGGCCGGGATGAACGACGGGATGTACCCGCTCGGGCCCATGCGGGTCGAGGTCAAGGACGGCGTCGCCCGGATCAGCGACGGCCCCACCGCCGGCTCCATCGCCGGCTCCACCCTCACCCTGGACCGGGCCTTCAAGCGGGCCGTCACCCTCGACGGCCTCACCGTCGAACAGGCCGTGCAGGCCCTCTCCGCGAACCCCGCCCGACTGCTGGGCATCGCCGACCGCACCGGCTCGCTGGAACCCGGCAAGGACGCCGACCTGGTCGTCCTGGACGCCGGGTACGACGTCGTGGGCGTCCTGCGACAGGGTGCCTGGCTGCTGCGCCCGCCGGGCGTCTGACCACCCGGCGGGGATCTCCGGCCGCCACCGGTCGGCACCCCGGTCCGGCCGCCCCACCGGCGGCCGGGCCCCGCAGGGTGGCCGACCCGGGTCTGGGCCTACGGGCGTCCGCGATGGCATGATCGCTCGCGCACTTGTCCGTATGCCACCGCGGAACGCGGTGCCTTGACCCACGGCCGTCCGGCCGGCCTCCTCCTGGAGGGGAGACCATGATCCTCACGGTCACGCTGAACGCCGCCCTGGACATCACCTACCGCGTCCCCCGGCTCCGCCCGCACAGCACCCACCGCGTCACCGAGGTCACCGAACGCCCCGGCGGCAAGGGCCTGAACGTCGCCCGGGTACTGGCCGCGCTCGGCCACCGCACGGTCGCCACCGGCTTCGCGGGCGGCGGCACCGGCGAGGCGCTGCGCGCGCTGCTCGCCCAGGAGACACTCGTCACCGACGCCCTGGTCCCGGTCGGCGGCGTCACCCGCCGCACCGTCGCCGTCGTGGACGCCGGCACCGGCGACACCACCCAGCTCAACGAGCCCGGCCCGACCGTCTCCCCCGCCGAATGGGCCGCCTTCCTCGGCACGTACCGCGAACTGCTGGGCGAGGCACGGGCGGTGGCGCTCTGCGGCAGCCTGCCGCCCGGCGTCCCGGTGGACGTCTACGCCCGGCTCACCCGCGCCGCCCGCACGGCCGGCGTCCCGGTCCTGCTGGACACCAGCGGCGAACCGCTGCGCCGCGGCCTGGCCGCCCGCCCCGACCTCGCCAAGCCCAACGCCGACGAACTGGCCGCCCTCACCGGCAGCACCGAGCCGCTGCGCGCCGCCCGCGACGCCCGGCGCCGCGGCGCCCACGCGGTGGCCGCCTCGCTCGGCGCGGACGGGATGCTCGCGGTGACCGCCGAAGGCGCCTGGCAGGCCACCCCGCCCCGCCGGTACGCCGGCAACCCCACCGGGGCCGGTGACTCGGCGGTGGCCGGCCTGCTGTCCGGACTGGTCGAGGAACTGCCCTGGCCGGACCGGCTGAGCCGGGCGGTGGCGCTCTCCGCGGCGACCGTACGGGCCACCGCGGCCGGCGAGTTCGACGCCGCGACCTACGAAGAGCTACTGCCCCACGTGGTGGTGACGGAACGTCCCACGGCGGCCTGATCGCCCCTCGGGGCGCGGCCGGCGCGACCCCAGCGTCAGGGCTGGGCGAGCCAGACCTGGTCGAGGTTGACCTCGCACTGGTTGCCGTTCTCGCACGACAACTTGATGGTGTTGGTGCCCTTGTTGAGCTGGATGTACGACCAGGACTTGGTCCAGCCCTTGTCCCAGGCGCCTTCGGGGGCGCCGGCGAAGTTCTTGAGGTTTATCGGCCGGCTCAGTGCCTGGCCGTTGATGTTGAGCGTGAGGTTGGCGTCCTTGCCGGGAACGCCGTAACCGACCCAGAGCTTGTACTTGCCGGCCGCGTCGACGTCGAGCGTCCAGGTGGCGGAAGCGCCCTGGTTGTTCAGGTTGGTGACGTACGAGCCGCTGGCGGTGCGGGCGCCGGGGATGTCCTTGGCGGTGGTGGCGCCGCCGTCGAGGCGCAGCGTGCCCGCGTCGTCCTTGGGGAGCTTGGCCGCGGGGGGCTTGCTGGAGGGCTGGTCACTGGGCTGGACCGAGTCCGCGGCCGTGGGGCCGGGGTCGGCGCCGGCGTCGTTCTTGCTGCTGTCGGAGTTGGTCAGCATGGCCGCGCCGATGCCTATGCAGACCACCGCCACCACGGCGACCGCGCCGATCAGCAGGCCGTTGCGGCCCTTGCGGGGCTCCGGGGCCTGCGGGACCGGGCGGGTGCCGCCGGCGCTGCCGCCCGGCAGCGTCTCGGGGGCCGCGTAGTGCGCGTTCTGCCGACCGTACGGCGGCTGGGCCGGCTGGTTGCCGTACTGCCGCTGGCCGACCGTGCGCACCTGGTTGTACGAGGTCCGCGGGACGCCCGGCTGCCGTGCGGCGCCGACACTCGACGTGCCCGACCCGCCCTCGCCGCCCTCCGAGCGGTACAGGTGGGCGAAGGGGTCGTCGTTCTCCGGCGTGTCCGCGCCGTTGTTGCCGGCCGTCATTCCGTGTCACTCCCAAGCGGTCTCTACGCGCCAGTGCGCGTCCGTACGCGTTCGCGGGGCTGCGTGCGAACTGCCTCTTCCGGGCCACTCGACGCCACCGCGCCGCATCGGCGCAGCCTACCCCGAAGGGGCCCGGCCACGCCGGTCCCCGAGGTTCACAAGATCACTACGGATCGGTGAACGGGCGGTGCCCAGGCAGGACACCGCCGATGTGAGATGCGCGGCACCGGACCGGGGTCCGGCGCCGCCGTCGCCGCGGGCGGCTCAGCCGGCCGCGCGCCGGTTGCCCTTCGAGCGCCGCTTCTCGACGTACATCCGCTGGTCGGCCGACTCCAGCACCTCTTCGGCGGTCATTCCGCAGCTCGCCCAGCCGATGCCGAAACTGGCGCCGACCCGGACGGCCCGGCCCTCGACCCGGATGGGCGGGATGATCGCGTTCCGCAGCCGGACCGCGAGGTCCTGGGCGTCGGCGGTGCCCAGTCCGTCGGCGAGCACCACGAACTCGTCGCCGCCGAGCCGGGCGACGGTGTCGCCGTCCCGCACGCCGCTGGTCAGCCGGCGGGCGACCTCGATCAGCACCGCGTCGCCGGTGTTGTGCCCGAAGCGGTCGTTGATCGACTTGAAGCCGTCCAGGTCGCAGAAGAGCACCGCGAGCCCCTTGGCGCCGTCGTCCTCGACCCCGTCGGCGGGCGCCGAGAGGTGGACGTGGTGGTCGAAGGGCAGGCCGCCGCCGGGCGCCGGCCGGGGCTTCTCGCCCTCGAAGCCGGCGAGTCCGTCGAACGGCTCCGCGCCGTCCGCCCCGAAGCCGTGCGGGGCGCGCGGATCGGCGCCGGCGCCCGAGGAGGCGTAGGCGTCGGCGAGCGCGCTCGGCGGGCGGGAGCAGAGCCGGGCGGAGAGCCGGGCCCGCAGCTCGGCGCTGTTGGGCAGGCCGGTCAGCGAGTCGTGGCTGGCCCGGTGGGCGAGCTGGAGCTCGTGCCGCTTGCGCTCCTCGATGTCCTCGACGTGGGTGAGCAGGAAGCGGGGGCCGTCGGCGGTGTCGGCCACCACCGAGTTGCGCAGCGAGACCCACACGTAGGTGCCGTCCCGGCGCAGCAGCCGCAGTTCGGCCCGGCCGCCCTCCGCGGAGGTCCGCAGCAGCGTGCCGATGTCCTCGGGGTGGCAGATGTCGGAGAACGACATCCGGCGCATCCCGGAGGCCGGGCGGCCCAGCAGTCGGCACAGCGCGTCGTTGGTGCGCAGCAGCCGGCCGTGCTGGTCACCGCCCATCTCGGCGACGGCCATCCCGCTCGGCGCGTACTCGAACGCCTGCCGGAAGCTCTCCTCGCTCGCCCGCAGCGCCTGCTGCTCGCGCTCCAGGCGGACCAGCGCCCGCTGCATGTTGGCCCGCAGCCGGGCGTTGCTGATGGCGATGGCGGACTGGAACGCGTACATCTGGAGCGCCTCCTGGCCCCAGGGGCCGGGGCGCCGGCCGTTGCGCGGTCGGTCCACGGAGAGCACGCCGAGGAGTTCGCCCTTGCCGCCGGCCGCGGTGTACATGGGCGCGAAGAGGCGGTCCATCGGGTGCCACTCGTCGGGGAAGCGCGGTGCGGGCCCGGCGGTGTGCCACTGCGGCACGTCGTCGTCGTCCAGCACCCAGCCCTCGGTGTACGGGATGAAGCACAGCTCGCCCCAGCGTTCGCCCATGGCCAGCCGGCGCTCCCACGAGGCGCGCGAGCCCACCCGTCCGGCCATCAGCGCCTCCGCGCCCGCACTGCCGGCCACCGCGGCGACCACGAGGTCGCCGTCCTGCCGCACGAGGTTGACCGCGGCGAGCTCGTAGCCGAGCCCGACGATCGCGCCGTCGGCGACGGACTGCAAGGTGTCCGCGAGGCTGCGCGCGGTGTTCAGTTCGGCGACCACTTGGTGCAGCTGCCGCAGGGTCGCAAGACGGACATAGGGCTCCGACTCGGTCTCCATCGCTCGCTCTCCCTGAGACCTCGACAGCAACTCCACCGATTTCTTTGTCGTCCGATTCCACGCTCACTGAATCACAGTGAGCTGTTCACTCGGTACACAGGGTCAACAATTAGCGGCCCATGTGACTCAAGTCACAATCGGTGACGGGCGGTTACGGACCGCCGACCAGGCACTCGTCCGCGCAGTCGAACGCCGGCAGGACGGTCCCTGAAAACTTCCTGAACGCAAATTCCAGCCATTTACGGCGACAGGTACGGACCATTGCCGCACCGTGAACCGGTCACGGCCTCCGCCGCGGGACCTAGGACGCGGGTGGTCCCGGGGCCCGATGCGTGCCGGGACCGGACGACGTTAGCGTTCGTGGCGTGTTCACGAAGACTCCTGCCACCGCCCCGGCCGCCGACCCCACCGCCTCCGCCGCGCCCGCCGTCACCCTCGCCTCCGTGCCGGGTGACGGGCCGATCGCGCATGCTGTTGGGGTGAGTGACGACGAGTTCCGTGCCGCGCTGTCCCGTCTCGCCGCCGGGGTGGTGCTGGTCACCGCCCGCGACGAGGACGCCGGACCGCGCGGCGAGGACGTCGGCATGACCGCCACGGCGTTCCTCTCCGTGTCCCTCGACCCACCCTTGGTGATGGTGAGCGTTCGCAACGACTCCCGGATGGACGACCTGCTCGCGCAACAGCCGCTGTGGGCGGTTTCGGTGCTGTCGGGCGCCCAACGGCACGTAGCGGCACGATTCGCGATGAAGGGCCGGATCAGCGACCGACTGCTCTTCCAGGACATCCCCTCCGTACGGGGCGAAGCATCCGGCGCGCCGCTCGTCGGGGGCGCGCTGGCGGCGCTGGAGTGCCGGACCGAGCAGCGGGTGGTGGCCGGCGACCACACCCTCGTGATCGGCCGCGTGCTGGCCTCGACCACCTCGGACGAGCAGGACGGGCCGCTGACGTACTTCCGGGGGAAGTACCGGCAGCTGGGGTGAGCCGGGGCCGGGCGCGCGGCCGGGCCGGGGCGGGGGTCAGCCCCAATCGCGCCCGGTGCGGCCCCGCTTGGTCTCGCCGCGCTGCTTCTTCTCGCGCAGCCGCCGCTCGTTGATGCCGCGCGGGATGCGCGACTTCTTGCGCGGCTTGGGCGGCGGTGCGGTGGCCTCGGCGAGCAGCGCCGCGAGCCGGACGGTCGCGGCCTCGCGGTTGCGCCACTGGGAACGGTGCTCGGAGGCCCGGACGGTGACGACGCCGTCGACCAGCCGGCCGGCCAGCCGCTCCAGGGCGCGCTCCTGCCACACCGGGGGCAGCGCCTTCGTCCGCGCCAGGTCGAAGCGCAACTCGACCTGGCTGTCGCTGGTGTTGACGTGCTGGCCGCCCGGGCCGGAGGAGCGCGAGAACCGCCAGACCAGCTCGGCCTCCGGGAGGACGACCGAACCGCGGATGACGTGGGGTCCGGACATGCCCCCCATGATCCCGCGCCCACGGCCGCCCGTCACCTCCGTTTCCCCGCCCGGAACGGCCCGCCGCCTTCGCGACCGCGCCCGGGCCGGCATCAGGATTCGGCAAAGAAAGTAAAGCGGGTTGGAACCACCCGGCGGCCCGGCCACGTTGAGGTGGATGACGGCGGCTCCGCTCCCGGGCGGGACCGCCGTGGTATCACCGACCCACACCGCGGCCACACCGGCGGCACCACCGACCTCAGGTCGGCGCGACTCGACGAGGAAAGGGACTTCCCATGGCTGTAAGCCTGTCCAAGGGCGGCAACGTCTCGCTCACCAAGGAGGCCCCGGGCCTGACCGCCGTCACGGTCGGCCTCGGCTGGGACGTCCGCACCACCACCGGCACCGACTTCGACCTCGACGCCAGCGCCATCGCGGTCAACACGACCGGCAAGGTCCACTCCGACCAGCACTTCATCTTCTTCAACAACAAGTCGACGCCGGACCAGACCATCGTCCACACCGGCGACAACACCACCGGTCAGGGCGAGGGCGACGACGAGTCGATCAACGTCAACCTCAGCGGGCTGCCGGCCGAGATCGACAAGATCGTCTTCCCGGTCTCGATCTACGACGCCGAGAACCGCAGCCAGAACTTCGGCCAGGTGCGGAACGCCTTCATCCGCATCATCAACCAGGCCGACGGCGCCGAGCTCGCGCGCTACGACCTGAGCGAGGACGCCGCCACCGAGACCGCCATGGTCTTCGGCGAGCTGTACCGCAACGGCGCGGAGTGGAAGTTCCGCGCGGTGGGCCAGGGTTACGC
>LIQL01000769.1 GCA_001418405.1 Streptomyces diastatochromogenes | reverse complement strand
GGTCCAGCGGATCTGCTGGGCGGGGGCGGCGTCGGCGGGGCGGACGGCCGGCGGGCAGTTGTCGATGAGCAGGTCGGGCAGGACCAACCGGCCCAGACCCAACTCGGCCAGTTCGGGCGTGAGTTCGCCTTCGCTGCCGGTGTGGATGCCGACGGTGTCCAGGGCGGTCCAGGAGTGGCGTATCCAGGGGACGTCGTACTCGTGGGCCAGGAGGGCCGCGGCGTAGGCGTGCGGGCCGCCGACGAGGGCGTCGGGGCGCCAGGCGGCCACCACCTCGCGCAGCCGGACGAGGCTGTGCGCGGCCAGGCGTCCGAACCAACGGCCGGTGTACTGGATGAAGTCGGGGTGGTCGACGTCGTCGGGGACGTGTTCGGGTTCGCCGGAGCGGCGGGTGGCCTTGAGGGCGGTCAGGTCGGTGGTGGTGGCCGCGATGGCGGGCAGCCCGACGCCGGTGACCACCGAGGTGAGTTCCTTGGGGGCGGACATGAACACCTGGTGGCCGGCGTTGCGGGCGGCGGTGGCCAGGGGGGCGAGGGCGAAGATGTTGGAGGGCGTGGGCCCGGCGACAAAGAGCAGCTTCATGTGGGGTGTTCCTTCGGGACGCCGCGGGACGGGTGGGCTCCGGTGGCCGGTCAGGTCAGGTGAGCAGGTGCAGGGACTCCACGCCCATCACGTTGGCGCCGGGCATGAAGACGGGTGCCTGGTCGGGATCGCAGCGCAGTGCCGGGAAGCGGTCGAAGAGGATGTCCAGGGCGAGGAGGCCCTCCAGGCGGGCCAGGGGGGCGCCCATGCAGAAGTGGGAGCCGCGGCCGAAGGACAG
This sequence comes from Streptomyces diastatochromogenes, assembly GCA_001418405.1. Taxonomy (GTDB): domain Bacteria; phylum Actinomycetota; class Actinomycetes; order Streptomycetales; family Streptomycetaceae; genus Streptomyces; species Streptomyces albulus_C. Next base: position 1,717 of record LIQL01000769.1, on the reverse strand, counting down.
GTGCGGGTTGTTGCCGCGGTCCAGGTCGAAGGTGTTCGGGTCGCGGAACTGGTCGAGGTCGCGGCTGGCGGCGGCCGTCCAGACCATGACGACCTGGAGCTCGGGGATCTCGACGTCGCCGATCCGTGCGGGCTTGCGGGTGACCCGGCGCAGGGCCGCCAGCGGGGCGAACAGGCGCAGGGACTCCTCGATGGCCGCGGGGATGCGGCCGCGGTCCGTGCGGACGCTCTTCAGCGCCGTCGGGTGGGCGTCCAGGCACAGGATGGTGTTGCCCAGCAGCATGGTGGTGGTGATGTGGCCGGCCACCAGGAGGACGAAGGCGAAGTTGACGATCTCGGCGGTGGAGAGGCGTTCGCCGTCGACCTCGGCCTGGACGAGCTTGGTGAGGAGGTCGTCGCGGGGCTCGGCGATGCGCTGCTCGACGTGTTCGCGCAGGTAGGTGGAGAGGTTGTTGATCTGCACGAAGGTCTCTTCGCGCTGCTTGCGCAGTTCCTCGGTGTCCTCGCCGGTGGAGAAGCTCTGGTTGTTCTCCAGCAGTTTGCTGACCCACTCGCGGAACACGTGGCGGTCGCCGGCGGGGATGCCCAGCAGTTCGGCGATGACGATGACGGGCAGCGGGTGCGCGAGGACCTCGACGAGGTCGAAGGCGTCGCCGGGCTCGACCTGGTCGAGCAGTTCGTGGGTGATCGCCTTGATGCGGGGTTCGAGGGCGGCGACCACGCCGCGGGTGAACACCCCACTGACGATCTTGCGCATCTTGGTGTGCTCGGGCGGGTCCATCGTGGTGAGGTTGCCGGGGAAGATCTGCCGTTTGCCTTCGGGGGCCAGGATGCTCAGGTCGGAGGAGAAGGTCTCCGCGTCGCCCAGGACCTGGAGGCATTCGGCGTATCCGTAGACGTTCCACAGTCCCTTCTTCTCGTCGTAGCAGACCCTGCCCGGGGGCAGTTCGCCCCGCATCCAGAACTGGTCCTCGTGGAAGGTCCACTGCGTGCTGGCGTTCGTCACGGTCGTGCCTTTCGGTCCGGGGTGCTCGGGGTGTGCGGCGTGGGGCGGGTCAACGGGTGCGGTGTCCGGCGAGCCGTTCGAGGGTGCCGACGGTCTGGGCGGGGGTGGGCATCCGCTCCATGTCCTGGCGCAGTGCGGCGGCCGCCTCGGCGTGGTGGGGGTCGGTGAGCAGGCGGGTCAGGGACCGGCGGAGCTGGTCGGGGTCGTCCTGGGCGGCGACGGTGTCCAGGGTGAGGCCGGCGCCGGTGGCGGCCAGGCGGTCGCCGTGGGCGAAGCAGTCCGCCATCTGGGGCAGGGCGAGTTGGGGCAGTCCGTGCAGGGCGGCGGTCATGGTGGTGGCGGAGCCGCCGTGGGTGACGATCGCGTCGCAGGAGTCGAGAGCGAGATGGAGCGGGAAGGGGTCGACCATGCGGACGGCATCGGGCACCGGGCCGATCTGCTGGCGGTGCTCGGCGCCGACGGTGGCGAGCAGTTCGACGTCGGGCAGCTCGCCCAGTGCGTGCAGGAGGGTCCGGGTGAAGGGGACGCCGTGGTAGGCGAGGGTGCGTCGGCCCAGTGAGACCACCACGCGGTGCGGGCCGGTGCGGGGCCGGCCCCACTCGGCGCGGAGCCAGTCGGGGACGGTGCCGCTGCCGTTGAACGGCACGTAGCGCAGCGGGGTTTGGCCGGTGAGTTCGGGCAGTTGGAGGGCGGTGGGGCAGGGGTCGAGGAC
>LIQL01000768.1 GCA_001418405.1 Streptomyces diastatochromogenes | reverse complement strand
GCGCCTGGAGATCGACGCCGACGGCGGGGTGCGGGTAGAGGAGGAGGTTGCCCTCCTCGCCTATGAGGATGACGCCCTCGGCGTCGATCTCCAGGCGCTGGTCGAGCGTGGACATCCACGTGCGGCCGAACCAGCGGCCGGTGCGGTAGGACGACTCGAAGGTGCGGGTGAAGGCGAGCGGCAGGCTGCCGGGGAGGGCGACGTCGGTCTGCGGCAGGATCATGCGGCCGGTGGCCAGGTCGATGGGGTCGCTGCCGAAGGTCTTGCACCAGGCGGTGCGCAAGCGGTCGCGCACCGTCCGCTTGCCGCCCTCCTTCACGGCGTTGCGGGCGGCGCCCTTGAGCGCGTCCTTCGCGCCCGCCCGCACGGCTCCCTTGGCCAGCCCGCCGGCTCCCTTGCTCCCGACGAGGTTGCCGAGGAAGGTGCCGTACGCCTCCGCCGGGTCGCTGCCCCAGCCCGAGCCCAACACGCCCTTGGCCATCTCGACGGGGTGCAGGGGCGCCTGGGCCAGTCCGAGGAGCGTGGTGGAGACGTTCGAGGCGAACTGGAAGGGGTGGGCGATGTTGTAGGGGTCGAGGGGGTTGACCTTGCGGGCGAGGTTCAGGGTCTCGATGCCGGCCTTGGCCACGCCGCCGGCGAGATGCATGTGCTCGATGGCGAACGCCTTGGCGCCGTCCTTGAGGCCCGCGCCGGCCAGGTCGGTGAACTGCGGCTTGTCGGGGGCGTGCGCCAGGGCGCCCTTGAGGGCGTTGCGGGCCCGCTCGGCGGCCTCGTTCCGCTGGCTGCGGGCGTTCTTGATCATGTCCTGGGCGGCCTCGCGGCCCTCGGTGCCCGGGTCCACGAAGTCGCCGGGCGACGTCGGCTGCGGGCCGGCGTCCTGGCCCTGGGCGACGGCCGCCTCGTAGCGCTGGCCCTGCGCCACGTACGCGTCGACCTTCGCCTTCCAGGCGTGCAGGGCGTTCTCCCGGTCCTGTTGTGCCCGGCGGTACTTCTCGATCGCCGAGGACGCCTGGCCCTGTGCCCAGGAGACCGTTTCCGCGTACCCCTGAAGCGCCTTGTACGCGTCGTCGCACGCGTCGGCGGCGTGCATCCACTGCTTGGGGTGCATCTCGAACGCCTCGCGGAAGGCGTCGGCGGCCTGGCCGGACCAGTGCTGGCCGGAGCCCAGCTTGCGCATGCCGTCGGCGACGCGGTTGAACGCCGCCGCGAAGTCCTTCAGGTGGGAGACGGTTTCGTCGAGCTTCTCGACGTCCCCGTGGATGAGCTGTTTGGGATCCTCGGTCTCGCCGAGTTGCCGCTCGTCGACGTGGGCGCCCAACGCGCCGGCGAGCTTGTCGCCCCCTGAGCGGACCTTGTCCGCGGCGCCGTCGGCTCCGACCATCTCCAGGCCGTCGCCCAGCTTGTCGGCCCCGAACTCCACGACCTTGCCGGCGCCGCTCTCCACGGCATCGGTCAGCTCGCCCACCCCGTCGGCGATTTTGTTGAGGCCGTCCCCGAACACGCTCACTTCTCACTGCCCCCGTGTGTCTGCCGTGGTTCCTGGAGCTCCGCGGTCGTGTCGGCCGGGTCCTCGCCGCCGTTGGCGATGCGGTCCGGGATCGACGTCACCTCGTGCTCGAACTGCTCGACGGCTTCGTAGCTCCTTTGGTACGACTCGCGCGAGGCCTGCGAATTCGGGTCCCAGTCCCAGTTCTTGTACGCGTCGACGGTGTCGTTGCCGAGCTTGCTCCAGGACGTCTTGTGGAGCTCCTCCGCCGTCTTGTTCGGGTCGCCGACCGCGGCGTTCACGCCCTGTTTGAGGATGTCGGAGGCGTACTGCTCCTGCTCGTAGTAGTTGCCGGCCGTGAGCCCCAGCTTCTTGGAGAAGTCGTTGGCCTCCTGCATCAGGTTGTAGACGCCCCAACCCCAGCGGTCGCAGAACGACGAGAAGACCGATGCCAGGCCGTCGTCGCCGCACTCCGTCGCGTCCAAGGACAGCTTGTCGAAGCCGCGACCGAGTTGGGCCTCGATGTCGAAACCCAGCTCCTTCAGTTCACTGATCGCCGCCGTTATGCCCTTGGTGAGCTGTTCGAAAGCCTCCGGATCGGTGCGGTAACCGCTTCCCTCCATAAGCCCCATGAGCGATTCCCCCTAGGCGTGCGTGGTGCCCGGCGTGTCAGCAGACGAGGCCGTGGCCGGGTCGGTGTGCGCGTCTATCGCAACGCGATCCGGGACGATTCCGGATACCGGCGGGAAAACCATGCCGTGTTCGCTCCCGGCATCCAGGGCCACGCCCACGGGCCCGCCGATGGCCGGAACCAGCACGTCGAGGACGCGGGCGCCGACCACGGACACGTACCGCCACTCCGGCTCCGGTTCGCCCCCGCGTTCCGCGGCAAATCCGGACAAGGCAGCCTCGTCGCTGAATGCATAAAGCCAGCGAATACCATCCAACTCGGCCGTGAGGAATGCGTCGTCGACGATCGGGAGTATCACGATCGTGCGCCGGAATTCGCCGACCAGTGCGGCCGGATTCGGCCGTCCTTCGTGGCATGCGGCCACCTCGTCCGCCAATGGCACGGTGAGCCCCTCCCCCATTGCTACTCAGCTCATCTGCTGGGTCCACTTTGGCACACGGCACTGACAGCACCGCCGGGCGATCTCCCCCAATAAACCGGCCGGGCGTTCCTTTTGCTTTCAATCAAGAGGGGTCGGCCGCGGACGCCCCGACCAACACCCGCGCCGCCGCCGCGGCCGTGTCCGCGGACGCGGGGTCGCCCGATATCGCGGCGGCGGTGATGGCGCCGTCGACCAGGAAGGCCAGTTGGGTGGCCAGGACGGTGGGGCTGGGGTGGTTCAGCGGGCTGACGAGGTCGGTGAGGTAGGCGTGCAGGGCGCGCTTGTGGTCACGGGTGGCCCGGGCGACGCCCTCCGCGGTGGTGCCCAGTTCGCCGTAGGCGTTGATGAAGGCGCAGCCGTGGAAGTCCGGGGCGGCGAACCACCCCGCGAGCCAGTCGAAGACCGCGCGGATCCGGTCCGCCGGAGCGCCGGCGTCCGTCCCGGTTCCTGAGCCCCCGCGCGCGGCCACGTAGGCGGCGAGGTCGGCCCGCCAGCGGGCGTCGCGGCGGCGCAGGTACGCCTCGACGAGGTCGTGCTTGGCCGGGAACGTGCCGTAAAGGCGCTTGAGGGACACGCCGGCGGCGGTGCGGAGTTCGTCCATGCCGACGGCCTGGATGCCGCGCTCGTAGAAGAGCCGTTCCGCGGCGTCGAGGATCCGCGTCCGCACCTCGTCGTGGATATCACCGTGGACCGTCACTGGGGCCCGCCTTCCCGGGAGAACGTTCGTTCTCTAGACTAGCCGAGCACCCGGAGAACGCTCGTTCTCCGGTGCTTCGCCCATGTCCCCGCAGACGGGAGTCACGCCATGACCGCGACCACACCCCGGCCCCCCTTCCCCCCGTTCGACGAGGCGGGCGCACGACAGAAGGTCCAGGCCGCCGAGGACGCCTGGAACACCCGCGATCCCGAGCGGGTGGCCCTCGCGTACACCGAGGACTCCGTCTGGCGGAACCGGGACGCCTTCCTCACCGGGCGCGCCGAGATCGTCGCGTTCCTGCGCGACAAGTGGGCCCGGGAGCTGGACTACGCGCTGCGCAAGGAACTCTGGTCGTACGCCGGGGACCGGATCGCGGTGCGGTTCCAGTACGAGAGCCGGGACACCAGCGGCCAGTGGTGGCGGAGTCACGGCAACGAGCTGTGGGAGTTCGACGCGTCGGGACTGATGCGCCGGCGGGAGGCGGGCATCCACGACGTCCGGATCGAGCCGGCCCAACGGCGGATCTTCGGTGCGCGGCCGGAGGGGGAGCGGGGGCTGCCGATTCCGTTTCAGTGAGGAGGGCGGCGGCGCGGGGGCCGTTGTCGAGCTGCCGCCCGCTGGGGGAACTCGGCGCCGTTCACCGTCAACACGCCTTCCAGCTGGCCGAGTTGTCCGAGAGTACGTCGAGCCGGCACGTCATCCCCGAGCGCGCCGGGGTCCCCGGAGGCACCGTTGACCGGATGCCGCATGCCGGAAGCCGGCAGGTCCGTTGTGACCTGCCGGCTCGACGTACCGCGCATGGGGGTCAGTTGGCGATGCCGACC
>LIQL01000767.1:798-1020 GCA_001418405.1 Streptomyces diastatochromogenes | reverse complement strand
GGTCGGCGCCGGGCCGGGGCGACGGCGCCGACCTGGCTGCTGCGGACGGTCAGTCGGCGGGAGTGGAAGGACTCCCCCAGCGGCAGGCTGACCCGGCGGTCGCCGTACCAGCTGAGCTCGATCACGGTGCCTTCCGGAGCGAGGAGTTCGAGGGCCCGGGCCAGGCCGTGCTCGGTGGCGCTGGCGTGCACGACGAGGTCGCAGTCGCCGCGGGCGTCGGCG
>LIQL01000767.1:0-768 GCA_001418405.1 Streptomyces diastatochromogenes | reverse complement strand
ACCGCGATCCGGTCGCCGAGCAGCGGTGCGGCGTCCCAGACGGCGTTCACCGCGGTCTCGACGGTGCCCGCGAGGACGGCCCGCCCCGCGGGGACGGCGTCCGGCACGGGGGTCACCGCGCTCGCCGGGACGACGTAGTGCGTCTGGTGCGGGTAGAGGCAGAAGACCGTGCGGCCGCGCAGATCGGCCGGCCCCTCCTCGACCAGGCCCACGTTGAGGTAGCCGTATTTGACGGGCGCCGGGAACGTGCCCTCCTGGAACGGCGCCCGCATCGCCGCGTACTGGCTCCGCGGGACGCCCCCGCGGAACACCAGGCTCTCGGTCCCCCGGCTCACCCCGGAGTACAGGGTGCGCACCAGCACCTCGTCGGCGGCCGGTCGCGGCAGGTCGACCGTGCGGATCTCGCCGCGGCCTGGAGCGCTGAGCCAGAAACTCTGGGCGACGCGCGGCAACGAGTCCTCCTGGACGGTGCGGCGATGCGTCGTGAATGCTGAGGGGCGCACGCCGGGGATCATGGCGACGCCGTCACGATACGCGGCGTCCTCCGGCTCCGCCACAGTGTCCCGGGAGGCGTGATGGCCGTACAAGGGCGGTNNCCGGACCGGGTGGCCGGCCCGCTCGCGCAGGTGGTGCTGTTGGGGGCGCTGTGCCGGACGGTCGGGCTGGGCCCGGCGGGCTGGCTGACCGGCTGCGCCTGCACGGTGGCCACCTGGGCCGCGCTCACCCGGGCGGTACGCGGCTCCTGGCTGCCGTCCTTCGGGCCGGCCA
>LIQL01000766.1 GCA_001418405.1 Streptomyces diastatochromogenes | reverse complement strand
AGATGTGTGTAATAGACAGGTGCCCCGCCCTCACCCCGCCCCGTACGGCAACTCCGCCCGTACGACGAAGCCCCCTTCGGACGTGGGACGCGCCTCCAGCGTCCCGCCGAGGCTCTGCGCCCGTTCGCGCAGTCCCACCAGCCCGTGCCCGCCGCCGGGCAGTCCCGGGACCGTCGCCGTCGCGTCCGGCGGCCCGTTGCGGATCTCCACCCGCAGCCCCTCCCGGGCCCGTTCCGCCGCGTCCGTGCCGGCCGGTGCGCCCAGTTCCACCGCGTCGACCCGGACCCGCACCCGCGCGCCCGGCGCGTGCTTGCGGACGTTGGTGAGCGCCTCCTGGACGGTGCGGAACGCGGCCCGCTCGACCGTCCTGGCGCCGCGCGACCGGCCCGCGCCCGACCCGCCGTCGTGCGCCACGGCGAGCCCCTCGTACGTCACGTCCAGCGCGCTCATCTCGATCAGCCGGGGCAGTTCGTCCAGGTCGGGCTGCGGGGCCAGTTCGCCCGCCACCCGGGCGTCACCGCCGGCCGCGCGCAGGACGCCGACCATGTGCCGCAGCTCCTCCAGGGTGCGCACGGACAGCTCCCGGATGGTCCGGGCCCCGTTGCGCGCCGTCTCGTCCTCGGTGCTGACCTGCACCGCCCCGGCCTGCAGGCTGATGAGGCTGACCTGGTGGGCCACCACGTCGTGCATCTCGCGGGCCAGCCGGGCCCGTTCGGTGGCCTTCACCCGCTCCGCCAGCAGCCGGTCCTCGCGCCGCATGCTGCGGGTCAAGTCCTCGACACGGGAGGCGAGTTCACGACGGGTGCGGACCAGCAGGCCGAGCGCGATCGGCGCCGCGGAGGTGACGCAGGCGTCGATCAGGACCAGGGTGTTCTCGCGGTACGCGGTCGGCTCGAAGTCCGAGATCGGGTACGGCAGGAAGTGCGCGGCGACCAGCAGCAGCGCACACACCCCGAGCCGGGCCGGACCGGGGGCGCACCGCCGCCGCACCGGTCCGGCGGCGGGGGAGGCGGCGAGGGTGTACAGGGCGATCATCGGCGCGAACCAGATGTAGCCGATGTAGAGCCCCGGCAGGGTCACCAGGAACACCAGCAGCGGCCAGCGGCGCCGCAGCAGCAGAGCGGTCGCCGCGACCACCGAGACGCCCAGCTCCAACGCCATTTCCAGGCCGTTGACCAGCAGCGCGTCGGCGATCGCCAGCAGCACCGGCACCACCACCGGGACGATCCGGCGCAGCCGGCCGGCCAGCGGCGTGCGCAGCAGCCGGCGTGCGCCCCGGCGCAGCCGTGCCCCGGCGGCGGCCCGGCCGGGGTCCGTCGCGTCCCGTGCCGCGCCGCCCGGGCCCGCCTCGCCGTCGGATCTCACCCGGTCCCCCGCGGGGCCCCGGCCACCAGGCCCGCCCGGTCGGCGACGATCGCCGCCTGCACCCGGTTGATCCCGCCCAGCTTGGCCAGGAGCGCCCGCACGTGGTCCTTCACCGTGCTGGGTGCCAATCCCATCCGCTCCGCGATCTGCGCGTTGCCCAGCCCCTCGCCCAGCAGCGCCAGCACCTGCGACTCGCGCGGCGTCAGCCCGCTCACCGCCCGGGCCGCCGCGGCCTGGTCCTCGGCCGTCAGGTAGCCGCCGATCACGGCCCGGGTCACGCCGGGGTCCAGGACGCTGCCGCCCGCCGCCAGCGTCCGCACCGCCCGCACCAGTTGCTCCGGGTCGGAGTCCTTGAGCAGGAAGCCGGCCGCGCCCTCCCGCAGCGCCGCCGTCAGGTACTCCTGGGCGTCGAAGGTGGTGAGCATCGCCACGGCCGGCGGCTCGGGCGCGGCGCGCAGCTGCCGCAGCACGGTCAGCCCGTCCACGTCCGGCATCCGGATGTCGAGCAGGACGACCTCGGCCGCGCACCCCAGTACGGTCTCCGCGGCCTCCGCGCCGCCGCAGTCCGCCACCATCTCGATGTCCGGGGCGGTCCCCAGGATCATCCGCAGTCCGGACCTGACGAGCCGTTCGTCATCCACCACAGCGACACGGATCACCGGCCGCCCCTTTCTTCCACACACCGTCCGAGCCCGGAACCGCCCGGCGCTGCGCGACTCCGTTCCCCTGCCGCCGGGTCCCCCTCCAGAGGGTCCCGCACCCCCGCCGACCGGCGGGGGTCCTCGCCCGACCTGCGGACGATGGTGCGGGGCGGACCCCGCGGGCAGAGTGGTTCTCATGCTGCACCACTGAAGAGGCCACAAGCCCGGGAGGCGTTGCAGTTCACATCGACGGCCGCCGCGGCCCCCACACGCGGCGGACGTCCCCGGCGTGCGGGGGCGGCCCGGCGGGAGACCTCTCCCAGCCGGTCGCGGGGGCCTACGAGGCCCCGTCGCTGCCGCCCTCGCCGCCGTCCTGCCGCCCCGCCGGCCCGTCCGCGCGCCCGGCCCCCTCGGTCACCTCGACCGTCTCCGTGCCCTCCGCGCCGTCGCGCCACCGGTACTCCGCCAGCAGGTCCCCGCGGCTCTCCGCGACCCGTACGGCGTCCCGCAGCGCCGTGCTGAGCTGCGCCGACAGGAACCGCAGCTGCCCCGCGTCGGCCGCCGGATCGTCGATCAACGGCTCGGCGTGCTCCAGCAGCCCGAGGCCCATCGCCAAGTGCACCTCCTCCACCTGGTCGGCATGGCGGGACACGCGACCGGCGCCCGCGCGGTCGGTGAGCAGGTAACAGGTCCGGCCGTCGGGCCCGGTCCAGGGCAACAGCCGGGCGACGGAGCGGTCGGAGAGGTGCGACACGTGGCCTGCCTTCGTGGGGTGGGGTGGGAGCGGCCGGGGCCGCTCGTCCTGACGGGCCAACACGCTAGGCGGCTGCGGACCGCGCGGACAGGGACGTCCCGTGCCACTTCGCCCCGGGGGTAGGACGCCGCGTCCCACCCCCGGGGCGGGGCTACGCGTCGAGGTCGAGGCGGTCGGCGAGCTCCGCCAGCGGGGAGGTCCGCCGCCGTTCCCGCCCGCGGAGTTCGGACACCAGGCGCAGGCTGGTGGAGTGGTACCGCATCCACTCCGGGGCGGTCCGCTCGGCTGTCAGCAGGGCCGTCACCGCCGCGTCGTCCTGGTTCAGGTCGGCGTGGGCCAGGGCCCGGTCGACGTGGAACCGGGCACGCCAGGTGGGCGGCAGTGCCCGCAGCTCCGGTACGGTCCGCGCGGTGCGCAGGGCCTGCGCGCTGTCCGCCATCTCCACCAGGAAGTTGACCTTCGCCACGCCCACGTTGGTGGGGCCGAACGGCGTGGCGTAGTCGATCCGGTCCGCCCCGAGGCCGGCCGCCGCCGCATCCGTCAGCGTGAGCAACTGCCGCACGGTGTCGTGGCGCTCCCTGCGGACGGCCGCCGTCGCCGCGCGGAGCAGCAGGATTCCCCACAGGGCCAGTTCCACCGGCGGGGAGCGGAAGCCGGGCTCGATGCGCTCCGCGGTGCCGAGCGCGACCCGTTCGGCATCCGCCAACCGGCCCTGCTTGGTCAGGACCCAGGCGAGGCTGGCGAAGCCCACCGTCTCCAGGTGGGGGTCGCCCCCCTTGGCCGCGGCCGTGCGCGCCCGTTCGAGCGCGGTGAACGCGGCGTCCTCCTTGCCCAGTGCGGCCAGTGTCGTCGCGGCGATCTGGTACGCCTCGGCCAGCACGGACTGGGCGGCGGCCGCCGTGTCGCCGGTGGAGGCGTGCGCCACCGCCTTGGCGTCGCGGATCAACTGCGGGAGCAGTATGCCGATTTCCGCCATGCGGCCTTCCCGGCGGATGCGTTCCGTCGAGTGCAAGGAGTCCCGCAGCGACGCGAGGTCCGGCGGCTCCTCGGGGTCGGGTTCGTCCCCGAGGAGTTCGGACACCGGAGCGACGGCCTGACGCAGCGCCAGTACGGACGGCTGCTCGCCGTCGCTGCGCACCTCGAAGGTGGCCGGCTTGCCGACCAGTGTGGACGTCTCCACGTCCAGCGCGGCGGCCAGGGCGTTGAGCGTGCTCAGCCGCGCCGTCCGGCGCACGCCTTGTTCGAGTTTGCGCACGATGTCGACGGACAGCCCGGCCCGTTCGGCGAGCCCTTCCTGCGTCAGCCTGCGCCGTGCGCGCAGCCGGGCGATGCGCTCCCCGATGTCGGGCTCCTCGTGGAACAACTCCATGGCGACCCCCGCGAGACGGACGTATCGACCACGCTACGCCTGTGGGCGAGTGGGCGCGGCATCACGGAGCACGGTCGTCGCCGGGGACGTCGTCGCCCCGCCCCGCCCCCTGCGCCCGGGACCGGCGGCTCTCCCGCATCTGCGGCGTCCTCTTCCTCGTCATGGGGCTGGCACGGCTCGCCTGGACCGTCCGCGACCTGACGACGGCGGGCATGGACACCGCCCGCTACCTCCGCGGCGCGGTCGACGGCTCGGTGCTGGGCACCCTCAACCTGGCCGCGTCCACGGAGTTCACCACCCTGGGCTCGGTGCTGGGCTTCCTCGTGCTGGGCGTCCTGGCCTTCCGCGCCCGCCGCGACGTCCGCGGCGCGCTGCTGGTCTTCGCGTCGATCCAGCTGTACCTCACCGTCCGCACGGTGGTCTGGCTGACCGTCACCGACTTCTTCAACCAGTCCTTCGAAACCCCCGAGGGCGCCCTCTCCATGGCCACCACGGCCTTCGAACTGGCCGCGATGACGTCGGCGGTGGTGTTGGTGATGGGGGCGGGGGCGGGGC
>LIQL01000765.1 GCA_001418405.1 Streptomyces diastatochromogenes | reverse complement strand
CCTACGTCGACCTCGTCGGCGACGCCGACGAGGTCGACGTAGGTGATGGTCGCGAGGAGCCCCTCGATGGGGATGTCCTCCACGCGGACGGTGAGCAGCTTGCGCTCGGGCTCCTCCGGTTCGGCGCGGAGCGCGGCCTGCCACTCCATGCGGCCGTAGGTGGAGCGGCCGTAGTGGCCAGAGAGGACGGCGATGACGGCGACGGATTCGCTGACGCCGCGGTCCATGAAGTCGATGAAGTTGGTGCCGGCGACGAAGTCCCAAGCCTGGATGACGGTGCGGTACCCGGCTTCCTCCAGGGTCCACGCGATCCAGGACGCCCATTGTTCGTCGGCGGGCGAGTAGCTGATGAAGAAGTCCAAGTCACGTGTCCGGCCGAGCAGTTCCCCGTCAGTCGCCATGTCCCCATCGTAGGAGTTCGGGAGGTGGCGGGACAGGCGGTTGGAAGGATCACGCCGGAGGCGTCCGGCCCCGGTCGGCGATCTCCCCCTCGCCCCGACCCCGTCCGCTCGCGTGTGCGACGCTGTCGGGCGTGCGATTCCTCAAGCGTCTGCATCCCTTGGACTGGCTCGCCGGCGGGCTGCTCGCCGGCGGCCTGCTGTGCGTGGCCACGGGGCTGCTGCCGGCGGCGCCCGCCGGGGAGGCGATGGCGCGCGTCGGGCCGCTGCTGGTGTTCTTGGCGACGGTGATCGTGATGGCCGAGCTGACCGGCCGGGCCGAGGTGTTCGACGCGGTGGCGTCCTGGGTGGCGCGGACCGGGAAGGGCAGTTATCCGCGGCTGTTCGGGCTGTGCGTGCTCTTCGCCTCGGTCACCACCATCGCGCTGAACCTCGACACCACGGCGGTGCTGCTGACGCCGGTGATGCTGGCGCTGGCCGGGCGGGTGGGCATCGCGCCGGTGCCGCTGGCGATGACGACGGTCTGGCTCGCCAACACCGCGAGCCTGTTGCTGCCGGTGTCGAACCTGACGAACCTGCTGGCGTCGGACCGGGTCGGCCTCACCCCCACCGCGATGGCCGCCACGATGGGCCTGCCGCAGCTGGCCGCCGTCGCCGCGACGATGGCGTGCCTGTGGGGGTTCTACTGGCGGCGCGGGCGGCGGGGCGCCGACGGGTACCTGCCGCCGGAGCGGCGGGCGCCGGCCGATCCGGTGCTGTTCCGGGTGTGTGCGCTGGCGTGCGTGGGCTTCCTGGTGGCGATCCTCGTCGCGGACGTGCCGCTGTGGTCGGCGTCGCTGACCACGATGCTGATCGTGGTCGTCGCGTTCGCGGTGCGGCGCCCCGCCGAACTGCGCTGGTCGCTGGTGCCGTGGCGGCTGCTGGTGCTGGTGCCGGGGATGTTCCTGGTCGTCGAGACGGTGAACGCGCACGGGCTGCACGCGCTGCTGACGGCGGCGGTCGGACCGGACGGCGGCCTCGGCGGCATGCTGCGCTCGGCGGGCGTGGGCGCGGGCCTGTCCAACGTCCTCAACAACCTGCCGGTCTACATGGCGGGCGAGGCGGCGGTGCCGGTCGGCAACCACCACCAGCTGCTGGCGCTGCTCATCGGCACCAACGTCGGCCCGCTGGTCACGCCGTGGGCGTCGCTGGCGACGCTGCTGTGGTTCGAGCGGTGCCGCGGCCAGGGCACCGTCATCCCGCTGCGGCGGTTCATGGGGACGGGGCTCGTCCTGGCCGTGACGGCGACGCTGGCGGCGACGGCGGCACTGGCTGTGGGGTGAGCGGCGGGGTGAGCGGCGGGGCGCCGGCCGTGTTCAGGCCGCCCGCGCCCCGGCGACCACGTCGAGCAGGTACGTCAGGGTGTCGCCGCGGGCGGCGACGAAGCTGCGGTCGGTGTCCGGGCCGGTGGAACCCACCGTGAAGGGGCCGCCGGTCAGCGTGCGGAACTCCACGCCCGCCTCGACGGCCAGCAGGGCGCCCGCGGGGAAGTCGATGCCCTCGGCGCGGTAGCCGACGAAGCCGTCGATCGCGCCGCGCGCCAGCATGCTCCAGCCCAGCAACGGCGCCCAGAGCTGGAGCACCCGCCTGGTGCGGCACTCCAGATGGCCCCGCAGCCCCGCGGCCACCGGGTCGGTGCGACGCACCGCGTGGCCCTGGGTCCAGGCCACCACCGGACCGCTGCGCGGCACCGCACCGTGCGGCCCGAGCAGCGGGTCGGGGCCGCAGGCGGCGCCCTGGCCGCGGACGGCCCGCCAGGTGGAGCCGGTGACCGGTTCGTGCACCACCCCGACGACCGGCGCGCCGTCCACGCACAGCCCGATGCCGACGGCGTAGGCGGTCAGGCCGATCGCGACGTTGTTGCTGCCGTCGAGCGGGTCCACCAGCCAGGTGCGGCGGCTCACGGCGTCGAGGAGTCCGGCCTCCTCGGACAGGATCCGGTCGTGCGGGAAGTGCGTCTGGAGGCGGGCGAGGATGAGCTTCTCGGCGGCCAGGTCGAGGTCGG
>LIQL01000764.1 GCA_001418405.1 Streptomyces diastatochromogenes | reverse complement strand
CACCGCGGGCGCCGCGGTGGCGGCCGTGCTCCTCGGGAGCGTGCTCACCGCCCCGGCCGCGCACGCCGCCCCCGCCGAGCCGTCCGGCGGCCGCCTCACCGACCTCGTCAACCCCTTCATCGGCAGCAAGAACGACGGCAACACCTACCCCGGGGCCGCCGTGCCGTTCGGCATGGTGCAGCTCTCTCCCGACACCGGGCACACCACCGGCTACGACTACGACGACGACCACATCCGCGGCTTCAGCGCGGTGCACGTCTCCGGCGTCGGCTGCGGGCTCGGCGGCGACCTGCCGGTGCTGCCGACCACCGGCGACGTCACCGAGACCGACTACGCGAAGTACGCCGCCGGGTACACCCACGACGGCGAGGCGGCCCGGCCGGGCTCCTACCGCGTCCGACTCACCTCCTACGGCGGGATCACCGCCGAGCTGACCGCGACCGCCCGCACCGGAAAACAGCGCTACACCTTCCCCGCCACCGACAAGGCCAACGTGCTGCTCAACGCCGGCCAGTCGCTGCACCGGACGGTCTCCACGCACGTCGAGGTGGTGGACTCCCGCACCCTCCGCACCACGATCACCGGTCGCGGCTTCTGCCAGGACACCCGGCCGTACACCGTCCACACCGTCACCCGCTTCAACCGGCCGTTCACCGCGTACGGGACGTGGCGCGGCGACACCGTCACGCCCGGCTCCCGGGACTCCACCGCGCCGGGCCGGCACGGCGCCTACGTCCGGTTCGACACCCGCACCGACCGCGTCGTCGAGGCGACGACCGCGCTCAGCTACGTGGACGCGGCCGGCGCGGCCCGCAACCTCCGTGCGGAGGGCGGGAGTTCCTTCGACGCGGCGAAGGCGGCGGCGGACGCGGCCTGGGAGCGGCGGCTCGGCACGGTGCGCGTCCGCGGCGGCGACCGCACGCTGCGCCGGACCTTCTACTCCGCCCTCTACCGCTCCTTCCTCGCCCCGAACGTCGGCAGCGACGTGGACGGCCGCTACACCGGCTGGGACCAACGCCCGCACCGGGATAAGGGGTTCACCTACTACCAGAACTGGTCACTGTGGGACACCTACCGGACCCAGACCCAACTGCTGTCCCTGCTCGCACCGCAGGAGGCGCGCGACATGGCCCTGTCGGTGCTGCGCATCGACGCGGAGGGCGGCTGGCTGCCCAAGTGGGGCTACGGGACGGTCGAGACCAACATCATGACCGGCGATCCGGTGACCCCGTTCCTGACCAACGCCCACCGGCAGGGGCTGCTCAAGGGCCACGAGGAGGAGGCGTACGCGGCACTGAAGAAGAACGCCGACGGGGTGCCGCCGGCAAACTCCCCCGCCGTCGGCCGGGAGGCCAACGCCGCGTACCTCAAGAACGGGTACGCGCCGTACCTCAAGGGGCGTCCGCACACCAAGCCCGGTGACTCCGACTTCGACCACGGCGCCTCGGCGACCCTGGAGTACGCCCTGGCGGACGCGATGCTCGCGCAGATGGCCCACGACCTCGGCCACCACGCGGACGCGGACCGGTACGCCGCCCGGGCCCTCAACTACCGCACCCTCCACGACCCTTCCACCGGCTTCTTCCGGGCCCGCGACGGGCAGGGGGCGTTCACCGGCCCCGCCGACCCGGCCAAGAGCGAGGGCTTCCACGAGGGCACGGCCTGGCAGTACCAGTGGCTGGTGCCGCAGGACCTGCCGGGGATGGTGGCGCTGATCGGCGGCAAGACGGCGGCCACGGACCGGCTGGACTCCTTCTTCGCCTACCGGCAGTTGCTCGCCGATCCGGCGAGGACCGCCCGCGAGGTGTGGGTGAACGGCCCCTACGACTACTACAACGCCGACAAGTACAACCCGCAGAACGAACCCGACCTGATCGCCCCGTACACCTACCTCTCCACCGGCCAGCCCTGGAAGACCACGGACGTGGTGCACGCCGCGCTGACGCTGTTCACCGACACCCCCACGGGCATGACCGGCAACGACGACCTGGGCACGATGTCGGCGTGGATGGTGCTCTCCGCGATCGGCGTCTTCCCGGTCCAGCCGGGCACCGACACCTGGGGCCTGAGCACCCCAGTCTTCGACCGGGTGGACCTGGCACTGGACCGGCGATACTACCCCGCCGGCCGCTTCACCATCACGGCCCCCGGCACGTCGACCAGCGACCGCTACGTGCAGTCCGTACGGCTCGACGGCACGCCCCGGGACCGCACCTACCTGACCACCGCCGACCTGCGCGCCGGCCGTGAACTCCGCTTCGCGGTGGGCCCCGAGCCGTCGCGGTGGGGCACCGGTGACCGGGCGGCCCCGCCGCCGGTGGGCACGCCGGGGGCGCTCGCCTCGCCCCCGCACCAGCACGACCAGCGCGAGCGCTGAGAGCACGGCGGCGGAGGCCAGGATCCGGGCCGGTGATCCGGCCGACCAGCACCGGCTGCTGCTGGCGGCGTGCGCGTCGGCCGGGTTCGCGCCGCTGGTGCGGGTGCCGTTGCGCGGGGCGCCGGTTTTGGTGCGGCGCTTCGTGGTGGTGGTGCGGCGCGGCAGTGCCGGGCAGCCCCCGTTCGCCCGCGCCGTGGCGGCGCTGCGCGAGGTCGCGGACGAACGGACGGCGAAGGGGGTGTGAGACCGGGCCGCGGGCCCGGTCCCGCGGCTCAGCCCTGGACGGACTTCCAGAACTCGTCGAACGACATCAGGCCGTCGCCGTCGGTGTCCTTGGCCTTGATGACCGCTTCGGCCACCGGGCCGGTGACCAGGTGGTCGCCCATCTCGGCCATCGCGTGCTTGAACTCGTCCGGCGTGACCCGGCCGTCGCCGTCCGCGTCGAACCGCGCGAACGTGGCCCTGGCCTGCTCTATGTCTGCCACGGGTGGTGCCCCTTCGTCGTGCCGCGGCCGCCGTGTGCCGGAACCGCGGGGTGATCTGACCCGCGTACATTAGCGGACCGTCAAGAACGGTCCCGGTGGGCCCCGTAGCGGGCGAGATAGCGGGCGGTGCGGCTGCCGGGGGCGGCGGCGACCTCGGCGGGGGTGCCGGCGGCGACGATCCGGCCGCCCTCCGCGCCGCCGCCCGGACCGAGGTCGATGACGTGGTCGGCGCCGGCCACGACGCCCATGTCGTGTTCGACGACCACCACGGTGTTGCCCGCGTCGACCAGGCCGTGCAGTTGGCGCAGCAGCACCTCGGTGTCGGCGGGGTGCAGGCCGGTGGTGGGCTCGTCGAGGAGGTAGAGGGTGTGGCCGCGGCGGGCCCGCTGGAGTTCGGCGGCGAGTTTGATGCGCTGGGCCTCGCCGCCGGAGAGTTCGGTGGCGGGCTGGCCGAGGCGCAGGTAGCCGAGGCCGACGTCCTTCAGGGTGCGCAGGCTGCGGGCGGCGGCGGGGACGTCGGCGAGGAACTCCGCGGCGTCGTCGACGGTCAGGCCGAGGACGTCGGCGATGGTGCGGCCGCGGTGGGTGATCTGGAGGGTCTCGGGGTTGTAGCGGGCGCCGTGGCAGTCGGCGCACGGGGCGTAGGTGCCGGGCAGGAAGAGGAGTTCGACGGCGGTGAACCCCTCGCCCTGGCAGGTCCCGCAGCGGCCGGCCGGGACGTTGAAGGAGAACCGGCCGGCGGTGTAGCCGCGGGCGCGGGCCTCTTCGGTGGCGGCGAAGACCTTGCGGACGGCGTCGAACAGGCCGGTGTAGGTGGCGAGGTTGGAGCGCGGGGTGCGGCCGATGGGCTTCTGGTCGACGCGGACCAGGCGGTCGACGGTGTCCAGGCCGGTGGTGGCGGTGAGCCGGGCGCGCACCGCCGGCCCGGTGTCGTGGTCGTCGCCGGGCTCGTCGGTGTCCGGTCGGGCGGCCGCGGCACCCAGGCGGTCCTGGACGGCCTCGGCCAGGACCCGGGTGACCAGGGTGGACTTGCCGGAGCCGGAGACGCCGGTGACGGCGGTGAAGACGCCGAGCGGAAAGGCCGCGTCCAGGTCGCGGAGGTTGTGCAGGGTGACGCCGTGCAGGGTCAGGGTGCCGGTGGGGGTGCGCGGGGTGCGGGCGGGCGGCGGTTCGGCGGCGAAGAGGAAGCGGCGGGTGGCGGAGTGCTCGGCGTGCGCGAGGGCGGCGACGGGGCCGCTGTGCAGCACCCGGCCGCCGTGCTCCCCGGCGCGCCGACTGGCTCGTGGACATCGGCCCGCGCGCCGGGGAGCACGGCGG
>LIQL01000763.1 GCA_001418405.1 Streptomyces diastatochromogenes | reverse complement strand
TTCCTCCCCTCCCCTTCTTCCTCACCGCGGTGCGCCGTCCTCCGTCGCGGCCTCCGCCACGCCCCCGTTCCGGTTCCCGTTCTCCGGGCGCTCCTCCTCGCTTCTCCGCGTGCCCCTCCTCGTCCCTCCTCGTCCCTCCTCGCTCCTCCGGGCGGCCCGTCGGCCGCGCGCGGCGATCCGTACGCATGTTTTAACGCCCTCGTAGAATCGGAACGATCGACCCGGTTATTTCCGGGACGTGGAACGCGGAGGAGCACGGTGGTCTCAGCAGGGACGTGGCGGGCGGACGGCGGGGCGGTGACCACCCGCGCGGATGCCCGACGGAATCGTGCGCTGGTGCTTCAGGCGGCCCGATCCGCCTTCGAGGAACGGGGGTTGGGGGTTCCGCTCGATGAGATCGCCCGGCGCGCCGGGGTCGGTGCCGGCACCGTGTACCGCCATTTCCCCTCCAAGGACGTGCTGTTCCGCACGGCGGTCAGGGAGCGGTTGCAGCTGTTCGCCGACGCCGCGGAGGAGTTGGTCGATGCGGACGATCCGGGAGGGGTGTTCTTCCGCTTCCTGGCGTCGGTGGTGCGGCTGGCCGCCCCCAACAAGGCGCTCTGCGAGGTGCTGGAGGCGGCCGGAGAGGCCGGTGCGGAGTCGCCGGCGGGGCCGGAGGCGGAGTTCCTGCTGGCACTCGGCGTCCTGCTGACCCGGGCCCAACGGGCGGGTGCGGTAAGGGCGGACGTCGATCTGGCGGACGTCCGCACGCTGCTGAGCGGGTGCCTGACGATGGAGCGCCGACGCGCGGTCGGGCGGGAGTCGGCGGCCCCGGACGCGGGGGCCGGTGCGGCCCCGGCGGGCCGGATGACAGCGCTGATGCTCGACGGTCTCCGCGCCGCCCGGATCGTAACGGAACTTCCGGTGGCGGCCCCGGACCGTAACGGAACCCGCTGCGCGATGTGCGGTGCGGTGCTCGTGACGGCGCGCACCGGGCGGCCCGCGCGGTACTGCGGCGGGGCCTGCCGGCAGAAGGCCCACCGGGCGCGCCGTACCGCTCCCTCGGACCGCCGCTGACCGTTTCCCTGCAGGTCGGACCGGTCGGACCGGTCAGAGCTGCCGCTTGAAGCCCAGATGGGACGCCTCGAAGCCGAGGCGCTCGTAGAAGCGGTGTGCGTCGACGCGGGTGGCGTCCGAGGTGAGCTGGACGAGCTGGCAGCCGAGTCGCTCGGATTCGGCGACGGCCCATTCGATGAGCTCGGTGCCCAGGCCGGCCCCGCGTTCGTCGGCGTGCACCCGCACCGCCTCGATGATCGTGCGGGTGGCGCCGCGGCGGGACAGGCCGGGGATCACGGTGAGCTGGAGCGTGCCGACCACCCGGCCACCGCGGTCGGCGACGACCAGGTGCTGGTTCGGGTCGGAGTCCAGGGCGACGAACGCGGTGCGGTACGGCGTCAGGTCGTCCGGGGACTCACGGGTGGCGCCCAGCGCGTCGTCGGCGAGCATCGCGACGATGGCGGGCAGGTCGGCCTCGGTGGCACGGCGTATCTCAAGATCGCTCATGGGCGTGACCTTATGCGGCGGATCCGGGGCGGCCCAGGGGTGCGGGCGGTCCGTGTCGCCCCCCTGGTTGGAATGTGGCGGTCCGGTGCGTTACGCGGAGGTGCCCAGCGCCTCGACCGCGGTCACCAGCGGGGCGAGCTCCGGCCGCTGGGCGGCGTCCCCGAGGGCCTCGCGCAGCGCGGTGTCATGGGTGGGGCGGGCCTCTTCGAGGAGGCGCAGGCCGTCGGGCGTGACGTTGGTGTAGATGCCGCGCCGGTCGTCCGGGCAGAGGTAGCGCGCGAGCAGCCCGCGCTCTTCGAGTCGGGTGACCAGCCGGGTGGTGGCGCTCTGACTGAGCACGACGGAGTCGGCGACCTGGTGCATCCGGAGGTGTCCGCCCGGCCCGTCGTGCTGCTGGTTGAGCACGTTGAGGACCGAGAACTCCCGCACGCTGAGGTCGTGCCCGGCCTGGAGGGCGCGCTCGATGTGCGACTCGATGCGGCCGTGCAGGGAGGAGAGCGCGCACCAGCCCTGCGCGAGGCCCCCGGTGGCCGCTTCCTGCGTCGTGGCCGACTCCCGCGTCCGCTGCGTCATCGCAGACCTCCTCATCCGTCGTACGCACAGGGTAGGGCACATGTGAAATATCAGGCGCCCGCAAATTAGAGGCGTAAGCAATGATTGTTCATGCTGGTTAATGGTGTGCCATCAGGCCGGAGGGGTCGGCCGTGTCCCGTGCGGTCGGCCGCCGCGTCGGGTGCGCCCCCAGGGTTTGAGCACGGAGACCGCCGTGAGGAAGAGATAGAGGACGCAGGAGACCGCCGGTGCGACGAGCAGGCCGGGATCGGGCGCGGGGCGGCCGGCGGCGGCCGCCGCGGCGAGCCGGTCGATGCCGGGTCGGAGCGCGAGCACCGTCATGCCGACGGCCGGCAGCGTCAGCCAGAACTTGGTCAGGACCCAGCGGTGCCGGGCCAGTCCCCACGGGGTGCCCAGGGCCAGCAGCACGCCGCTCGCCAAGGAGAGCACGGCCACCGGGAGCACCAGGTAGTCGGTGAGGATCCGCATCGCCCCGTAGGCGCCCGCGGCGGTCTGCGGGGCGTCGGTCGTGAAGCCGGTGAGCCCGAGGGCGAGGAGCCCGGTGGTGAGCCCCAGCCAACCGACGGACACGGCGACATGGACGACGAGGAGGGCCCGACGGGCGGGCCGGCTGAGCTGCATGCCCCCACGGTGGCGGGCGGCGCCCGGCGGGACATCTGACGGCGGGAGTATCCGCGTCTACGCGGCGACGCGTACGGCAGGGTCGGCGTCCGGCCTCCGCCCGCCCGCACCGGGCCGCACGGCAGGCTCTAGGCTCCGCCCATGAGCAAGCTGCATCTGTTCGACATGGACGGCACCCTGCTCCACGGGTCCGCGGCCGCCGTCGAGATCTCCCGGCAGCTCGGGCTGGAACGGGAGATCGCCGTGTTGGAGCGGGCGTTCGCGGCCGGCGAGCTGACCCCGGCGGGCTTCGCGCAGCAGGCGTGCGCGCTGTGGGCGGCCGACTTGAGTGACGTTCAGGTGGCGGCGGCCTTCGAGGGCGCGCCGTGGCTGGCCGGCATCCAGGAGGTGTGGGCCGACATCCGGGCCCGCGGCGAGCGGTGCGCCGTGATTTCTCTCTCGCCGGGCTTCTTCGTCGAACGGCTCCTGGCGTGGGGCGTCGACACCGCGCACGGCTCCCGGTGGCCCGCGGTGCCGATCCGGGAGCCGCTGGAACCGGCCGGCCTCCTCTCGTCGTCAGCGAAGGTACGGATCGCGGACGACCTCTGCGCGCGGTACGGGCTGACCCGGGACGACTGCGTGGCGTACGGCGACTCGATGTCGGACGCCGAACTCTTCGCAGTAGTACCGCAGTCGGTGGCGGTGAATGCGGATCACCATGTCAGCCACTTGGCCACGTATGCGTACACGGGGCGTGATCTGCGCGGGGCATACGAACTGGTGCGTACCGGCGAGTAATTCGTCGGGCCGGGCGTTTTCCGCGGTGGATTCGTCCGCTGTGCACAAGGAAATTGCTGTCTGTGGGGAGGATCACGGATATTGCCGGGGGCGCACGGAGTGTTCCCAGATCGGGGCTTGTGGTTTCAACTACTGCCGGTATGGTCGAGTCCGGCTTGGCGGGGGTGAGGTTCTCCGTGGGCGCGTGGACGGCAGGGCAAAGCTCGTCAGCCTAGCGGGGAAGCGGCCCGTGTCACCCGGGCTTCCGGCTATTTGTCCGGTGTGGTGGAGCGGGATGGCATGCTGACGGTACGGCATCTGCGCCGCTTGATTCAGGGAAGTGAGATGTGTCCGCTTTAGGGGATGTTGCCGGAATCGCTTGAGTCGATTAAGAATTCCGGTCAGGGCGGGGGAATTCCGGCAGTTCCGGCCAGCGGAACGGCGAAGACAACCGAAAGACGTTCGAGGCGAGGCAGACCATGGACGCTCCGACCACCACGTCGGCCGATAGCGGCTCTTCTGGCGGCAGCAGTGGCGATTGGGGTTGGTTCACTCCGCCGTCGAAAAAATCTTCCGGAGATCAACAGGACCGGCAAAACAGCCGGGACGGGCAGCAATCGCCGCAGGGTGACCCCAATGCACCGGACGAACGGGCCGCATCGGAACGGATACCCAGCCGTCCGGTGAATCCGATACGCCCGGTGGGCACCGCCGCCGAGCGGGAACGCGAACCGGAACCGCAGCGGGTGCCGCGGCAGGCCCCGCAACCCCCGTGGGAGACGTCCCGTCAGCCCGCCGGCCCCGCGCCCGCCGAGCGGCCCGCACCGCCCGCCCCGCGCCAGGAGGCCGAGCCGGAGCCGGTCCACGAGCCCGCCGCACACTCCCCGTTCGACGCGTTCGGCCTCGCCGCCCCACGCGCCACGCCGCCCGGCCCGGGTC
>LIQL01000762.1 GCA_001418405.1 Streptomyces diastatochromogenes | reverse complement strand
CGGGTGAGGGCGCCGGCGCCCGCCCGGCGGCTCCCCCGTCGCACCACCACGAACACGGCCCGCGCCACCACGCACGCTGGCCGGATCGCCACGAACACTGGCCGCATCGCCACGCACATCGGCCGCATCGCCACGCACTCACGCCGCTGTACCAGCTCCGGCCCGCGCCCCGCGGTCCCCTCCGTCACACCGCCGGGAACGGCTCGTCGCTCCAGCGGAACCACGCCGCGTCGTCCTCGATGTGCAGCAGGAACTCCGCCACCGGACCGCCCGGGGCGATCAGCCGGACGCCGTCGCTGGCGCGCGCGTAGGCGTCCTCCCAGGCGGAGAGGTCGTCGTCGATGGTGTCGACGAGCGCCAACTCGCGGGCGAAGTGCGGCCGCAGTTCGGCGAAGGCCGGACCGGGGGTGAAGCGCCCGTTCAACCAGGGGAAGTCCGCCTGCGTGACGGTGATCTCGCCGACCACGTCGGCACCCCGTTCCACCCGCCAGGTCTCCCCGATGTACGGCATGGTCGCCTCCCCTTGGTCGTGCCGGTGACGCGCGGAAGCGCCCCACCGGGGTGCGGCGGGGGCGGGTCCAGCGCGACGGTCGGACAGCAGAATGGCAGACCTCGCGAACGGGCCGGATGGCGGTGGCGGGAAAGCGCGGAAAGCCGGCCGAGGGGCCTCGCCTCCCTCGACTGACTGTCCGCCAGGTCGACTCGGGTCGGGACCGCGACCGCCCCGCTTCCGCGTCAACTTCACCCGACCCCCGCCCCCTCCGCCCTAGGCGCCGGCCGTCCCGAAGAGGTCGTCGAGTTGGCGGTCCAGTAGGGCGAGCGCCTGCTCGGGGCCGTGGATGCCCAGCAGGACGTAGGAGGCCAGGCCGTCGGCGAGGGCGATCAGGATCATGGCTTCGTCCGCGGTGGCGCGCTCCGGCGGGACCTCGCCGCGCTCGGCGGCCAACCGCAGCTGGTCGACGAAGAGATCACGGAGCTTGGGGATGCCGTCGCGGGCCTCCGCGCCCAGGGCGGGGTCGTGGACCGCACGGGAGTAGTAGGCGGCGGCGACCAGGAGGCCGGCGCGGCTCTCGGCGTCCAGCGGGAGCATCCCGGCGCAGCAGGCACGGATGACCGTGCGCGGCGTCGGATCCTGTTCCAGAGCCAGGATGCGGTGCCGGATCCGTTCGGCGGCCTGGTGGTTGATGTGCCGGAGGGCGAACAGCAACAGCTCGTCGCGGTTGCGGAAGTAGTGCTGGATCCGGCCGAGCGAGATGCCGGCCTCGGCGGCGACGTCGCGCAGGCTGACCCCGTCCACGCCCCGGGTGTTCGCGAGCCGCCAGAGCGCCGCCGAGATCTCCCGGCGCCTGGCTTCGTGATCCACCTTCTTCGGCACGGGTGGCTTCCCTTCTTCCGTACGTCACTGCTCTTCGTCGCGGCACCCCGCCCCGGCACCGCGTCGCGACACCCTGCCCCGGCACCGCGCCACGACGGGCCCGGCGGCCCTTCGCCCCCGCCGACCGGCGCACTTTTACAAGTCGCTCGTACCGTTATAACGTACCGCCACACAATACGTTTGACTTGGAAAACGGTGACCCCTCATGTCCGAGCACGCCGCACCGCTCCTGCGCCCGCCCCGGCACCGCGTCGATCCCCGCGCCCGCGCCTGGTGGCGGGTGCAGGCGCTGCTCACGCTCAGCGGGCCGATGCTGCTGACCGCGCTGGTGATGGCGGCGCTGTCGGTCCTCTTCTTCCCCGGCGCGCTGCCGTGGCTGGGCCCGCTGCTGCTGGTCGTCCTGGTCCTGCCGGCGGTGGCCTACCTCGTGGTGATGCCGCGGATGCGGTACGCGGTGCACGCCTGGGAGCTGGGCGAGCGCGCGGTCTACGCGGCGGGCGGCTGGTTCTGGCAGAAGCGACGGATCGCGCCGCTGTCCCGGGTGCAGACGGTGGACACCGTGCGCGGGCCGATACAGCGGCGCTACGGGCTGGCGACGGTCACCGTCACCACCGCCTCGACCGCCGGCGACATCAAGATCGCCGGGCTGTCGGACGCGGACGCCGAGGCGCTCTCCCGGCGGATCGGCGAGGTCGCCCAGGACGTGCCGGGGGACGCCGCATGAGCGCCGCACGGCACGACGGGCCCGGCACCGGCGGCGACGCGCCGACCCCCGCGCCACACACCGACGACCAGCCCGCGGTGCCCGGTACGGGCGAGTGGCGGCGACTGAGTCCGCGCACCCTGCTGGTGCACTGCGGTTGGCTGGGCGCGCCGCTCGGCTCGCTGGCGCTGACCGCGCTGGCCACCGGCGGACGGATCACCGCCGGCGCCTGGATCACCCTCGCCGCGATCGCCGCCGCCTTCGCCGTGGTCACCGCGGCCGGGCTGGTCCGCTGGGCGCGCACGGACTTCCGGGTCACCGCCGAGAGCCTGGACGTGCGCAGCGGCCTGCTCACCCGGCGGCTGCGGAGCGTGCCCCTGCACCGGATCCGCACCGTCGACCTGACTGCATCGCCGCTGCACCGGCTGTTGGGCGTCACGGTGCTGCGCGCCGGCACGGCGGGGTCCGGGGAGGGCTCCGGCGAGCTCTCCCTGGAGGCCCTGCCGGTGGTCGAGGGCGAGCGGCTGCGCGGGGAGTTGCTGGCGCGGGCGGCCGCCGAGGCCGTCGCGGAGGATCCGGTGCTGGCGCGGATCAACTGGCGCTGGCTGCGGTACGCGCCGCTCACCTTCTGGGTGGTCGGCGGCGTGTTCGTGGCCGGCGGGTCGGCGTACCGGGCGCTGCACGAGATGGGCATCGAGCCGTGGAAGCTCGGCTTCGTCCGGCGGGCGTTCGAGGAGTTCGGCAACGGGATGCTGTGGCTGACCCTCCCCGCGGCGCTGCTGGCAGTGATCGCGCTGGGCTCGGTGGGCGCGCTCGTCCTCTACGTCGAGAACTGGTGGAGCTACCGCCTGGAGTGGGCCGACGCCGGCACCCTGCGGGTGCACCGCGGGCTGCTGACCACCCGCTCGGTGACCATCGAGCGGGCCCGGCTGCGCGGCGTGGTGCTGCGCGAACCGCTGCTGCTGCGGGCCGGCGGCGGGGCGACGGTGCGGGCGGTGGCGGGCGGCCTGGGCAACAAGGAGGAGAACCGCAAGCGCAGCGGGCTGCTCCCGCCGGCGCCCCGGCGGGAGGCGGTCCGGGTGGCCGGCGGGACGCTGCGCACCCCGTTCCCGGACCCGGAGGTGACGGGACGTCAGATCGACGGTGATCGCCACCTGGTGCGGCATCCCCGGGCCGCGTTGCGCCGGCGGCGGACGCGCGGGCTGCTGTTCGCCGTGCTGCCGGTCAGCGCGCTGCTGGCCGGTCTCGGGGCGGCGTTCACCCCCGTGCTGCTGCACGCCGCGTGGATCTACGCGGTGCTCGCCACGCCAGCGGTGCTGTGGCTGGCCCGGGACGCGTACCGGAACCTGGGGCACCAGATCGTCGGGGAGCACCTGGTCGTCCGCGCGGGCACCTTCAGCCGGGACACCCTGGTGCTGCGCCGCGAGGCCGTCGCCGCCTGGACGTTCACCACCTCGCCGTTCACCCGGCGGGCCGGGCTGGTGACGCTCACCGCGGCGGTGGCGGCGGGCGAGGAGGGCTACCGCGTGCCCGACCTCGCGCAGGGCGCGGCGGCCGGCTTCGCGGCGACGGCGGCACCGGGCATCCTGGACGAATTCCTCACCCGCCCTGTGGGCCACGGCGACCGGACGCCGTCGACATGACGCAGATCACACCCCCGCCGCATGCACGGCCGGGCCGGGCACACCGTCCTACAGGATGACCACGCCCGCGCCCGCGCGGGTCGCCCAGCCGTGAGGGAGTCGCCGCGATGCACACCGCCATCGACCAAGCCGTCCAGGTCCGCCTCCTCGCGACGTCGGTCGGCCACGCGGTGCCGGCGGTGCTCCGCTACCAGCGGACCGACCCGCTGGCGGTGCGGATGACCTTCCCGCCGGAGATCTCCCTCGACGGCGCGGCGGTGGACTGGGCGTTCGCCCGGGACCTGCTCGCCGACGGACTGGGCAGCGCGGTCGGCCGGGGTGACGTGCGGGTGCGGCCGTCGGGCCCGGACCGCACGGTGATGGAGTTCCACGCCGACGAGGGCATCGCCATGGTCCAGTTGCGGACCGCGGACGTCCGGCGCTTCCTGGCCCGCTCCTACGAGGCGGTGCCGGCCGGTCGCGAGCACGAGCACCTCGGCGTGGAACAGGGGCTGGCGGAACTGTTCGGCGCCGCGTGAGGCGGCGGCGTGCGGGACGCCGCCGCGGGCGGGCAACGGGCAGGACACGACGAACGGGCCGGTGGTGACCGGCCCGTTCGACTGTGTACGGGGGTGCTACCGCTGCGGGAACCCGAAGCCGTAGCCCTGCTGCTTCATCCAGGGCAGCAGCCGCTCCAACGCCTCCACCGTGCGGGCCCGGTTGCCGCCGCCGTCGTGGAAGAGGACGGTGGGGCCGTTCTGGAGTTCGCCGCGGACCGTCGACTCGATCGTCGCGACCGACCCGCCTTCAAAGTCCTTGCTGTCGACGTTCCAGCCCAGCGGGCGCATGCCGTGGTCGGCGGCGAGCTTGCGGCTGTAGGGGGTGAAGGCGCCGCCGGGGGCGCGGTAGTACTCGACCTTGGCGCCGCCGGCCGCGTCCTCGATCATCTTCTTGGCTTCGAGGATCTGCCGGGACTGGTAGTCGTCGGGCCGGTGGTCCATGGCGGTGTTGTGGTTGACGGTGTGGTCGCAGAGCCGGTGGCCGTCGGCCACCACCTTCTTGACGAGGGCGGGGTGCGCCGCAGCCTGCGGGCCGATCATGCAGAAGGTCGCCTTGACCCCGTTGTCCTTGAGGACCTGGAGGACCTTCGGCGTCCAGACGGGGTCCGGACCGTCGTCGATGGTGATGTTCAGGCTGCGGCCGGGGCGGTCCGAGGCGTGCACGATGGTCGGGTCGACCGGTGCGGTGCGCGGTGGTTGGGCCGGCTTCCGCGCCTGGTTGACCGTGTCCGCCTCGGCGCTGGGCTGGAGGAGCACGAACGCTCCGACCACCGCCAGCGACGCCACCGCCGCCGTGGCCACGCCGATGATCCCGCCCTCGATGCCGAAGCGCCGTCCCGTGCCGAAGCGCCCTGCCATGTCGATCCCGCCCCTCGTGTGCTGTGCTGGTCTGCCTACCGGCGGCGTGGTGTGCCCCTTTGCACGGACGCCGCCCGCACCTCCACAGATGCACAGGAGTCGGGGCGGGCTGCTCCTGTTACGGATCCATCATGAAAATTATTGATACTGGTCCCATGCCACGAGTACTTCTGATCGAGGACGACGCCGCCGTCCGGGACGGGGTGTCCCTCGCGCTGCGGCGGCGCGGCCACGAGGTCGCCGCCGCGGCCAGCGGTGAGGAAGGGCTGGCGGCGCTGCCGGGCTTCCGCCCCGACATCGTCCTGTTGGACCTGATGCTGCCCGGCAAGGACGGCTTCGAGATCTGCCGGCTGATCCGCGCCGAGCGCCAGCTGCCGATCATCATGCTCACCGCCCGCGGCGACGACCTCGACGTGGTCCTCGGGTTGGAGGCCGGGGCCGACGACTACATCGTCAAACCGGCCCGCGGCGAGGTCCTGGAGGCGCGGATCCGGGCGGTGCTGCGGCGCACCGCGCTGCCCACCGACGGCGCCCCGGCCACCGAGCCGGGGCCCGCGCCGGTGGAGACCTACGGCGAACTCACCGTCGACCGGGCCGGGCTGGTCGTCAGCAAGGGCGGCCAGGACCTGGCGCTGGCGCCGTCCGAGATGAAGCTGCTGCTCTTCCTGTCCGCCACCCCGGGCCAGGTCTTCAGCCGGCAGCAGCTGCTGGAACACGTCTGGGAGCACAGCTACCACGGCGACGCGCGGCTGGTGGACGCCTGCGTGATGCGGCTGCGGACGAAGATAGAGGACACCCCGCGCAGCCCCCGGTACGTGCAGACCGTGCGCGGCTTCGGTTACCGCTTCGGACCCCTGTGAGCCGCCTCCGCCGCCTGCTGCCCGGCGTCTCGGCGGTGCGCGGACTGCGCGCCCGGCTCGTGGTGGCGTTCCTGCTGGTGGCCGCGGTCAGTGCGTTGACCACCGCGGGACTGACCTACCGGGAGGCCCGCAACGCCATCCTCCAACGGTCCCAGGACGGCGCCGTCAACGACCTGCGGGCCCAGGTCAATTCGCTGGCGCCGGAGCTGGCGGTCCCGCCGTCCCGGTCGGACCTGGACTTCTTCCGGGTGAAGCTGGAGCGCTCCGGCAAGTCCCGCGACTGGGACGTCTCGGTGCACTACAACGGCGTGCCGGACGACGACGAGGGCGGGCTGCGGCGCGACATGGTGGTGCCGGCCGACTTCAAGGCGTCGGTGGAGAAGCGCCGGGTGCCGGCGTTCCAGCGCGTCGACCGGGACGGCTCGCCGTGGCTGCTGATCGGGATGCCGGTGCGGCAGACCGACAATCAGCCGTCCCCGCTGACGGTCTACGCCCAGCTGCCGTTGCGCGCCGAGGAGGCCAACGTCGAGGCGCTGGTCACCGCCGCGCGCGGCGGGGCGCTGCCGGCGTTCGCCCTGGCGGTGATCCTGCCGCTGTTCGCGGCGCGCGGGGTGCTGCGGCCGGTGCGGGGGCTGCGGCAGGCCGCCGGCCGGATCGCCGAGGGCAAGTTGGACACCCGGCTGGAGGTCAAGGGCGCCGACGAACTCGCCGCCCTGTCAAGGTCGTTCAACGAGATGACGGCGAAGCTGGAGGAGAGCATGGCCGAGCTGCGCCGGATGGAGGCCAACGCCCGGCGGTTCGCGGCCGACGTCTCGCACGAGCTGCGGACTCCGCTGGCGGCGATGTCCGCGGTCACCGACGTCCTGGACGAGGACGCCGACTCGCTCGACCCGGACACCGCCTCCGCGGTCCGGCTGATCAGCCAGGAGACCGGGAAGCTGGCGCGGATGGTGGAGGACCTGATGGAGGTGTCCCGGTTCGACGCCGGCGCCGCCGCCCTCCACCTGGACGAGGTGGACGTCGGCGAGACGATCCGCAAGACCCTCCAGGCCCGGGCCTGGCAGAGCCGGGTGACGGCGGAGCTGCCGGCGGACGTCCGCGCCCGGCTCGACCCGCGCCGCTTGGACGTGGTGGTCGCCAACCTGGTGGGCAACGCCCTGCACCACGGCGGCGAACCGGTCCGGGTGGAGCTGCACGCGCCCGAGCCCGCCGACGCCGTGCTGCTGATCGAGATCCGTGACAGCGGCCCGGGGATAGACCCCGAGGTGCTGCCGCACGTCTTCGACCGGTTCTACAAGGCGGACTCGGCCCGCGCCCGGTCCGAGGGCAGCGGCCTGGGCCTGGCCATCGCGCAGGAGAACGTCCGGCTGCACGGCGGCGTGCTGCGCGCCGCCAACGCGCCCGAGGGCGGTGCGGTGTTCACCGTGGAACTGCCGCTGCACCAGGAGGAAGCACCGGCCGGCGGGTCCGCCGACGAGCCCGGCGAGGAGCCCGGCGACGCCGGGAAGGGGAACGACACCGCATGACCGACCGACGCCCGACCGCACGCCGCACCGCCGCGTGCCGCCCCGCCCCGGGCCGGACCCCCGGCCGCCGGGTCGTCCTGGGCACCCTGGCCGGGGTGCTCACCGCGACGCTGGCCGGCTGCGGGATCGAGCCCACCGACGTGATCGACGCCGGCGAGCCGGCGACCGGGGTGCGGGCCCCG
Organism: Streptomyces diastatochromogenes; assembly: GCA_001418405.1. Taxonomy (GTDB): domain Bacteria; phylum Actinomycetota; class Actinomycetes; order Streptomycetales; family Streptomycetaceae; genus Streptomyces; species Streptomyces albulus_C. The sequence continues at coordinate 3,848 of LIQL01000762.1, read as the reverse complement.
GGCAAGCCCACCGTCAACGTGCAGTTGTTCTTCTACGGTCCGGACGGACTGCACCCGGCGACCCGTCCGGCGCGCGAGCCGTTGGATCCGCAGGCCGCGATCGACCTGCTGGTGCAGGGGCCGAACCACGCCGAGCGGATGCGCGGACTGTCCAGCGTGGTGCCGAAGTTCCCGGCCCCGCTCACCGCCACGTCCAGTACCGGGCAGGTCACCATCACCTTGCCGGTCAACGCCAAACTGCTGGACCCGGCCTCGCTCAACCAACTGGTGTGCACCGCGGCCAACGCCCGGGTGCCCGGCAACAGGCCGCCCGGCCAGGTCACCGTGACGCTGGTCGGCGGGGGCGTCCGGGTCGGCCCGATGGTGTGCGGCGGCAGCAACGCCTTCCCCCTGGTGCAGCCGAGCCCGACCGGCCCGGCCGAGGCCGGCGGCTGACCGGGCACCTCGCCCCGAGGCCCGGCCGGCCGGGGCGGGTTGCACTACCGTGGAGGAACGAGGACCGTCCGGCCACACCTTGGGAGACCCCCACGATGACCGAGCGCAAGCCCCCCGGTGTCAGCTACGAGAGCTGGGTCGAGAAGCAGATCCGCGAATCGACCGAGCGCGGCGGGTTCGAGGACCTGCCGGGCTTCGGCAAGCCGCTGCGCAATCTCGACCGGCCCTACGACGAGATGTGGTGGATCAAGGAGAAGATGGACCGCGAGCAGGTGTCCTTCCTCCCGGCCAGCCTCGTCCTGCGCAAGGAGATCGAGGACGCCCAGGCGGCCGCCGCCGACGCACCGAGCGAGGCCGCGCTGCGCCGCGTCCTGACCGAGATCAACGGCCGGATCCGGGCGGCGCTGGCCAGCCCGCCCGAGGGACCGCCGCTGAACCGCGTCCCGTTCGACGTCGAGGAGCAGGCCCGCGCCTGGCGGGAGCGGCACGGCAAGTGAGCGTCGGCGGGGCCGCGCGTCACTCCCCCGCCGGTGCCCATCGGAGGCGGAGGAACCGCGGCCGGTACAGCTCCACGTCGCCGTTGACCACCGGGTCGGCGGCGGCGCCGGGCGGTCCCAGCCAGTTGACGTCATAGCTGAGCAACAGGCCGGTGCCGTCGGTGAGTTCCGGGTGGGCCTGCGGGTTGTAGACCGCGACGTGGTCGGGGTCGGGGCCGGCCGGGCGCGGTGGGGTGATCCGGCCGGCCGGGCCGTGCCAGGGGCCCTGGGGCGCACAGGCCCAGTAGCCGGTGATGGTCCGCAGCCCGGCGGTGCCGCCGCCGGCGGTGTCCATGGTGAGCAGCACCCACGTCCGGCCGTCGCGGACGACGGTGTAGGCGCTGCCGACGCCGCGCCGACCGCCGCCGCGCAGGACCGGCACCGCGCCCGCGGCGTCCGGCCGCCAACGCGCGCCGTCCCAGAACCGCCAGGCGGCCCGGTCGGCGAGCCGGCCGGCCGGGACCTTGGCCAGGTAGGCGCTGTCGGCCGGGGACCCGGGCGGGTCGTCGCCGCCGAAGACGTAGGTGACGTCGCCGACGCGGACCAGTGCGGTGCCGTAGAGGACGCGGCGGCCCGGGTCGGCGACGGCGCCCTGGTCGGCGACCGGGGTGAGGGACTCCAGTCGGAGGTCGGGCAGCGCGAGGGTGGCGACCTCGGTGCCGTGCGGCACGCCGAAGACCCACGGGCCGGTGCCGGGGGCGCGGTTCCACAGCAGCACCCGGACGACCCGCTCCGCGGCACCGGGGGTGCGGGGTTCCACGGTCGCGTGGACCGGCCAGCGCCAGCCGCCGCCGGGCGGGTCGGGGAAGAACGGCCCGGGCGCGGCGGGGGTCCCGCCGGTCAGCGTGCGCTCCGGTCGGCCCTCCGGCGTCATCACAACGAGCGAATTGTGGCGCAGGAAAGGGGTGCCCCCGGTGACGGTGGTGCGCCAACGGGTGCGCGCGCCCTGCGGGTTGGGGGGCGGGTGGACGAGGTCGAGGAAGGTGTCGGAGAACAGCCAGAGCGTCCGGCCGTCCGGGAGGCGCACGGAGTGGGTGCCGTCGCCGCCGGTCCAGTCGTCGGTGCGGGAGTCGTCGTCGCCGTAGCGGGCGAACGCCCCGGTCGTTGCCGGGTCGGTGGACCAGTTGCCGGGGGCGCGCCCCGGGCAGGCGGCGGGCTCCTCGGGGGCGCGGGCCGGCGCCGGCACCAGCAGGGCCGCGGTGGCGGTCAGGACCAGGAGGACGAGCAGGGCGACGGCAAGGGTGGTGCGGGGGCTCGGCGGTGTGCGCATTGCGCTCCTCGGTGGGGTGCCGGGGCCACCGTAGCGCGCCGGAAGATCGGGTTCCGGGAGCCGTCGGCGGGGCCCGGCGCTGCCCGTCCGGGGTGGATTCGCCCTGTACACGGCGATCGGCGCCGCGCTCAACGAGTGCAAGGTCACAGCTCGGGCCCCTGCTCCGGCTAACGGCCGTTCGCCTAGCCTGCTGCCATGACCGCCGAGTCCCCCGAACTCCCCCTGGCCGCCGCCTTCCCGGCTGCCGAACGCGAGCAGTGGCAGCGTCTCGTCGAAGGCGTGCTCCGCAAATCGGGCGCGTCCGAGGCCACCGGTGCCGCCGCCGAGGACGCGCTCGCCACGGATCTCCAGGACGGGATCCGCGTCCCTCCCCTGTACACCGCCGAGGACGCGCCGCCCGCCGCGGGCCTGCCCGGCTTCGCGCCGTTCGTCCGGGCGGCCCGGCCCGAGGGCACCGCCTTCGGGTGGGACGTCCGCCAGCGTCAGGTCGGCACCGATCCGCAGCGGGTCAACGAGGCGCTCCTCGCCGACCTGGAGAACGGCGGCACCTCCGTGTGGCTGACCGTCGGCGACGGCGGGGTGCCGGTGTCCGGCCTGGCGGACGCGCTCCGGGGCGTCTATCTGGACCTGGCCCCTGTGGTGCTCGACGCGGGCGCGGAATTCCCGGCGGCGGCAGCGGAGTTGCTGCGGCTGTACCGGGAGGCCGGGGTGGCGCCGTCGGAGACGGCGGGCGTCCTGGGTGCCGATCCGCTGGGGCTGCTGGCCCGCACCGGCGACGACCGCGCACTGGCCGACGGGCTGGCGGCCGCCGCCGAACTGGCCGGTCAGGTCGCCCGGAGCGCCCCGGGCCTGCGCACGGTGAGCGTCGACGCGCTGCCGTACCACGAGGCGGGCGGCTCGGCGGCCGAGGAGTTGGGCGCCTCGCTGGCCACCGGCGTGGCGTACCTGCGGGAACTGGCCGCGGACGGGCGGGGGCTGAGCCTCGACGACGCCTGCCGGCAGCTGGAGTTCCGCTACGCCGCCACCGCCGACCAGTTCCTGAGCATCGCCAAGCTGCGCGCCGCGCGGCTGCTGTGGTCCCGGGTCACCGAGGTCTGCGGGGTGTCGCCGGCCGCGGCCGGGCAGCGCCAGCACGCGGTCACCTCGGCGGTCATGATGTCCCGTCGGGATCCGTGGGTGAACATGCTGCGGACCACGGTGGCCGGGCTGTCCGCGGGCCTGGGCGGCGCGGACGCGGTGACCGTGCTGCCGTTCGACGCGGCGCTGGGCCTGCCGGACGCGTTCGCCCGGCGGATCGCCCGGAACACCCAGTCGGTGCTGCTGGAGGAGTCGCACCTGGCGAAGGTGATCGACCCGGCCGGCGGCTCCTGGTACGTGGAGCGGCTCACCGCCGAACTGGCCCGCGCGGGCTGGGTGTTCTTCCAGGAGATCGAGCGGGCGGGCGGTCAGGCCGCCGCGCTGCGGTCCGGGATGGTCGGCGAGCGGCTGGCGGAGACCTGGCGGCGACGCAGTGCGGACTTGGCGCACCGGCGGGAGCCGATCACCGGGGTCAGCGAGTTCCCGCACCTGGCCGAGGCGCCGTTGGAGCGCGCGCCGGCGCCGGCGCG
>LIQL01000761.1 GCA_001418405.1 Streptomyces diastatochromogenes | reverse complement strand
CCCCCGCATCGTGGCCCCCCGACGCTCCGCCGAAAGCACCGCCACCCACGGCGCCGCCACGGCGAACGCCCCCGCTCCACACACCGCGAACGCGACAGGGCCCAACCCCTCCGGCCCCTCAAACACCACCGGGATCGCAGGCACCGCCAGCACCTCCGCCACCACCAGCGCCTCGGGTGCGCGTCCCGCGACGGCCAGCGCCTCCGCAGCCGCACCGCACCAGCACGCCACCTCCACCCCACCCACCTCATTCACACCGAGTAACGAATCATCGGAACAATTCACTCTCCGTAATCGTTGCCGTAATGAGGAAGAGGGCGGCGGCACCACGGCCGGGCCCGCGGACCCCTCCCGCACGGGCACCCTGCGCCTCCGCACCCGCACGGAAGCCCCCGAGCCCGGCCCGGCGGCGTCCCAGGCGCCGGCGCAGGGCCCCGCCCACACGTCCGCCCCGATGCCCCGACTCTTCATCCTGGTCGACGACTTCGACGCGCTGGTCTCCCCGGCGCTGGGCAGCACCGGCCGCCCGGCCGCCGGTTCCGTGGTCCGCGCCCTGGAGGCGGTGGCCCGGGACGGCGTGGCGCTGGGCGTGCACCTGATAGCGGCGACCGGCCACCCGGACCGCACCGAAGGCACCACCACCGCCGAACGAGCCGCCCTGCGCATCCAGTTGGGACGCATCCCGTCGGCCGCCGGCCGCGCCGGCCCGGCCGAGCCGGCGCCGTCCGACGCCGAGCCGGTGCCGCCGGGCCGCGGGTGGCTGTACCGCGCCGAGGACGGCGCGTCCACGCCGTTCCAGGCGGGTCGGGTGACCGGCCGGATACCCCGTACGTCCACCCTGCGGCCGACCGTCGTGCCCCTGGAGTGGCAACGGATGGGCGACCCGCCGGCCCGGCGCCCGCTCCGGGAGCTGGGCAACGGCCCGACGGACCTGGCACTGCTGGCCAGTGCGCTGCAGCGGGCCGCACAGTCCTCGGGCGCGCCGGCGGGGCCGTCGCTGATGTGAGGCCGGCGCCGGGGCCGGTGTTGACGTGAGGCCGGCACTGCTTCGTGGCCGGTGCTGGGGCCGCCGTTGACGTTCGTGGCCGGCGCTGCGGGAGGCGCTGCTTCGTGGCCGGCGCTGCTCTGCGGTCGTGAGGGGCTGCCGTGGAGGGCTTCGGTCGATAGGGGCTCGGGTTTTAGGGGCTGGGCCTTCGGGGGTTGTGCCTTCAGGGCCTGGGGCCCTTGGGGGT
>LIQL01000760.1 GCA_001418405.1 Streptomyces diastatochromogenes | reverse complement strand
GCCGGGTGGCCACCCGGCGCTGTCGCTTGTCCTCCTCAACCCGCTCGGTGCGCTCTGCCCAGGCCCCGGTCAGGGTCAGGTGCCCCTCGACGACCCGGTCGGCCAGCTCGGGGTCCTCGTTGCGCAGACGGGCGAGCTGCGCTTCAGCGGAGTTGGCCTTGGCCTTGTTCTCTTGGGCAACGTTGTATGCCTCGTTCAGCCCGGTGGCGCCGCTGATGACTGGGTCCACGAGGTCGGGTGCGTGCTGGAGCACGATATTCGCCTTGCCGACGGTGCCCAGCGAGACTCCGAGGTGTTCACTCAGTGAACGGGAGGACCGTTCACCGGGTGAACGCCCGTTCTGTTCACTGAGTGAACAGGCTTTGGCGGTGATCATGGCGATCTGGCCCTTGGTCAGGTTGCGCCGATGGACGTTCGCCGACAAGGCGTAACCGTCAGGGTCGTCACCTTCGTACGTGGTGTACGAGGGTTCGACGCCGGCGATCTCGCACGCCTTCAAACGGTTGCGTCCGTCGATGACGCGGCCGTTGCGGTCGAGCACGACGGGGTGCAGCAGGCCGTGTTCCTCGATGTCGTCGGCGAGGGCCTTGAGGTCCTCCTCGTCGAGCGCGGGGAAGAGCAGGATGGTCGGGTGAAACTGGATGAGTGACTCCTGGTGAGTTGATCGTGTGGGATAGCCGGTCGCGAAGTGGGTTTTTAATGCATCCGAGTGTCCGTATCGAAGAGCGACAACTCGTTGGGGTGGAGGTGGTGTTGGACGATGAATGATCGGCCGGCGACTTTCCAGAGTCCTCTGCCGCGGTTGAGGTGGGCGATGGCGTCCATTTCGACGGAGGTCAGGCCGAGCAGGGAGGCGGCGGCGTGGAGCTGGTCGGTTTCTTGGCGGTAGACGATGCGGGTGGAGCAGTCGGCCAGTAGGCCCTCGGCCAGGGCGCGGCCCTGTGATCCGGCGTCGCCGGCGGTCAGGAGGTCGGAGAGCCGGTGGATGACCATCAGGTTGGCGATGCCCAGGCCGCGGGAGAGTTTCCACTGGGCCTGCATGCGTTGCAGCAGGCCGACGTGGCGCATCAGGCGCCAGGCTTCGTCGTAGACGATCCAACGTCGGCCGCCGCGCGGGTCGGTGAGGGCGGATTCCATCCAGGCGGAGGCGCACGTCATGGCGAGGACGAGGGCGGTGTCGTCGCCGGAGCCGCCGAGCCGGGACAGGTCGATGGTGAGCATCGGCACGGTGGGGTCGAACTGCACGGTGGAGGGGGCGTCGAACATGCCGGCCAGGTCGCCGTGGACCAGGCGGCGCAGGGCGTGTGCCAGGTCGCGGGCTGCGTCGCCGAGTTGTCCGGACATCATCCCGGCGGATTCGTTCAGCGCGGTGGGGTTGTTGAGGGCGGTGGCGATGTCGCCCAGGAGCGGGGTGCGGTTGTCTCGGGTGGCGTGGGTGACGACGGTGTCGAGGGCGACGTCGAGGGCGGTGTGTTCCATCGGCAGCAGTTGCCGGCCCAGGACGGTGCGGGCCAACGAGCCGAGCAGGAGCAGGCGCCGCTTGCGGATCTCGCCGGCCCAGTCGGCTTCGGTGACGCTGGCCGGTCGTGGGGCGGCGTCCAGGGGGTTGAGGCGGCCGGGCAGTCCGGGGCCCAGGGCGACGGAGGTGCCGCCCAGTGCCTGGGCGACCGGGGTCCACTCGCCTTTGGGGTCGCACGGGACGTAGATGCGGTAGCCGAAGGCCACCGACCGCAGCGCGAAGGATTTCGCCAGTGCGCTCTTGCCCTGTCCGATCACGCCGGCCAGCAGGACGTTGGGGTTGGTGAAGCCTTCGACGCGTCCGTAGAGGGCGAAGGGGTCGAAGACGAACGATGCTTCGGCGTGGACGTCGCTGCCGATGTAGATGCCCTCGGCGCCCAGGCCGCCTTCGGCGAGGAAGGGGTAGGCGCCGGCGGCGACAGCGGTCGTCATGCGGTGGGCCGGGAGTTTCAGCCGGTGCCCGCGGGCGGAGTGGGGTCCGGGGCGTCCGCTTGCGGGGTAGTGCGGCGCCGGCATGGTGTGCTCGGCCGGGGCGTCGTCCGTGGGGTGGCCGGCTGCTGCGGTACGGGCTTTGGCGGTGGCTTCGGCGAGTTGGCGGCGGGCGGCTTTGCGGCTGGCGCGGTCGGTGCCGTGCGGGGTGAACAGCGGTGAGGCGGAGGCGCGTCGAGCGCGGCGGGCGGGCCGGTGGTTCACGAGGGGCCCTCGTTTCGGCGGGTGGTGCTCACCGCACGCATGCGGTGGTGTGCGGGCGGAGGTCGGCTGGGGTGGTCTTGCGGCGAACGGCGTGTCCGGCGGCCAGATGGCGCTGGCAGATGGTGAGGACCGGCGGTCCTTCCGGGAGCCGCTCGGGGTGGCACTCGGTGGTGTCGGCGGAGGCGGAGGGCAGCAGGTGGAAGGCATCGTGCACGGCCGCTGCGGACTGCCACAGGCGGGTGTGTGCGGTGGCCAGATGCCGGCCGGCGCCGGGGTGCGGCGGGCGCGTGGTTTCGGCGATTCGGTCCAGGAGCTGGTGCAGCGTGGTCAGGTGCGCGTGCAGCACGTCGAGGTGAGCGCGGTCGGCTGGGCGCGGAGGGTCTGTCTGGGGAAGGGCGCGGGTGTGGTGGCGGATGCCGGCGGTGGCGGCGCGGAGGTAGGGGTGCGCGTCGTCGGGATGCGGGGGAGAGGGCAAGGGCGAGGTCCTTCCTGACGCCGGAAGTGGTGGGGCGGCCGTGCTCAGAGGGAGGTGCGGGCCAGGGGGAGCGCGGCGGCGGTGAACGCCTGCGGCTGCTGGAAGTTCAGGCGGCGCAGGTCGACGCCGGCGGTGACGGCGGCGGTCTCGATCTGCGCACAGGCCGCGTCCAGGGCCTGGTCGGTGGGGGCGGTGACGGTGAGCAGGCCGGTCAGGGCGACGTCGGCGTGCCCGGCGATCAGCTGCCGCTCGCGGGTCTTGACGTCGGCGTATTCGATGGAGTCTTCCTCGCTGTCGACCTGTCCGCGACGGGCGCGTTCGGTGGCGTCGGCGATGATGGCGCTCTTGCGACGCTGGACGTCTCGTAGGGCGGCTTCGAGGCCCTGGGGCGCGTAGATGAGGGAGAGGCTGCGGCGCACGCCGCCGGCGAACATCAGGCCGTGGAGAAACCCGGCACCCGTCTCGGTGCGGGGCCAGTTCTCCACCCAGAAGGTGGCGTGGCAGGCGGTGTCGGTGGTGGTCCGGTCGTACTTCTCGACCTGGACGACCGGTCCGGCGGCTGCGGGGTCGGCCTCCGCACGGCCGGAGGAGGACCACTGCTGCAGGGCCGAGAGTGCCTTGGGGTCGTACGCGGTGCGGACCACGGCGGCGATCTCGCGGGCGCTGAGCCAGCCGGTCACCATCAGCCCCGCGTTCCGGGCCGCCTGGGCGACGGAGGCGGTGGTCTGCTGCATGACGGTGAACGCGCCGGGTAGTCCGCCGCCGCCCCGCACGAGACCTACCTCGCCATCTCCCTCGACCTCAAAGCCGCACGCCGTCTGATCTCCCAGGCCGGCGGCGGACTACCCGGCGC
>LIQL01000076.1 GCA_001418405.1 Streptomyces diastatochromogenes | reverse complement strand
CGTACGCGAACAGGCCGGTCCGGGGGCGGATCGCCAGGTGATCCGCCCCCGGACCGGCCTCCGTACGGGACCGAGCGCCAAGGTCAGCCCCGAGGCCGGTCCTTCAGCAGCGCCAGGCACGACTCGGCGCGGGCCGTGGCCGCCTCGCGCGGGGTCGTCGACCCGTCGGCCGCGCCGTCGAGCGCCGACACGACGAGATCCTCCATCACGGCGGAAACGCGCGCGTAGGCCGACGCCGCGGTCGGCTCGATGTCCCCGAACAGCGTCCACCACCACCAGGCGTTGCCCGCCGAGTTCGCGACGAAGTCGGGGATCACGGCCGTGCCCCTGGCGGACAGCGCGCGCTCGGCCCCGGGCGTCATCGAGATGTTGGCGCCCTCGACCACGTAACGCGCGCTCACCCGCTGGTGGTTGCCCTCGTCGATGGCGTACGGGATGGCCGCCGTCACCAGGACGTCGCACGGTACGGACAGCCAGTCGGACGCCACCGGCCGGTCGTCGGGGCGCAACCGTGCGCGGTCGACGAGCCCGTCCGCGGTGCGGTGCGCGAGCAGGTGCTCCACGTCCAGCCCCGCGGGGTTGGCCACCACACCGTGCTGGTCGGCGACCGCCACCACACGCAGCCCGGCCTCCGCGAGGTAACGGGCGATGGCGCCTCCCATCGTCCCGAAACCCTGTACCGCGGCGGTCGCCCCGCGCACCCGGTCGCCCCGGTGCTCCAGCGCGGCGACCGTGGCCCTGGCCACCCCGTAGCCGCCGATGAGATCGGCCAGCGAGATCCCGCCGACCTCCGCCGCGAACCCCGCGTCGAGGCGGGCGAGGCCCGCCTCGGGACCGTCCGGCACGTGGGACAGCGCCGCCTGCACGGTCGATGCGATGCCGACCTCGGCCGCGGCCTCGTCGAGCAGCCGCTGCTGCACCCCGAGATCCTCGCCGGTCGCCCAACAGGTGTCGATGTAGGGCTTCATCGCGCCGAGATAGCGGGTGAGCACGCCACGGGCCTCGGGACGGCGCGGGTCGAAGTCGATGCCACCCTTCGCGCCGCCATAGGGAACGTAGCGGTCCGAAGGACGGTAGTTCAGCGCCTCCTTGAGGCTCATCGTCCGGGCGAGGTCCGCGACCTCCGCGAGGGTGCAGCCGCCGCGCATGCGCAGACCGCCGCTGGAGGCACCGCCCAGCAGCCGGTCGATCACCAGGTAGCCGCGTGCCGTCGTCTCGGGATCCGTCCAGATCACCTGCAGATAGGGGTCAGTCATTACCGTCTTCCGGGTTCGGCGAGTGGTCGGGGATCGTGATCAGGGTCGGCCCCTGGCGTGCCAGGGCCGCGGTGACCTCGGCGGTCACCGAGGCGGGGCTCGCGGCCACCACGCCGTGCGCCCCGTAGGCGGCGGCCAGGGCGGTGAAGTCGGGGCTCGGCAGGTCCGCGCCCAGGGGCGGGACGCCCAGCCGGGACTGCTCCGTGCGCACCGAACCGTAACCGCCGTTGTCCACGATGACGACGGGCAGCGGTCTGCCCAGCAGGACCGCGGTGGCCAGCTCGTTGACGGTGAACTGGAGGCCGCCGTCGCCGGTGAGCGCCACCACCGGCAGATCGGGGCGGCCCACCAGGGCGCCGATGGCCGCCGGCAGCGCGAAGCCGAGCGTGGCGAACCCGGTGGGATGGAGGAACGCGTCGGGGCGCGGCACGCGGAAGCCCTTGAGCGCGCCGTAGTGGGACACCATCGAGCTGTCGCTGGTGAGGACCGCCTCGGGCGGCATCGCCGCGCGCAGCGCGTCGATCAGCCCTGTCCACCGGGCTCCCCGACCTGCATGCTCGGCCTCTATCCGGGCCCGGACCACGGCGAGTTCACACCGGTACGCCGCGCTCACCGGCGTACGGTCGCGCACGGCGTCGAGGGCGGCCAGGAGCTGGGGCACGACGGTGTCCGCGTGGCCCGTGAGCGCGCGGGCCGCCGCCTGGTTGCGGTGCCGCTGCCCGGGGTCGATGTCCACCCGGACGACGTCGCCCGGCAGGTCCAGGGGGCCGGACCAGGTGTCGGTGTCGGCCAGTTCGGTGCCGACGGCGAGCACCACGTCGGCACGGCGCAGGAAGTCCCGGGCGGACCGCAGGTGGAGTGCCGCGCCCAGTGCGTGCGGGTGGTGTTCGTCGATCACTCCCTTCCCGTTCGCCGTGGTGACGACCGGGGCGCCGGTCTCCTGCGACAGGCGGGTCACCGCGGCGGACGCTGCTCGGGCGCCGCCGCCCGCGATGATGACGGGCCGCCGGGCGCCCGCGATCAGGTGAGCGGCGTGCGCGATCCCGCCGGGGTCGGCGGTCCGTTCGGTGGGTGCCGCCTTCCGCGCCACGCCCGGGACCGTCCCCGCAGGACCGGCCCACGACACCTCCGCCGCGAGGACGTCGGCGGGGATCTCGATGTGCACGGGCCGCGGGCGGCGGGCGGCGAAATCGTGGAACGCCCGCGCCAGCAGCTCCGTGAGCAGGTCCGCGTCGGTGGCCCGCAGGCTCCAGGCACAGATGGCGTCCATCGCGGCGGACTGGTCCTTGACCTCGTGCAGCAGGCCGTCGCCCGGCCGCTGTCCCACCGGGGGGCCGGCGGAGAGGAACAGCACCGGTACGGAATCGGAGTACGCCTGTCCGGCCGCCGCCGCGGCGTTGAGCAGCCCGGGACCGGCGGTGGTCAGGACGACACCGGGGCGCCCGGTGACCCGCGCGTACCCGTGGGCCGCGTACCCCGCGCCCTGCTCGTGGCGCGGGGTGACCGTCCTGATGCCGCTGTGGCCGAGATGCCGGAAGACTTCCAGGTTGTCGATGCCCGGGATGCCGAACACGGTGTCCACCCCGTGCCCGGCCAGTGCGTGGACCAGCAGCCGGCCCCCCGTGCCGCGGAGGGCCGCGGCGCGGGGAGCCGGCTGGGGGGCGTGCCCGGAGGTCATGAGCGCGGCTCGACGTCCCGCTCCGCCAGCAGTTCCTGGATGTGGGCGTTGATGCGGTAGCCCTTGAGGACGTCCACGGCCAGGAAGGCCGCACCGGTCACCTTGCCCACGCAACCCGGTGCCGCGCACGCACAGGTGAACGGGCTGGCCATCTCCCATTCGGTGGAGGGATAGAAGAAGGTCAGCTCGTCCCCGGGAACGAGCCGGCGGGTGGCGACGACGTTTCCGGCGGCGGCGTCCACATAGGTACTCGGGTCGCAGGAGTGGTTGAGGAATCGGATGTCCGTGCCGATGACGTGCTTGTCCCGCTCGACCTGGATCGTGTACTTGGTGGCTTCCGCCGGGACGCAGTCGCTCAGGGTCATGATCTCGGCCCCCTCCTCGATGACCGCGCCGGCCACCAGCCCGCTCCCTACTGCCAGTCCCGTGACGGTCCGGTAGTTCCGCTCCACCGTGAGCTGCGTGCCGTGCGAGTTGCTCATGACTGTGGTGCCCTTCGTCTGTTCTTGCGTGGGTTGAGGGGGGAAGGGGTACGGCTCAGCCGCCGTCGAACGCCTTGACGACCAGGACGGCGTTGTGCCCGCCGAACCCGAACGAGTTGCTCATGGCAGTACGGATCTCGCGCCGCTCGACGCCCCGCGTGCCGAGGTTCAGCACCGTGTCCTCGGGGCCCGTGCAGTTCGTGGTCGGCGGTACGGTGCCGGTGCGCAGGGCCTCGACGGTCGCGATCAGGTCGACGGCGCTCGCCGCGCCCATCATGTGGCCGAGGACGGACTTCACCGAGGTCGTGGGGATGCTGGGCAGCCGCTCGGCGAACACCTCGCGCAGGGCCGCGAGTTCGACCCGGTCCCCGCCGACGGTCCCCGTGGCGTGCGCGTTGATGTAGTCGATCCCGCCGGCGTCCGTCTCCGCGTCCGCCAGCGCCAGCCGGATCGCCCGCTGCAACCCCTTCCCCTCCGGGTCGGGAGAGGTCAGGTGGTAGGCGTCGGTGGTCGCGGCGTACCCGGCCACCTCGGCCACGATGCCGGCGCCCCGCCGCAGCGCGTGCTCGGCCTCCTCCAGCACCACGACACCGGCGCCCGCGCTCATCACGAACCCGTCGCGCCCCAGGTCGAACGGGCGGCTCGCGCCCGCCGGGTCGTCGTTCCGCCGGGACAGCACCCCCGTCCTGATGGTGGCGGCCATCTGCACGGCGGTGAGGCAGTCGTCCGAGGCGCCGGCCAGCATCACGTCGGCCGTGTCCGTCGCGATCATGCGCGCGGCGTCACCGATGCAGGTCGCCCCCGTGGCGCAGGCGGTGCTCGTCGAACCGGACGGGCCCTGCGCGCCGAAGCGCAGCGCGACGTCGACGGCCGCGGAGTCGATCCCGCCGCTGACGGCGTAGTACGGGCTGACGGCCCGGGGACCCTTGGTGACCAGTGCCTGCGCGGCCTCGAAGGTCGACTTCTCCGCCCCGTATCCGGAGCCGATGAGCACCCCCATCCGGTCGCGCCGGACCGCCGGCACGTTCAGGCCGGCCGCCTCCACTGCCTGCACCGCCGCGGCGAGCGCGTACTGGGCAAAGGGGTCCAGGCGCCGGACCGTCCGCTTGGGCATGTACTCGCAGGGCTCAAAGTCCCGTACCTCTCCGGCGATCGTCACCGCGAGGTCCGTGGTGTCGAACCCGGTCACCTCCGCGATTCCGCTCCTGCCGGACAGCAGCGCCTCCCACAGGGAGGGAACGTCCGGTCCCACCGGCGTGACCGCGCCGTAGCCGGTCACCACCACCCGCCGCCGTGTCGTGCGCGCCGCTCCGGCCCTCACCGCCCGGCCCCGTTCTGCGCGCCGCCCCACAGCGCCGGATGCTCCTCACGCAGCAGCTGCCGCAACTGCCCGGTGTCGGTCTTCCCGTTCCGGTTCAGCGGCAGGTCGGGCAGGACCACGACGTGGTTGGGCTGCTCGTACGAGGGAAGCAGCGAACAGAGCAGCTCCCGCCACCCCTTGGGGTCGCCGTGCTCCGGATCGGCCACGACGAAGATCAGCCGGCTTCCCCACCGCGCGTCGTCGACCGGCACGACCACGACCTGCCGTCCGCACCGGCTCGCCTTCGCGGCGAGGGCCTCCGGGTAGAGCAGGTGCCCCATCCGGTGGACGGCCTGGGAACGGCCGATCACATACAGGTCGCCCTCGTCCGAGAGGTAGCCGAAGTCGCCGGTCTCGTACCACTCGTCGGTCTGCTCGCGCAGCGAACCGTCGGGCTCCAGATAGCCGACCAGGGCGTCGGGGGAGCGCACCCAGAGGTGACCGAACTCGGCACTGCGGTCCGACTCCGCACCGTGGCCGGCCTCCGGGGCCGGGGAGTCGGGTGCCGCGCCGCCGCTGTGCGCAGGAGCCAACCGGACGTCGATCCCCGCCAGCACCCTGCCGCAGCCCTTCGGCCGGTCAGGGGTGGCGAAGGAGACGTTGCCCAACTCGGTACTGCCGTAGCCGTCCAGCAGCGGGGCGCCCACGACGGAACGGAACCGCTCCGTCAACGCCTGGTCCAGCGGGGCGCCCCCGGTGCACCACAGCCGTACGCCCGCCAGCCCTTCGAGCAGATCCGGGTTCCGCCGGGCCAGGTTGAGCAGGCTCCGGTACGTCGACGGGGTGGCGTCGACGATGGTGGCACCGTGCGCCGCACCGGCCCGGATCGCCAGGTCGACCCGGTGGAACGGGGAGATCATCAGGGCGGCGCCGGAGAGCTGGGCGAGGAAGATCAGCGAGAGGCCGTACTGGTGGGAGAACGGCAGCAGCGGAAGGAACGTGTCGCTGTCGCGGTAGCCCATGTGCGCCAGGGTCCGCTCCAGGTTGGTGAGGAACCCGTCACCCGATTTGACGATCCCCTTGGCCCTGCCCGTCGAACCGGTCGACCAGGCCACCAGCGCGTCGGCGCGCCGCCGCCACCGGGAGAAGTCCAGAGCGGTGTCGGCCGCATCCGCCGTGCCGGTCGCGCCCGCCGGCGGCCCGGCGGCCGCGACGAGCGTGTCCAGGGCCAGGAAGCGGGACGCCCCGGGTCCGGGGAACAGCAGGCCGCCCGGCGCGTCACCGATCACCCAGCGGACCCGGCACTGCTCGATGACCGTACGGGTCTCGTCGTCGGTCTGGCGGTGGTCCAGGACGACCAGGGAGGCGTCGAGGTGCGCGAGGGCCAGCAGGGTGTACACGTACGCGGCGGAGTTCTCCGCCTTGAGCACCACCCGGTCACCGGCCCTGAACCCGCGCCGTGTCATCTCCTCGGCGACCGCGAGGGAGGCGGTCGCCATGGCGGACCGGGTCGGGACCTCGACACCGTCCGCGACGTCAGCCGGCACACTCATCGTTTCTCCTGAGCTGTTCAACGCGTCACTGACCACGGACGGTCGTCGTGGTGGCCTTCGGCATGCCGTACGCGGACGGCCGCCGCGGGTGTTTCGCTCACGCCTCGCCGCCACCCGCCGCGACGCGCTCCGCCGTCTCCCGGATCGTGCGCACCGAGCGGAAGTTCCGCAGGGACAGCGCCCCGGTGGGGACCGTCACGCCGTACCGGTTCTCCAGCCAGGCCACCACGTGCAGCACACCGAGGCTGTCGATCGACCCCTCGGCGAGCAGATCCCGCTCCGGATCGAGGGCGTCCACGTCGTCGTCGAGGAAGTGGTCGACGACGAACCGGGCGATCTCGTCCTCGGAGACGGCGGGCGTCGTGGTGGGTGCGGCGGGAGGCTCAACAGGCATGGACGTTCCTCTCGAAGAGTGCGGCTTGGTGGGCCACGCAGCTGCGGTCGGCGGTGAGGCACCCGCCGACGTCTCCGGTTGCGACCGCGCTCGCTGCCACGTACTCCCCGTCCGTCGCCTGCGCGGCCGGCCACGCCACTTGGTGTGGCCCCCGCCATGGATGCTCGGGGATCCCTCACTGCGCGACCAGGCAGTGCACCGGCAATACGGGGGGCCAGAGCACCGGCAACTCGGGAGGCTGAGGGGGCGCCGGTGACCAACCGGCTGACCGCGCCCACACACGGGCACCGGCCCGACGCCCCACGCGCAACGCGGAGTTGCCGTGATTTTGCCGGGCCCTTTGCCTGGGTGCCGGGCCCGCCTCGCCCTAGCGTCGGCGCCATGACTCAGACCCCTGCCGCCCTCGGCAACGAAGCCGTCGCTCCCGTGGTGAGCGGACTCGTGCGGCTGATCGCACCGCGCAAAGTCGACCAGGTCGAGGCGGACCACCGCCTCGTCGGCGACCTCGGCTTCCACTCGCTCGTCCTCGCGGAACTCGGCTACAACCTGGAGGAGCTGTACGGCCTGCGGTCGCTCAACCCCGAGGAGGCCATGCGGCTGGAGCGCGTCAGCGACGTGATCGAGCTGGTCGGCGCCGAGGTGGCCGAAGGCAGGGCGACCCTCCCCGCGGACGACGACGTCGCCGGCATGTTCGCCCGCTACGGTTTCGAGGGCCCCGCGGCATGACGGACCGCGCCTTCGACCGCCCGGCCTACGCACTGGCCGCCGATCTGGACCGGGCGCTGGGCGACCCGACCGCCGACAGCGGCCCGTTCAGCTACGCCGCGATGGTCGCGCACGAGGAGAACGGTGAACTGCCGCCCGGCGCGGTGGACCTCGTCAGGTCCTGGGGGTTCGCGCAGTACCTGGTGCCCGAGGAGTTCGGCGGCCGGCTGCGGAACCTGGAGCAGCTCTTCCTGCTGACCCGGTCGCTCTCGCGCCGCAACCTGACCGTCGCGGTGATGTTCGGCTCCGCGGTCCTCGGCGTCAACCCGGTGTGGCTGTGGGGCGACGCGGAGCAGCGCGCGAAGGTCGCACGGGGCATCCTCGGCGGCGACCTCGCCTGCTTCGCGGTGTCCGAACCGGACCACGGCAGCGACCTGGGCACCAACGAGACCGCGGCGGTGCCGCACGCCGGCGGATACCTGTTGACCGGCGAGAAGTGGCCCGTCGGCAACGCCACCCGCGGCCGCTTCGTCACCGTCTACGCCGCCGTCGAGGGCGCGGGTTCGTCGTTGCTGCTGCTCGACAAGGAGGAACTGGACGACGGCAGTTGGGACAATCACCCCTTCGTGCGGACCGTGGGCCTGCGCGGACACGACCTCAGCGGCATCACCTTCCAGGACACCAGGGTGCCCGCCGGGTCGCTGCTCGGCCGCCCCGGCGCGGGCCTGGTCGAGATCCTCCAGGTCCTCCAGATCACCCGCACGGCGATCGGCGGACTGTCGCTCGGCACCATGGACTCCGTCCTGCGGATCGCACTGCGCCACGCGCGGGAGCGGATCCTGTACGGGCAGGAGATCTATCGGCTGCCGGTGATCCGGCGGCACCTGGTCGACTCGTACCTCGACCTGCTGATCGCCGAGTGCACGGCGCTCCCCGTGGCGCGCTCGCTGTCCGTCGCGCCGTCCCGGCTCAGCCTGTGGTCCTCCGTGGTCAAGTACCTCGTCCCGACACTCGGCGAGCAGGTCGTCCAGGAGTGCGCCCGGGTCCTGGGCGCACGCAGCTACCTGCGCGAGGGCGTGGCCTCCGGCGTCTTCCAGAAGCTCCAGCGCGACCACGCGATCGCGAGCATCTTCGAGGGCACCACCCACGTCAACCTGCACAGCATCGCCTCCCAGCTCCCGGCCGTGGCCCGGGTGGCCGACCGGCCTTCCCGAGGCGGCGAGGACGTGCTGCGGCAGCTCTTCGACTGGTCCGAGGAAGCACCCGTGTGGCACCCCTCGGGGCGGGAACTGCGGCTGACCAGCGCTGCCGAGGACGAGATCACCCGCGGATGGAACCCGGCCGTCGAGGAGGCGCTGCGGATCGCGGAGCACGAGCTTCCGGAACCCGAGGGCACGGCGCTCGCCAAGGTCGTCGGCGAGTTGTCCGCGCGCCGGACGGCGTTCTACACGCACCTCGCCGCCGCATCGCTCGACGCGGCGACGACGGATGGGCAGGACCGGGCCGCCGAGCACTGCGTCTACCACGCGGCGGCGTCCTGCCTCTACACCTGGCTCCACACCTTCGGGCAGGAGCGCGCGGAGACGGGCGGCAGTGGTTGGCTGGTGCTGGTGCTCCAGCGGCTGTTGCAGCGGTTGCAGCCGGAGGCCGTACTGGACGAGACGTTCCTGCCCTGGCTGGAAGAGCGGATCATGTCGAGTCTCGACGCGGCGGAGTACTTCTCGCTCCGGACGGTCAAGGAGGCCGCCGGGCAGTCGGGGGCCTGAGCAGTGCTCCGGATGCGCCGCGGCGTTCGAGGCTCTGGTGGTTCCTGTCGTCCGGGCGGGGTGCCGGCCCTTCCACACCCCACCCGGGATCCGTCCGGGGCCCTAGCGGCCAAGTCCGAGGGGTGCGGCGCCTCCCGCCGGGCTGGGCCGCCGCGCGTGGGTGAGCAGCCAGTGCCGTACGAGTGCATGGACCCGGTACGTGTAATGCAGTCGCCGTTCGATGTGGACCAGCGAGGCATCGGCGAGGTCTGCGAGGAGGTGAGCGACCTGCGTCGCGTCGGGTTGGCCCTGCTGGACCCTGAGCACGTCGTCCAGGGAGAACGGGCTCTGTAACGCGACGAGTTCGTGCAGCAGTTCCTGGTGCGGCGCGGGGAGCAGGTCGTAACTCCACCGCACGCTCTCCGAGAGCGTGCGGTGCCGGGACAGGCGGCCCGCGTCGACCTGGTCCAGCAGGGGGAAGAGGTTGCCGCTCTGCACGAGCGACGTCAGCGGAAGCGACCTGAGCCGCTGGGCCGCAATGTCCAGGGCCAGCGGTATTCCGTCGAGCAGCCGGCACAGGCGGGTGACCAACGGCAGATGGTCGCTCAGGTCGAGGGTCGGCAGGCCGGCCTGCACCCGGCGCAGGAAGTGTTCCACCGCACTCGGTACGGCCGTCTCGCCGTCCTCCGGTCCGTCCACCCGCAGCGGCTCGACATCCCAGGTCTCCGCGGCACCGACGGACGGCGTGCGACGGGAGGTGATCAGCAGATGGAGACCCGGATGCTCGCTGAGCAGGTTCCGCGCGATCCGAGCCGTGTGCTGGACGACGTGCTCGGCGTTGTCGAGCACCAGGAGCCGGGACCCGGTCCACGAGCCGCCGCGCAGGAAGCCGTCCTCACCGTCCAACTCCCGCACGATGCGCATCAGTTCACTGCCTGCGCGCGAGGAATCAAGGTGCTCGGGCGGGCAGTCGTGCAGGTCGGCGACGGCCACCCCCTCCCGGAACAGCGGGCGCAGCTGGACCGCGGCCGCGTGCGCCAGCCGGGACTTGCCCACCCCGCCTGCTCCGGTCAGGGCCACGAGCCGACTGCGCTGTACGGTGGCCACGACGTGCCGCAGGTCGGTCTGCCGGCCCACCAGCGGATCGTTGAGCAGCCAGGGCCCGTACCAGGGCGGCAGCTCCAGGGCGTGCGAAAGGTGCGACTCGGTACGTTGCTCGGGCACTGCCGGCCAGCCGGTGCTGCCCCAGAAGGCCGTCTCGGCGGCGGTTGCGGTCGCGCCGAAGGCGGAGAGCAGCAGGTCCACCGAGGTGCGGCGCGGGTTGGTGTTGGAGCCGGTCTCCAGGTTGCGGATCGTGCGGACGCTGACGCCGGAGCGCTCGGAGAGCTCCTCCTGGGTCCATCCGGAGATCTTGCGCTGATTGATCAGGAAGTTCCGCAGCCGGTGGATGTCTTTTCTGTCGTGCAGAAAGTGGCCGTTCGGAACCAGCATAGTTAATCCTCCCCCAAGAATTATATGTACAGCGCCCGGCGTACCTCGCGGCATGCGAATGGATCACCAAGCATCGGCCCCGCTGGTCGACAGGGTGGTGCTGTGGAGGCGACAAGCTGGACCCAAACGGGCTGGTTTGCCGAGCGTTGATGTGGATCCTACTCGATCAAACGCGCGAGTCCATAGCCCCGGGTTCCCCGTTGGGGCGGCGCTCCAGTACGCCGGTATGGGCCCGCGCCTCGATTGCCCAACTACCGTTCGGACGTAGCGGGGTTCACCTGTGATGCTCACGAAAAAGGATTCCGTCAGGGCATTGTCGAAGCTAAATCCGACGCGCCCCACCGAGCGACGTATGCCGTGCTCACGACATGCCGACGCGAACGCAGCCGACGCGTTTTGCTCGGCTGCAAGGTGTCGTTGCAACCCCGTTGCTCCGGAGTGCGAGTAGCGGGTCGTTGGGGCCTTACGGGGGTTCGCCGACCGGGTGTGGAGCGGTAGCGGGGGCGGGAACGGGTGTGGCGGGCGACGCCGACGGCGCCCCGAACTGCCTGGGCGCCGAGACCGGGCAGGGCGGGGGCCGCTCTTGAGTGGCGAACCGTTGTGAATCCGCTGGCCGTCCGGTGTGCTCCCGTTCGGGAACACGGTGTCATGCTGGGAGATCATCTTCGGGATGACGGCCCGCCACGCTTTGCATTCCTAAGGGCTTTGCGGCGGCCTTTTCTGGATGCGAGCCCTCCTGAACGGACTCCATCGCCACCGTTCATGGCGAACCATGTCGATGATGAGAACGATCTTTTTCATAGATATTTCATCGCGGTCTCTCCGGTGCCCTCGGCGTCATCGCACCCGTATTGAAGTGCAACGTGCGGTAGGCCGTCAGATGCAACTGGCCCTTGAAAATCACCGATACGGCCGTTCTGGCGGCGGGCCACGCCTGCCACACTCGCGGAGGACGGTCAACACCACTGCGGTGCGCTGCATTAAGGATTCCCCCGAGTCTCGCCCCAGGGTCCGTTTACCGGCCCGGGCGGCCGGCAGGCGTTTTCGCAGTCCACCCATCCGGAGCGCTGCGCGCGTCTCGTCGTCGAGCGTGACCCCTCAGCGCAGGGAGGGCGAGGAGCGGACCAAGCCGGAGCGTCGGGTGCGCTGGCGTCGCCTTGGGCACGTGAATTCGTGTGTGTTCGGCCTCTTGTGTCGGCTTTCGGAGATGTCAACTTCAAGGGAACCGACGCCGGATGAGCTCACGGCATACCGGAAGGGAGGAGTCCCCACGGGCCGGAATGCCGGGATGGGCGGTGAAGCGCGGAGCAGACGGGCGGTTCGCTGATTGGCCCCATGTGTTCTCGATGGCCCACAGGTGTTCTCGATGACCCACCAAGTGGAGTGCATGGCGATCCTTGAAGGTGCCGAAAAGCGCCGCCGACCTATGTTCTTGACGAGTGCGCATAATGTGCGCTGTGCGCGGTATGGGCGATATCTCGACGCTGAAATGGCACTCTCGACGTCGTCCTGAAGGAACCTTCCCCTTCCGGAGCATGATGGCGATGGCGATGCGGTATCGGCCCGACTGGCTGCCGAAGCCGGATGAGCGACGCTGCCCCGGAGAAGCCCCACGGAAGCCGCCGCACCCCGTCTGACCCGCCAAGTAGCAGCTCAGACAAGGTGCGGCGGCACTAACCCGAAGCGCGTTCAGATGTCCCGGAAGAGACCAGCCAGCCCGGTGGCCTGCCGCGATGGGTGGCTGCGGGGCGCTGACCTGCACTGATGGCCTTGCAGCTGTTTCACGCTCGTGCCTGTTGATGCAGCCGGAAGTCCCAGAAAAGTCCCAAGGGGCTCACAGTGTCGACGGCCACTCTTTCGGCTCTATGCAGGGTGTGGGGGCGGTGCGGGCGGGCCTCGTGCATCGGTGGTCTCCTGTGAACGAACGGCAATGTGTGCCCCTCGAACGACCCCCGCCCGCAATGGGGAGAACGGGTACGTCAGCGAGAAGCGGCACATCGACTGCGGTCCACGCCGCCTGTGCGGGGAGGACCTCCTGGTGCGCTCCTTCTTGCTTGGGTTGGGGCCGTCATCGCGACTGATCTCGGCCGGCAGTAGGTCCCGTGAGATCTGTCGGGGCCTACCGCCGTGTGGGCCGGGGTCTACGGGCTGTGCGTTGCTGAGACCGATGCCGAGTGCGATGGTGTCGTGCCGGCCGGCGCCTCGCTGCCTGTTCCCGGCCCGCCGGCCAAGGCCAGCAGTATCAGCAGCAGGAGACCACCTCCTCCGGTGCTCGCTGCCATGGCGAGGGTGCGAGGGCTGATGGACCGGCGATGCCCGCGTACGCGGGTGCCGTCTGAGCGGTAGTAGGGACGGACATGGGTCGTCGGGCCGGTGGTGATTGGTCGCGGTCGCGACACGGGAACGGGACGCGGGGTGTTACGTCGGGATGCCGTGTGGGGCTGGACGGTGCGAGGTCGGGTGCGACGGTTGTGGCCTTTGACGTAGGTGCCGTCACGGCGGTAGTGCGGGCGTACGTAGGTCACGAGCGGTCCTCGGCAGTGAAGGGGGAGTACCCCGCAGACGGGGCCGGGCGTTCCTCGGCTCAACACTTGACGATAGCGACCGGCACTGACAATCCAGGGCGGCCAACTCGACGACTGTGCAAGCCCAGTGACGATCTGCCAGCGATTTTTGGACGGGCGATTGCGAAGTGCGGGAAGCGCGCTTGTTCCTCGAACGCATCGGCGGTACGCGGCGACTGCCGTATCGGAGTCGTGACTCGGTCCTCGCATGGCCGGATCCAGCCTTAGGTCTCCGTTGACGCCGGCTGTGCGCAGGGCGGATAGCGGAAGCTGCGTGCGGCAGCGGTCGCCGACGTGATCGAGGGTGGTGCCAGTTGCCGGGGCGTTGGTCACGACTGAAGACGTAGCCATCGGCGCCCCGTTGCGTTGGTTCCAGCGGCAGCCGTCTGCCGTGTGCTGGCGGGACCAAAGCCTTGTCAGGTGATGGGTGCGCCGGAGGCGGAGTGGCGGCGGGCGCTGGGCATCCGGCAGTCAAGCTGACGATGTGGGTTCCGTGGCGCGAATGGTCAAGTTGCTTGGCGTGACGCGGACTTGTGGTGCTTCGCTTATAAGGATGGAACCGCGCATGCGGTAGCGTTCTTATAAGAGCTCGTCGTGCCTATCGCCCCGGAGGCTGAATGACAGTCCTTTCCGTTGCTGCGCCTGAGCCTGATGACCACGGTGCGCAGCTTGCAACCCTCGGCACCAAGCTGGAATACCTGCACCCGGCCTTGCGGGCGGGGGAGATCGCCCGCCGCTCCGCGACCCCGAACCATCCAGCCAACACGGCCGGCACCCGGGCCTACCAGGAGCACGTTCGGATCATTCGCGAGATGCATATCCAGCACGAGGGCTGGAAGCGGCTGTTGCACGACCACCTGGAGGTGGTCTGCAACCCGGAGAAGACCATTGCCATAGGCGTCATGATCGGGGACGCGGCCACGGGCGAACGTACGAACCTCCCTCGGAACCTGCGCAAGCGCGGTGCTGCCACGGCGCGGGCCGCCGCCGCAAACGACCAGCTCGAACTCTTCCCTCGCCCCGTGCGCCGCGATGAGATCGTCCTGAGTGCCGAGGAGATCGACCAGCTCCAGGTCTGGTTCCTGGTCTCGTATCGAGCCGAGGTCGGCGAGAAGGTCCACATCCACAACGAGCTTTCGCTACCCGGTGAGGTATCGAACGGTTACGTCACAAGGTGGAAGCGGCGCATCCCTCTCCCCGCCCTCGAAATGGACGGAGTCGAACCGTCGTACGAAGATGGGCCAGGCGAGATCGACATCCACGTCGATTTCCGCTGATCGTCCGTCCTGGTGCGGCACTGTTCTGTCAGTGCCGCACCCTGTACCACCGACATACGAGGCAGTCCACCATGGTGACTCCATCCCGCATCACGCTGGCCCGGAAGCGCCGGGGACTGACTCTCGCAGAGCTCTCCAAGCGCGCTGGGGTGTCGCTGCAGAGCCTGTCGAACTACGAGACGGGACGCACATCGCCACGTCCCCCCACGATCCGACGGATCGCTGCCGCTCTCGACTTCCCGGAGCCGTTCTTCTCCGGAGCTGAGGTCGACGAGCTGCCTGCTGAGGGGATTTCTTGGCGAGCCCGGACCAAGACGCCACCCCGCGTGCTGGACTCGGCAAGGGCCGCAGGCACTCTCGCTGCCCAGTTGTACGACTGGATCGACGAACGGTTCCGCCTGCCTGAGTCGGATCTCCCTTCCCTTGGCAAGCCGGACCCTGAGACAGCCGCGGAGATGGTGCGCACCCGCTGGGGCCTGGGGCACGCGCCGGCGCCGAACATGGTGCACCTGCTGGAGGCCCGTGGCGTCCGGATGTTTTCCCTGCCGCCGGACTCGCTGGAGGTGGACGCCTTCGCGGTATGGCGGGGCAACGTCCCTTTCATCTTCCTGAACACGCTGAAGACCGTCGAACGGAGCAGGTTCGACGCGGCCCACGAACTCGGCCACCTGATCATGCATGCCGGTGGCGAGCGCCCTTGCACGGGGCCGGAAGCCGAACGCCAGGCGAATGACTTCGCCAGCGCCTTTCTGATGCCGGCCGCCAGCGTGCTGGGGCACATGCCGGCAGGGGCCCGTGTCGATCAGGTCCTCGAAGGCAAGCGGATATGGAAGGTCTCGGCCATGGCGTTGACGTACCGGATGCACGACCTCGGCCTGCTCACCGACTGGCAGTACCGCTCCACCTGCGCCGACCTGAGTGCACGCGGATACCGGACCGACGAGCCCCAGGGCTTGAGGAAGCGAGAGACCTCCCAGATCCTGACAAAGGTCTTCCAAGCGCTTCGTTCCAAGGGAGTGCGTCCGAGCGACGTCGCCGATCAACTGTGTGTCACTTCAGAGGAGATGAAGAAGCTGCTCTTCGGGCTGACCATGACGGCGATCGAAGGCGGCGGTGAAGCCTCCCGCGATCACAAGGCCAAAAGGGCGCTGAGCCTCGTGCGTTGAGGTCGTCACCCGAGCGGGGCACATCAGACGGTGTCGTGGCCAAACTTGCAAGGTCCAGGTTTTTGGCCTGGGCCTCCTCGCTATAGCGGGTGTCAGGAATCGAACCCGCGCTCTTGGCTGGGGAATCAAGGGGCTTTCGGGTGTCTACTGTCGCCCTGAACTGGGAAGATGGCGCCGAGGCGCCCACTCGAATCCCGGCTCCTTGATGGTCGTTGGTTACCGGTACATCTGGCGCGACAGTGGCACGGTCGGCGATGCGGCCCCAGGCCAGAAGATTCGCTGCAGGCGCCGGTGTGTTACCTGCCACGGGCACTGCTGTCGCTGGGAAGCAGATGCCTCCGCCAGGCAGAGGATGACATATCTGGGTCGCATCCTTCGCTTTACAAGTGGGGTCGAATCTTGCCGGGTGGTGCTCGACGCTGCCGCGGGGTGCTGTTTCGCCTGATCAGCGCCACGTGACTGCGTAGTCGGTCCCGCTCACGACGCCTGGTGTCAGACCGTCCGCTCACGCATCGTGCACGCATGAAGGAGATGCGCACGTGCGGCCTGGTTGAAGTTGTGGCACTGCCACTCATGCAGCGAATGCGGGAGGGGCGGGGTATGACCTGGGGCCTCTTGGTGAAATATGGCGTTTGCCTGGGGAAACTACTCTCAGTAGCTCTCACTGGTCAAAGCTGGGAAGCGCCTAGTCTCGGCCACCAGCCGGCTTGGCGCAGAGACGAGGCCGTCTTGCTCACTGTTTCCGGTCCTGGTCACATGGTCATTGGCCTTGGATGGGATGCGAAACGGGGGGCGCGTGAGCGGCTTACAGGTCTCCGTATGGAAGCGCTACGGACATGATCGTCTCTACGTGAATGAGTCGGACGGCAAGAAGGTCGCATGGCTCGACCGCAGCACGGGGCACCTGACGCTTCTGGTTGAGGAACGGCGGGACGCGGTACTTGATCTCCTTGCGCCCTATCTCACTGCTTCTTCTTCACCCTTAGCCCACAAGGCACTGCGCCCTGAGAACGACCTTGCCGGGAACCGCCCGGGAGACGCGCTGCAGAAGAAGGTGGACGAGCTGACACCCGGCTTCTGGCGGTGGGCGCTGGCCAGACTGTCCGGTCGACGTCTGGAAGTGGACAGTTGGCGCGCAGGACTGGCCGGCGAGCGCCGAGTGGGAGCAGAGCTGGAGAGGCTGGTTAGGCGAGGCTGGCGAGTACTGCATTCCATACCCCTGGCGGGTGATGTTGACATCGACCACGTCTTGATCGGTCCGGGCGGGGCCTTTTGCATCAACACGAAGTGCCACCGAGGCGCGCGCGTTTGGGTGGGCGACAACTCTGTTCGCATAGGCGGCCAGGCGTACCCCTACGTGCGGAAGAGCCGAGCCGAGGCGCAGCGAGCCTCAGTTGCGCTGACGCGTGCGTGTGGCTTTCCCGTCGAGGTCCAGCCTGCGCTGGCCTTCGTAGCGGTGGCAGAGCTGAAGGTCGTGCCGTCGCTCAGGGACGTGCGCGTCCTCCGAGAGCGCGACATCACGGTGTTCAAACACCTGAAGGCTGACTGGCGACCGGACAAGGTCGAGTTGGTGTACACGGCGGCTCGGGATTGCCTTACCTGGGTTCGCTCCTGACGGTTGGCTGGGTTAAAGCCAACCTTCTCGAAATGTGGCTTGTTTGCGTCATTACTCACCAGTCTCCGTTGAAGACATCGTTCCTCTCCCACATCCTGGAAGGCTTTCCATCGAGCCATGATCTGGGGGATAGGTGTCAATTCGCTCTGCACAACGTGCGAATAATCCTGAGGCAGTGCACCACGCGCGCCAACTTATCGAATACATGCGCGAAATCGTCCGAGGTTCGTACAAGCCGGTGCGGGACTGGCAGAAGTACCCGGAGGTCCTCTGGCTCTCTGGCCTGCCGGACGACAGGCTCCGGCGGCACCCGGACGACGACCGGACGCTGCTCAAGGTGGCGCACCGTCCGCCCCGCTCAGCTCCTGTCCTGCCCGTGGTGCTGACGGGGTGGGTCGATCCCGAAGCCGCCGTCACCGCGACGCCCGAAGCACCACCGCTGGCAGAGTCGGGACCCGGTCAGGGCTGGGAGGAGGACGAGACAGGCGATCTGTTCGAGGTCTCCGAGATCCCCCGGGAAGAAGCGCACGACGTGCTGCGTGCCTACGCGCGATGGCTCGACGCGTGGCGCAAGTGGTCGGCAAGAGAGCGCGCTGACCGGCCATACCGGGATCTCTATCAGCAGCTGTACCGAATGGCGACCAGGCTTCAGCAGGACGGAGAAGAATACGAGGCGGTGCTCGGCGCCGGATTGCTGACCATCGGAGCCGCACGCCCGTCGGCGCGCATCTCCCGGCATATTTTGATGGCGCCACTGCTACTCAGCGTGAATTCCACGAATATGTCCATCACCGTCGCCCTCGCACCTGGCGACCCCGCACGGATGGAGGACAGCGGGTTCCTCGACGCGGACCAGGGCTACAGCACCCGTTTGCTGAGCCCGCTGCGAGACCGGGTCGACGCAGAAGGATTCCATCCGCTGTCCCGTGACTCCCAGGACCTGCTCGGTGACTGGTCGGAGAGAGCGTTCGGCACCGATCGCGCGGTGGCATTCCACCGTGGCTGGGGCCGCCCATCCGCCGACCCGACACTGCCGGTGCCCACGCTCGGGTTCGCGCCGGCGATCATTCTCCGTCAGCGGGGCCAGGGCGCCCTCGTGAACTTCTACGACGACATCGCGAACCGCCTCGCCCAGCCCGATGCCATCGCTCCCCTGGGCCTGGCCCAGCTGCTGTACCGGCTGGAAGCGGAGGACCGCAGGGCGTGGGGTACGGCAGGGGGCCGTGAGGTGCCGCCCGCTCTCGGCCCCGACCCACTGTTCCCGCTGCTGTCGAACGAAGCCCAGCGGGAGGTGCTGAGGCGCCTGCAGACCGATACCGGCGTCGTCGTTCAGGGACCACCCGGCACCGGAAAGACGCACACCATCGCCAACCTCGTGTGCGCCTTGCTGGCAGACGGGAAGCGGGTGCTCGTGACGAGTGAGAAGGGCCAGGCGCTGAAGGTCCTGCGGCAGCAACTACCCCCAGAGCTACGCAGCCTGTGCGTCCTCCAGGGCGACCGGCGCCAGGACGGCAGCGACGACCTGGAACAGTCTGTGCGCGCGCTCTCCCAGCTCAGTGCCACTCAGTCGACGGAGCGTCTCGGTGTAAGGATCAAGGCTCATGAGGCGCTGCGCTCGGAGCTGTCGGACACCCGCGCGCGGCTCCGCGACGAACTGCGCGCCATACGTGAGGCGGAGTGGTACGAACACCTCGACGTGGCACCCGGATACAAGGGGCGGCTCGCGGAGATCGTGGAGGCCGTCGCCGCCGGTGCACCACAGCACGACTGGATGCCCGCCCTGCCAGCCTCGGCACCGCGAGAACCGTCGCTGAGCCAGGACGAGGCCCAGCGCCTGCTGGGGCTGGTGTCCCGGCACGGGGGCGGCGTGCTGGGCGAGCATGCCGCCCACTGCCCGGACCCCGCGGACTTCGTCGCACCCGTGCTGTTCGAGGAGGCGGTCAATGCCCTGGACGTCGCTGTACGCGCCTGCGCCGGAGCCGCGTCCGACTCGCTCGCCCTTGAACTCGCCGACCAGGGCGATGAGCTGATCACGGAGCTGGTCGGGCTGCTGGACGCGGCGGAACACGCGCTGCAGAGCGAGGGACTGCCGGGCGATCCCTCCGCCTGGCCGCCCGAGGAGTGGACTACGCAGGCCCTGCGAGACGGAATGGCAGGCCGGCGGCAGCAGTTGTGGGAGGGAGTACGTCAGTCGTCCGCCCGCGCCGAGGACGTGCAGAGCGCGTTTCAGCACATGCCCTTCGCCGTGCTCGACGTACCTGACGTGGCGTTTGCCGAGGAATCACGTCTCATCGCTGCCGGGCAGGACCTCGAACAGTACCTCCGCGGCGGCGGCAAGCTGCGCAAGCTGGCTCAGAGGCGGGTCCAGAAGGAAGCCCAAGTCCTCCTACGGAACTGCAGGGTGGACGGGCGACTGCCCAGCACGCCGGACGAGATCTCCGCGGTGGTGGCCCATCTGGCGGCACGCCAGTGCGTCCGGCAGCTGAACGAGCGCTGGCAGAGCGTTGGTGCACCCGCGGCGGGGGGCCCCACGCAGGTGGCTCTGTCGGAGCTGCTCGACCGAGTGCCGACGCTGCGCGCGGTGGACGGATTTACCCACTCCGTACGTACGCTGCACGACGTCCTGCTCAAGGCCCGAATCAAGGCCACGGTGCGGACGGAACAGCAGTGGGATGATGTCCGTACGTCGGCGAACGGTGCGGAACGACTGCTCCGTGCCCGTGAGGCGGAGGAACGGCTGCGGTACATCGCCGAGCAGTTGCCATGGCCCGATGCTCGCGGAGTGGCCGAACTAGCACAGGCGCACCGGGCTGTTACCGCCCGTGATCCGCGGGCGTACACGTCCGCGATCGACTCACTGACCGAGGCGTACCACCGCGAGGCCGATCGCCGGGAGGCGCGCAAACTCCTGGACCGAATGTCCGAGGACCACCCCGAACTGGCCCGGAGTTTCGCCGAGTCCCCAACCGAGGGAGCCTGGGAGGCCCGCCTTGTGAACCTGGACGGAGCCTGGGCATGGCGGCGAGCTCGAGCCTTCCAGGACATGATGCTGACGCCTGGCAAGGAAGCTCGGCTGGAAGCTGAACTGGAAGCGATCGAGACACAGTTGAGAAACACGGTGACCCAACTGGCCTCCAACAGAGCGCTGTACCACTGCCTGGATCGGATGACGGTCGGGCAGAAACAGGCACTGAGCGCCTATGCGTCGGCCATGGCGAACGCAGGCAAGGGAATGACGAAACTCGGCAAGCGGCATCTGAAGAACGCCCGTTCCGCGATGCGTGAGGCGCGTGCCGCGGTCCCGGCCTGGGTCATGCCGATCAAGCAGGTCGCCGAGATGATTGATCCCGAGCCGGACGCCTTCGACGTCGTCATCGTGGACGAGGCGAGCCAGGTCGGTCTGGACGGGCTGATGCTGCTATGGCTCGCTCCGAGGATCATCGTCGTGGGTGACGACAAGCAGTGCGTCCCGTTCTACACGGGTGGCAAGCATGAGCGGTTCGATGAACTCCTCGACTCACTCCTGCCTCATCTCATCGACTGGCAGCGGGACGGGCTCAGCCCCAAGTCCAACCTCTATGCCCTGTTGTCCGCCCGTTTTACCGAGACGATCCGGCTTACCGAGCACTTCCGGTGCATGCCGGAGATCATCAATTGGTCCTCCACTCAGTTCTACCCCGACAACGAACTCGTGCCGTTGCGGCAGTACGGAGCGGATCGGCTGCGGCCCCTTGAAGTCGTCCATGTCCATGAGGGCCACTGCGAGGGACGGGGAGACAGCCTGGTCAACAGGCCCGAGGCAGAACGCATCGTCGCCAGGTTGCAGGAACTCGTGGAGGACGACGCGTACGCGAAACGGAGTTTCGGCATCATCGTGCTCCGTTCTGGACACCAGGCGAGACTGTTGGAAAATCTTATCGACACGCGGATCGACCCCGCGATCCGTGAGCGGCACAACATTCGCGTCGGCACGGCCGAACAATTCCAGGGAGACGAACGGGACGTCATCCTGCTCTCGCTGGTCATCGACGCCGGCCACACCCGGGCCCTGACCGGCCAGGGGGACGGAAGGCGGTTCAATGTGGCCGCCAGCCGGGCGCGCGACCAGATGTGGCTGTTCACCTCCGTCACACCGGACCAGCTGCGCAGCAGGGACCTACGCCACTCTTTGCTCACCTATATGCAGACGCCGCCGGAACTCCAGGGCACCTCTCCCAGCCTCTCCGCCGTCTCGCCCGACGAGCCGTGCAAGCCGTTCGAGTCCCTCTTCGAGCAGCGGGTTTTCCGAAGGATCAAGGAACGCGGCTACCACGTCGTCCCGCAGTGGAAGATCAGCGGCAAACGCATCGACCTCGTCGTCATCGGGGAGGCGGGGCGCCTCGCCGTGGAGTGCGACGGCAGCCCGTATCACTCCAACCCTGACCAGATTCGTGAAGACTACGAGCGGGAGCGCGAACTGCGCAGGGCACGTTGGCAGTTCTGGCGTGTGCGAAGCAGCGAGTTCGCCCTGTCCCCGGAGGATTCGCTGGCCCCGTTGTGGAAGCGCCTCGACGCTCTGGGAATCCGCCCCGGAGTCACCGAGGAACCACCGGGTGACGCGCGGAGCACCTGGACCCCGGTCGACATCGACGACGTCGATGACACCACCGACGAACTCGACGCCATGCTCGATGAGGATGCGTCCGTTTCTCACGAAGGAGCCTGACATGAGCGAAGTCTTCGACGACAGCACGTTGACGGAGATTGCCCACCTGATCTGCGGGGACGAGCCGCCGCTGCTCTACCGCAAGGGGTACGAGATAGCCGCGTTCTTCCAGCGGGCGGGCTGGGACGACGTTCCGGAGTACGACGGTACGCCGAGGCACAAGTGGGCCCGGGAACTCCTCAAGGAACGGCAGGAGGACGGCACGGACGACGCCGAGCGCGCAATCTTGCGCCTGGCGAACCGTCTTGAGTACTACAACCAGCAGAAGGAGTACCACGTCGCGCTGAAGCGGCTCAACGAGATACTCGTGCTCGACGGACGCCGGATCGGCGAGGACGGAGGCCAGCCGGCCCTCGTCCGCTGCGAAGCCGGCTTCGAGGACGAAGCGCGGCAGCTGCCGCGTGTCGAGCTGAAGGTCTCCGTGACGGAAGTGGTGAGCGACCCGGAACTCGCCGCCACCGTGCAACTGCGGCTGGACGAGGCACGCGCCTGCTACGAGCACGGCGCCTACACGTCCGCTGTCATCATGCTGGGCAGCCTCCTGGAGGGGGTGCTCGCGCATGCCGCACAGATCCGTGCCGCAGGCGTACGCATGCCGAAGCCGTTGCGGAACATGGGGCTGAATGACTTCGTGGACTTCGCGTACGAGAACAAATGGATCGAGCACGATGCCAAACTGGCCTCGGAGCTTGTCCGGCACTACAGGAATCTCGTCCATCCCCTGGCGGAGAAACGGACCGGACACAGCCCGAACCGCGACACGCTCGACATGTGCTGGCCGGTGGTGAACGCCACGCTGAACGATCTCGCGGCAACGGCGGCAGCACCCCCTGCTACGCCCCATGCGCAGGCACGTGCGAATGGTGGGCGAAGCCGAAACTCCAACAGCCCTGCGCAACGACCGACGCCTGCTTCTGTCGCACGTCACCGCCCGGGACAGGGAACCGTGTCGGGCGCCTGAATCCACTGGCAGCCGCTGAGCCAAAACGAGATGGGGGAGCACTGGGACTTCGCCAGGGCTCCCCCATCTCCTCCCAGTTTGTGAGCAGGCTACGCCGAGGTTTCCTCGGTTGGCGGGCTCTTCCTCAGCCGCAGTAGACGCATTGCCAGGACGGTTCCATCCTCTCGCACCGAAACGGGCCCTCCCCACTCCGGACCCCACGTTTGTTCTGGCCAGGTTCCGCGTCTGCCATAAATCTCGTCTCGGTATTCCTCGACTTCCCCTGCGGAGAGGAGCGAGAAGAGATCGACTGCGACTCCGGAAAATGTCTCTACACGCTTGTTGTTCAGTCGGAACACGTGATCTGTGCCGACAAAAGGGATGCCGAGCAACTTATACTCCGAGTCTTGGGCACTCCCTGCTGCTGCATGGGCAATACCGGTGTCCTAGCGCCGGCCTCCCTGATCGGAGGTGAGGTAGCGAGCGGCGGTGGCGCCATCGCCCGCGAAGGCAGCTACTCCGGCGGTCGCTGTCCGGGCTACGACATGCTGGAACCATGCAAAGTCGTTGCCCTGGACATGAAAGCCGGGTTCGGACGAGGGAGCGCCGTCACTAGGGGCGGGGATCCGGATCCCTGGCACGATGTTCCTGTTCTCGGCGGTGCTGTTCAGACTCCGCAGTGGATGTTCAGGCGAGTCGTATAGCCACCCGCCCTCTCCACGCGCATGCAGAGCGCGCACTGTGAGCGGCCCTTTAGAGCTCCTAACGCAACACTGGTAGCCGTGTCCTCCGGACGGATGCGTCGGTTGCTTGGGTGTGGGCAAGCGGAACCCTCAACCCTGGCTGGTTTACGATGAGTTGTGGTCGAGAATCGAGCCGTTGCTGCCATCGACACCCGATGGTCAGCGGCGGCCGGGGCGGAAGAAGGCGTTGGAGGACCGCAAGGTGCTCTGCGGCATCTTGTTCGTCCTCTACACCGGCATCCAGTGGGAATGGCTGCCCGGCGAGCTCGGGTTCGGCTCGGGGATGACCTGCTGGCGGCGGCTGCGGGACTGGAGCAACGCCGGGGTGTGGCAGCGGCTGCACGAGGTGCTACTGGACGAACTGCGGGCCACCGACCGTCTGGACTTGTCGCGGGCGGTGACCGACAGCTCCCACGTCCGGGCGCTCAAGGGCAGCCCAAAACCGGACGGAGCCCGGTCGACCGAGGCCGACCGGGCTCCAAACACCACGTGATCTGCGACGCCACAGGCATCCCGCTGGCTGTGACGCTGACCGGAGGAAACCGCAACGACGTCACCCAGCTGATGCCCCTGCTGGAAGCGATCCCGCCCATCCGCGGCAAACGCGGCCGGCCCCGCAAGCGACCGAAGGAGGTCTACGCCGACCGAGGCTACGACCACGACTGCTACCGGCGCCAGGTCTGGGCAAAGGGCATCAAGCCGGTCATCGCCCGACGCGGCACCGAACACGGCTCCGGCCTGGGAACCAAGCGATGGGTCGTGGAACAGACGATCGCGCTCCTGCACTGGTTCGGCCGCCTGCGCATCCGCTGGGAAACCCGAGACGACATCCACGAGGCGTTCCTTAAACTCGCCTGTTCACTGATCTGCTGGCGACGCCTGCAGAACACGTTGCGTTAGGAACTCTTAGACGGTAACTCGGTGCTGAACACAAGGCACGGCGTTTTGTTCCATGCGCCGATGTGCATGGCCTCGACGTGAGCTTAGCGCCGCGAGTTGGGTGTGGGAGAACTTGGGACCGGGCTGCGGGACACCGGCGGTGTGCCGACGTGCTGGTAGAGCTCGGCCCGGTAGGCTCAGCCGTCGGCCGACCAGTCGTGCAAGCCGAGCAGCTGTGGCCGCGGTACCGCGGGAGGTACGGATCGTTCCGCTTCCCTGGGGCCCTCCCACAGCTTCCCGCCTGCTTTGTCGTCGGGCTCGCTGACCAGCCGGAGCCAGGCGAGGCCATCCGAGGCCGTCACAGCCCCGGACAGCGTCCGCCCCTCGTATCCCCACACCTCTCCGCCCGCGGCGTCGATGGCGTCCAGTCGGACGCAGGCATGGTGGCGGGCGGAAAGCATGCGGTCCCTGACGGCTGACTCAGGTGCAGTGAACATCAGGATTGCTACCTTCGGCGGCTGACAGCGGCGACATCGGCCGTGACCAGTTCGGTTACCAGGATGGCGAGTTGGCCGACGGGAAGCGACGAGGCTACAGCCAACTCGCCTTTGGATGCGGTCCTTCCGCCGGTGAGGTGTTCGACGACGGCGAGTACAGGAGCGGCGAAGGTCCACTGTTGGCCGCCTGCGTTCATCACCACGTGGCCCTCGCTGTCCACTTCGCGCCAGGCGCCCGATGCGGTGAGGTGTACGTGGAGGTTTTCGTCGGCGGGGATGCCGTTGACGAACGGCAGGGAGGGGATCGGTCGGCCCGGGTCTGTCGTCGCCCGCGCACGGACGAAGTCCTCGATCAGCCCGTCGTGCAGGGCTGCGGTGACCTCCTTCCGTAGCGCTTCCAGGTGCACTGCGTGCTCTTCGGCGGAAGCGAGGTAGGGCAGATTGGCGCGGATGGTTGCCGAGGCGCGCAGTTGGTCCGCCAGCCAGGAGAGCAGGTCGGCGCCGGTGGTGGTTTTCAGGCCACAGGTCACGTGGAGGGAGCAGCCTTCGGTGGCGGCTACGAAAGTCGTCCACGTTCGGCGGCAGGTCAAGATGGTGCGGGCAAAGCTGTGTTTCGCGCTCCCCAAGGGGCGCAAGGTCCGGGACGTGCCGCTGCCGTCCAGCGTGGCCCGGGCCATCCGGCAGTACATGGAGCAGTTCGCGCCGGTGCCGGTCACGCTGCCCTGGGACGACCCGACTCCGGCCGAAACACCGGTGGAGTCCAAACACCGGCGGCCGAGGACCTACAGCCTCCTGGTGACGGGACGCGAGCGGAAGGCCATCAACCGGAACTACTTCAACTCCTACGTGTGGAAGCCCGCGCTGGCCACGGCGGGCGTGATCGCCCCGCTGGACGAGGGCAGCACCGACGGTGCCCGCGTGTGGGAGCCGTCCCGGGAGCACGGTTTCCACGCCCTGCGCCACTTCTACGCCTCCGAGGAACTGGAGGCTGGAGAATCGGTCGTCTCCCTGGCACGCTGGCTGGGGCACTCCGATCCCGGGTTCACGTTGCGGAAGTACTCCCACTTCCTGCCCCGCGCCGGCGCACGCGGCAGTGCCGCCATCGATGCGATCTTCGCCTAGCCGCGGCCGGTCGCCGGAGCCTGCGGAGCGTGGTTCGTAGCCCGCCGCAGGCCCAAAGTCCCAGAGAAGTCCCAGAGATGCCGCCGCGCCCCTCCCTGACCCACTAAACAGCTGGTCAGACAGGGGGCGTCGGCATTCTCTTATCAAATGTCCCGGAAGATCTCGATCTGGGCCCCGATCGAGTTGAGGCGTTCGGCGAGGTCCTCGTAGCCGCGGTTGATGACGTAGACGTTGCGGAGGACCGAGGTGCCCTCGGCGGCCATCATGGCGAGGAGGACGACGACGGCGGGGCGGAGTGCCGGGGGGCACATCATTTCCGCGGAGCGCCAGCGGGTGGGGCCGTCGACCAGGACGCGGTGCGGGTCGAGGAGTTTGACCTGGGCGCCGAGGCGGGTGAGGTCGGTGAGGTAGATGGCGCGGTTGTCGTAGACCCAGTCGTGGATGAGGGTCTGGCCCTGGGCGGTGGCCGCGATGGCCGCGAAGAAGGGGACGTTGTCGATGTTGAGGCCGGGGAAGGGCATCGGGTGGATCTTGTCCAGGGGGGCCTGGAGCTTGGAGGGGCGGACGGTCAGGTCGACGAGCCGGGTGCGGCCGTTGTCGGCCGGGTACTCGGCGCCGCGCTCGTGGTCCAGGCCCATCTCCTCCAGGACCGCCAGCTCGATCTCCAGGAACTCCACCGGCACCCGGCGGATCGTCAGTTCCGACTCGGTGACGACGGCCGCGGCCAGCAGGCTCATCGCCTCGACCGGGTCCTCGGACGGTGCGAAGTCCACGTCGCGGTCGATCTTCGCCACGCCGTGCACGGTGAGGGTGGTGGTGCCGATCCCGTCGACCCGGACGCCCAACTCCTCCAGGTAGAAGCACAGGTCCTGGACCATGTAGTTGGACGAGGCGTTGCGGATGACCGTGACGCCGTCGTGCCGGGCGGCGGCCAGCAGCGCGTTCTCGGTGACGGTGTCGCCGCGTTCGGTCAGGACGATCGCGCGCTTGGGGGCGACGGTCCGGTCGACCTCGGCGAGGTAGGTGCCGTCGGTCGCGGTGATCTCCAGGCCGAAGTGCCGCAGGGCGGTCATGTGCGGCGTGACGGTCCGGGTGCCGAGGTCGCAGCCGCCCGCGTAGGGCAGCTTGAAGCGGTCCATCCGGTGCAGCAGCGGGCCGAGGAACATGATGACGCTGCGGGTGCGGCGGGCCGCCTCCAAGTCCATCGATTCCAGGTCGAGTTGGGCCGGCGGCACGATCTCCAGGTCGTTGCCGTCGTTGATCCACCGGGTGCGGACGCCGATGCTGCCCAGCACCTCCAGGATGCGGTAGACCTCCTCAATGCGGGCCACCCGGCGCAGAGTTGTGCGGCCCGCGTTGAGCAGGGTCGCGCACAGCAGCGCGACGCAGGCGTTCTTGCTCGTCTTGACGTCGATGCTGCCGGACAGTCGGCGCCCGCCGACCACGCGCAGATGCATCGGTCCGGCGTATCCGAGCGAGACGATTTCGCTGTCCAGGGCTTCGCCGATGCGGGCGATCATCTCAAGGCTGATGTTCTGGTTGCCGCGTTCGATCCGATTGACCGCACTCTGGCTGGTGCCGAGCGCCTCGGCGAGCTGCGTCTGTGTCCAGCCACGATGCTGCCGGGCGTCACGGATGAGCCTGCCGATGCGTACGAGGTAGTCGTCTGCCATGGGGTGACCGTATCTCAGATATGAGATTGACGCGGCACGCCATACCGTCCTGCTAGTTGTTCTACTAATATGCGAACAACTGGAGGTTGCCATGATGCGATCCGTACCCTCGGCCCCGCCCGCGCCCGTCCGTCCGCGGGGCTGGATAGCCGCCTTACCGTTCCTTCTCGTCACCGTCTGCCTCGGCGGCGTCTGCGCCGTCGTCGCCGACCGGCTGCCCGAGCGGCTCGCCACCCACTTCGGCCTCGACGGCCGGCCCAACGGCTACGCGTCGACGCAGGGCCTGCTGTGGTGGTCCCTGGCCGTCCTGCTCGCCGCCGGCGCCGGCACCGCCGCCCTGTCGCGGCGAGCGCTGCCCGCGCGCAGCGGGCGCCTGCTCATCGCGACGGGCTACTTCTTGGCCGTCGTCCTGGGCTACCCGGCGGCCGCGATCCTGTGGGGGAACGCCGGCGCGGCCGACGCCGCCGCGGTCCGCATGCCCCTGTTGCAACTGGCCGCGTCGTTGGGGGCGGGCGTGCTCGCCGCCGGACTGGGCTGGCTGCTCGCCGGTCCCGACCCGGAAGGGCCCCGCCCGGAGCCCGGCCGGGTGCGCCGCCTCGACCTGCCCGCCGGCGTCCGGGCCGGCTGGACGCGCACCATCAGCTCCCTGCCGATGGCCGCCCTGGCGGCGTTGATGGCCTGCGTCGGGGTCGTCCTCGGGGTGTCCGCCGGGTGGGTCGGCGGCGGCGCGCTGCTCCTCTGCGCGGTGTTGGTCGCGGTGCACTGCTCCGTGCGGGTGACCGTCGACAAGCGGGGGCTGACCCTCACCCCGGTGCTGTTCCCGGTCCCGCTGCGCCGCATACCGCTGGCGGGCGTGGCCGAGGCGACCAGCCGCCGGATCTCCCCGCTCGCCGAGTACGGTGGCTGGGGGTACCGCATCCGGCCCGGCGGCAGCGGTCTGCTGCTCCGTTCCGGTGAGGGCCTGGTGCTGCGGCGCACCAACGGCCGGGAGTTCGTGGTGACGGTCGACGACGCGGCGACCGCCGCCGCGCTGCTCACCACCTATCTCGATCGCCAGCGCTCCACAGAGGGGGACTGAGATGCTCTTCCGCGTCGACCCCGGCTCGTCCGTCCCGCTCGGCGACCAGATCGCCGCCTCGGTCCGCGGCGCCATCGCCGACGGGTCGGTCCCGGCCGGCGAACGCCTGCCCGCCGCCCGCGCGCTCGCCGCCTCCCTCGGCGTCAACGTCCACACCGTGCTGCGCGGTTACCAGCGGCTGAAGGAGGAAGGGCTGATCGAACTCCGGCGCGGCCGCGGTGCGGTGGTCACCGGCGCCGCCGCACCGGGCCGGGCGCGGCTCGGCGAGGCCGCCGAACGCCTCATCTCCGAGGCCCGTCACTTGGGCCTGACCGACGAGGAGATCGTGCGGGTGGTCCGGGTGGGGCTGGAAGGCGGATGACGCGGCCCGGCCGTGCCGGTGCGGCGGTCGTCGGCTCTCCGGTCGGGCCCGGCGGTCGCCGGTCCCGCGCGGGCCGGCGGGTGCCGTACGCCCGGGCCCGGCGCGGCGGTTGAGGTCGCCGGGGTCCGGGCAGGTGGCGGGGGATCGGATTCGGGACGTCCGCCCGCGGCGGACGGGACAGGGGGCGGCCATGCGGGCGGCGACCGACGCGCGGGAACCGGTGCCGCCGGCCACCGCGGCGCTGCTCCGCACGTTCCTGACGGGCCTTCAAGACCGTGTGCCGCTGCGGGCGTTGTGGGTGCACGGCTCGTTGGCCGGCGGTGACTACCAGGAGGGCCGCAGCGACCTCGACCTGGTCGCGGTCCTCGCACGTCCCGCCACGGCGCGGGAGGAGGCGGAACTGACCGGTCTGCACCGCCGGCTCGCCGCCACCGGTGGTCCGGCGGCCCGGGCGGTGCACTGCGCCTACCCCGACGTCGCCGCGCTCGACGATCCGACGCGCTGCCATCTCGGGTGGGCGCACGGGGAGTTGCTGCACCGGCCGCTCACCCCGGTCACCCGCCGCGAACTCCACGTCTTCGGTCTGGTCCGGTACGGCGACGGCCCGGCCGCCGTGCTGCCCCGGGTGACCGACGCTCAACTGACCGCCTTCGTCCTCGCCGACCTGCGCGGGTTCTGGCGGCCCGCACTGGAGCACCCCGCGTACTGGCTGCGCGACGTCTGGGTGGACCTCGGGTTGCTGACCCTGGCCCGGGCGACGGTGACGTTGCGGGACGGCAGCCTGATCACCAAGGGTGAGGCGCTGTCCGTCCTGGCCGGAATGGGTGCGCCGGCGCCGCTCCTCGCCGACCTCCGGCACCGGCGCTACGGCCCGCCGGCCACCGCACCGGGGCCCACCGCGGCCGGGGTGTCGGCGGCCGACCGCGCACACTGGCCGGCTCGGCGCGCCGAACTCACCCGGGCCTTCCTGGGTCCGGCGATCGACCGGACGCTGGCCGCGTACGGGGACGGTTGAGCCGCCCGCCCCCGAGACGGCCGCGCGCATCTGCCGCCTGACGCTCCGGCAGGCGTCGCCCGTGCGGGAATGCCGGGTCCCGGGCCGTCCGGGAGAACGGCGAGCGGCCGGCGCGGCGCCGTGGGGCGCCGGGCCGGCCGCTGCCGGTGGTGCGTCGCGGGGGCGTATCGGCCGCCCGGCGTTGGCGGGTCAGTCCGTGCCGAACTCCATCGCGGCGCGGTCCAGCATCTCGTCGTCACCGGAGACCTCGCCGCGGGAGGCGATGGCCTCGGCGCCGCCCTCCGGCATGCTGCCGATCAGCCCGGTCGCGGCGGCCTGCGCGGCGCCGACCGCGGGGCTGGTGGTGCCGATCAGGCCGATGCCGGCGTACTGCTCCAGCTTGGCGCGCGAGTCGGCGATGTCGAGGTTGCGCATGGTGAGCTGGCCGATCCGGTCCACCGGGCCGAACGCCGAGTCCTCGGTCCGCTCCATGGACAGCTTGTCCGGGTGGTAGCTGAACGCCGGGCCCGTGGTGTCGAGGATCGAGTAGTCCTCGCCGCGCCGCAGCCGCAGGGTGACCTCGCCGGTGATGGCCGCGCCCACCCAGCGCTGCAGGGACTCGCGCACCATCAGCGCCTGCGGGTCCAGCCACCGGCCCTCGTACATCAGCCGGCCGAGCCGCCGGCCCTCGTTGTGGTACTGGGCGAGGGTGTCCTCGTTGTGGATCGCGTTGACCAGCCGCTCGTAGGCGGCGTGCAGCAGCGCCATGCCGGGCGCCTCGTAGATGCCGCGGCTCTTGGCCTCGATGATCCGGTTCTCGATCTGGTCGGACATGCCCATGCCGTGCCGACCGCCGATGGCGTTGGCCTCCATCACCAGGTCGACGGGGGAGACGAACTCCTTGCCGTTGACGGTGACCGGGCGGCCCTGGTCGAAGCCGATGGTGACGTCCTCGGTGAGGATCTCGACCTCGGGGTCCCAGAACCGCACGCCCATGATCGGCTCCACCGTCTCCACGCCGGTGTCCAGGTGCTCCAGGGTCTTCGCCTCGTGGGTGGCGCCCCAGATGTTGGCGTCGGTGGAGTACGCCTTCTCCGTGCTGTCGCGGTAGGGCAGGTCGTGGGCGACCAGCCACTCCGACATCTCCTTGCGGCCGCCGAGCTCGGTCACGAAGTCCGCGTCGAGCCAGGGCTTGTAGATCCGCAGGTTCGGGTTGGCGAGCAGGCCGTAGCGGTAGAACCGCTCGATGTCGTTGCCCTTGAAGGTGGAGCCGTCGCCCCAGATCTGGACGTTGTCCTCCATCATCGCCCGGACCAGGAGCGTGCCCGTGACGGCGCGGCCCAGCGGGGTGGTGTTGAAGTACGCCCGCCCGCCCGAGCGGATGTGGAACGCCCCGCAGGTGAGTGCGGCCAGACCCTCCTCGACCAGTGCCGCGCGGCAGTCGACGAGGCGGGCGATCTCGGCGCCGTAGGTCTTCGCGCGACCGGGCACCGAGGCGATGTCGGGCTCGTCGTACTGGCCGATGTCGGCGGTGTAGGTGCACGGGACGGCGCCCTTGTCGCGCATCCACGCGACCGCGACGGAGGTGTCGAGGCCGCCCGAGAAGGCGATGCCGACGCGCTCGCCGGCGGGAAGGGAGGTGAGGACCTTAGACATAGGAAGAGTATGCATCCTCGCGCATGGTCATGCAAAGGGGGTGCGGGGGATGAATGGCGCGGAGGGGGATTCGGGCGTGTCGCCGCGTCGATCGGCCGGCGGGAAGGTGGTGGTGTGGCCGCCGTCGGGGCATGACCCGGAAGCGGTGATGTATTAGAGTTATCTCGACATCGAGATATCTGCCGAGAGGCGTACCGCTGCCGCGCTAGTAAGGCGTACCTAACTTAGGTTTACCTTAGCTGATCGGCAACGAACCTGTGACGGCAGGATTGCGGTGGTACGCGCGAATTCATTGAAGGAGACTGTCGTGTCGGCGAACAGCTTCGACGCCCGTAGCACGCTGCAGGTGGGCGACGAGTCGTACGAGATCTTCAGGCTGGACAAGGTGGAGGGCGCCGCCCGCCTCCCCTACAGCCTCAAGGTGCTGCTGGAGAACCTGCTCCGCACGGAGGACGGCGCCAACATCACCGCCGACCACATCCGTGCGCTCGGCAACTGGGACTCCCAGGCACAGCCCAGCCAGGAGATCCAGTTCACGCCGGCCCGCGTGATCATGCAGGACTTCACCGGGGTGCCGTGCGTCGTGGACCTCGCGACCATGCGCGAGGCCGTGAAGGAGCTGGGCGGCGACCCGGCGAAGATCAACCCGCTGGCGCCGGCCGAGCTGGTCATCGACCACTCCGTCATCGCCGACAAGTTCGGCACCAAGGACGCGTTCGGCCAGAACGTGGAGCTGGAGTACGGCCGCAACAAGGAGCGCTACCAGTTCCTGCGCTGGGGCCAGACCGCCTTCGACGAGTTCAAGGTCGTCCCGCCCGGCACCGGCATCGTCCACCAGGTCAACATCGAGCACCTGGCGCGCACGGTCATGGTCCGAGGCGGCCAGGCATACCCCGACACCCTCGTCGGCACCGACTCCCACACCACCATGGTCAACGGCCTGGGCGTGCTGGGCTGGGGCGTCGGCGGCATCGAGGCCGAGGCCGCGATGCTCGGCCAGCCGGTCTCCATGCTCATCCCGCGCGTCGTCGGCTTCAAGCTGACCGGTGAGCTCAAGCCGGGCACCACCGCCACCGACCTGGTGCTCACGATCACCGAGATGCTGCGCAAGCACGGCGTCGTCGGCAAGTTCGTCGAGTTCTACGGCGAGGGCGTCGCCGCCACGTCGCTCGCGAACCGCGCCACCATCGGCAACATGTCGCCGGAGTTCGGCTCCACCGCCGCGATCTTCCCGATCGACGGCGAGACGCTGAACTACCTGAAGCTGACCGGCCGCTCCGAGCAGCAGGTCGCGCTCGTCGAGGCGTACGCCAAGGAGCAGGGCCTCTGGCTCGACCCGGCCGCCGAGCCCGACTTCTCCGAGAAGCTGGAGCTCGACCTCGCCACGGTCGTCCCCTCCATCGCCGGCCCGAAGCGCCCGCAGGACCGCATCGTCCTCGCGAACGCCGCCCAGCAGTTCGCCCAGGACGTGCGCAACTACGTCTCCGACGACTCCGAGGCGGGCAAGGAGTCCTTCCCGGCCTCCGACGCCCCGGCCGTCTCCAACGGCGTCCCGTCGAACCCGGTCACCGTGACCGCCCCCGACGGCACGACGTACCAGCTCGACCACGGCGCCGTCACCGTCGCCGCGATCACCTCCTGCACCAACACCTCGAACCCGTACGTGATGGTCGCCGCCGCACTCGTCGCGAAGAAGGCCGTCGAGAAGGGCCTGACCCGCAAGCCGTGGGTCAAGACCACCCTCGCCCCGGGCTCGAAGGTCGTCACCGACTACTTCGACAAGGCCGGTCTCACGCCGTACCTCGACAAGGTCGGCTTCAACCTCGTCGGCTACGGCTGCACCACCTGCATCGGCAACTCCGGCCCGCTGCCGGAGGAGGTCTCCAAGGCGGTCAACGACCACGACCTGGCCGTCACCTCGGTGCTCTCCGGCAACCGGAACTTCGAGGGCCGGATCAACCCCGACGTCAAGATGAACTACCTGGCGTCCCCGCCGCTGGTCGTCGCGTACGCCCTCGCCGGTT
The DNA here is from genome assembly GCA_001418405.1 of Streptomyces diastatochromogenes. Taxonomy (GTDB): domain Bacteria; phylum Actinomycetota; class Actinomycetes; order Streptomycetales; family Streptomycetaceae; genus Streptomyces; species Streptomyces albulus_C. Next base: position 1,355 of record LIQL01000076.1, on the reverse strand, counting down.
CGATGAAGGTCGACATCACCAAGGACGCGCTCGGCGTCGACCAGGACGGCAAGCCCGTCCACCTGGCCGACATCTGGCCGACCGAGGCCGAGGTCAACGACGTCGTCGCGAACGCCATCGGCGAGGACATGTTCAACAAGTCCTACTCCGACGTCTTCGCCGGTGACGCCCAGTGGCAGGCGCTGCCGATCCCGACCGGCAACACCTTCGAGTGGGACACCGAGTCCACCTACGTCCGCAAGCCCCCGTACTTCGAGGGCATGACGATGGAGACCACCCCGGTCTCCGACATCACGGGCGCCCGCGTCCTCGCCAAGCTCGGCGACTCGGTGACGACGGACCACATCTCGCCCGCCGGCGCCATCAAGGCCGACACCCCGGCCGGCCAGTACCTCACGGAGCACGGCGTCGAGCGCCGCGACTTCAACTCCTACGGCTCGCGCCGTGGCAACCACGAGGTCATGATCCGCGGCACGTTCGCCAACATCCGCCTGCGCAACCAGCTCGCGCCGGGCACCGAGGGCGGCTACACCCGTGACTTCACCCAGCAGGACGCACCGGTCTCGTTCATCTACGACGCCTCGCGCAACTACATCGAGCAGGGCATCCCGCTCGTCATCCTGGGCGGCAAGGAGTACGGCTCCGGCTCGTCCCGCGACTGGGCCGCCAAGGGCACCGCGCTCCTCGGCGTCAAGGCCGTCATCACCGAGTCGTACGAGCGCATCCACCGCTCGAACCTCATCGGCATGGGCGTCCTGCCGCTCCAGTTCCCGGAGGGCCAGTCCGCCGAGACCCTCGGCCTGACCGGCGAGGAGACCTTCTCCTTCACCGGCGTCGAGGAGCTCAACAACGGCACCACGCCGCGCACGGTCAAGGTCACCACCGACACCGGTGTGGAGTTCGACGCGGTGGTCCGCATCGACACCCCCGGCGAGGCGGACTACTACCGCAACGGCGGCATCATGCAGTACGTGCTGCGGAGCCTGATCCGCAAGTAAGCGGCACGGCACGGCAGTGAACGAGGGCCGCACTCCCCGGAAGGGGGTGCGGCCCTCGCGTCGTGCCACGTCGGCAGCGCCGGCCGGCCGCCTCGGGCGAGGCGACCGGCCGACGCTGCCGGTCGGTCAGGAGAACAGCTTGGTGTAGATGTTCCAGCCGGTGCCGATCTGGACACGTGCCTGGTAGGGGCTGGTGGCGTTGCCGGTGCCGTAGTAGGCGTACAGGCGGCCGCTGGTGTCGCGGGCGACGAAGTCGGTCTTGCCGTCGAGGTTGATGTCGCCGGTGGAGACGAGGGCGTTGTAGCCGCCCCAGCCGGTGCCGATCTTGGTGCGGGCGCTGAAGGGGGCGCTGGGGTT
>LIQL01000759.1:7602-7806 GCA_001418405.1 Streptomyces diastatochromogenes | reverse complement strand
GAGTCCGCACCCCATGACCACCCACCACCCCCTCGCCATCCTCGGCGGCGGCCTCGGCGGCCTGACCCTGGCCCGCGTCCTGCACGTGCACGGCATCGAGGCGACCGTCTTCGAGCTGGAGGACTCGCCGACCGCCCGCACCCAGGGCGGCATGCTCGACATCCACCAGGACTCCGGACAGCTCGCCCTGCGCGCCGCCGGCCT
>LIQL01000759.1:0-7584 GCA_001418405.1 Streptomyces diastatochromogenes | reverse complement strand
CCTCGACCCGCAGGGCACGGTCCGGCGGGCCGAGGAGGACGACGGCACCGGCACCCGCCCCGAGGTCGACCGCGGCCAACTGCGCGACCTGCTGCTGGGCTCCCTGCCCGAAGGCACCGTCCGGTGGGGCAAGAAGGCCACCGGGACGCGCGCGCTGGCGGACGGTCGGTACGAGGTCGCCTTCGCCGACGGCAGCGCGCTCACCACCGACCTGCTCGTCGGCGCCGACGGCGCCTGGTCCCGGGTGCGCCCGCTGCTGTCCGACGCGGTCCCGGCCTACACCGGGATCTCGTTCGTGGAGAGCGACCTGCGGGACGCCGAGGCCCGCCACCCCGACAGTGCCGCCCTGATCGGCGACGGCTTCTTCATGTGCCTGGGCGACGAGAAGGGCTTCCTCGCGCACCGCGAGGGCGACGGCAGCCTGCACGTCTACACCGCGCTGAAGGCCGACGAGGACTGGCTCGACACCCTCGACCGCGCCGACCCGGCCACCGCGAAGAAGACCGTGCTCGCCCGGTTCGAGGAGTTCGACGAGGGGTTGCGGAGGCTGATCGCCGACGCCGACGGTCCGCTGGTTCCGCGCCGCATCCACGCACTGCCCGTCGGCCACCGCTGGCCCCGCACCCCTGGTGTGACGCTGTTGGGCGACGCCGCACACCTGATGTCGCCCTTCGCCGGCGAGGGGGCCAACCTCGCCATGTTGGACGGCGCCGAACTCGGCCGGGCGCTGGCCGCCCACCCCGGCGACCGCGAGGCCGCCCTCACCGCGTACGAGGAGGCCCTCTTCCCGCGCAGCACCGTCTCCGCCACCGCATCGGACGCCAGCCTGCGGCTGATGTTCGGCGAGGACGCCTTGGCCCGGCTCCTCGACCAGTTCGCCGCCCACCAGCCTGCGGGGCACTGACCGTCCACAGTGCGGACGCTCTGCCGCGGCCGTGGAATAGGCGCCGGCGCACGGGAGTTGGAGACGGTGAACCGAAGAAAGTCAGCGACCCCGTTCTTCGGGCGGCGATCGGCCCGTTCCGCCGCGGCAGCCGCACCCGGGGACCCGAGACCGGAGCAGTCATGACCACGCACAGAGCCACGCCCGACGCCGCACCCACCGGTGCGGACCGTTCGTTCCTCTTCGTCCTCGCCAGTTCCCGCTCCGACGGGAACACCGAGATCCTCGCCCGCACCGCCGCGGCCCAACTCCCCGCCGACGTACCGCAGCACTGGGTGGACCTGTCCCGGCTGCCGTTGCCCGACTTCCAGGACGGCCGCCACGAGTCCGACGGTTGGACGCCCGGGGAGCACGAGGAGGAGCTGCGACAGGCCACGCTCCGGGCCACCGACGTGGTCCTCGCCTCGCCGCTCTACTGGTACACGCTCTCCGCACAGGCCAAGCGCTACCTCGACTACTGGTCGGGGTGGTTGACGGTCCCCGGCTCGGACTTCGAGCAACGGATGGCGGGCCGGACGCTGTGGGGAGTGACGGTCATGGCCGACCGGGACGAGGTCCGCGCCGACGGACTGGTGACCACGCTCCGCCACACCGCGGCGTACCTGCGGATGCACTTCGGCGGGGTGCTGCTCGGCAACGGCTCCCGCCCCGGCCAGGTGCGGAACGACGACCGCGCCATGGTCCGCGCCAAGGACTTCTTCCAGCAGCCGGCCCCGCTCGCCCGCATGCCCGTCGAGAACGGGCCGGCGCAGTCGTAGCCGGGCGCCCGGAAGCCGGCGGGGCGCGGACCCCGCCGGCGTCGCCCGGTGCCGGTCCGGCTCAGTCGGCGTCCACGCGCAACGAGGCGAAGCGCAGGTTCCGGTGCTTGCCCGGGCCGAGGTCGGCGACCGGACGTCCGGCGCAGTTCGGTCGGGCGTAGAAGTGGGCGGTCTTCCCGACCAGGGAGAGGTTGGAGGTCGTGCCGGCCCCCGCGATGGCGTAACAACGGCCGGGTTCGGGCTGCTTGAGGGTGGCGGCCCGACCGGCCGGCGTGGTGTAGGTGATCATGCCGAGGTCAGCGGCGTCCGCGGTGGCCACCGGCAACAGGACCGATCCGACGGCGAGCGCCAGGGCCGCGACCGCACGGACGCGTTCCCGACGACGTCCACGTACAAGGGAGTTCATGTGGGCTCCAGATGAGGGGAGAGCGGATTGTCGACCGGTCCAACGACGGACCGGCCGACCCGTGACGCCACCCGCGCCGAACTCCCCCGCTCCGCCGCCCCACTACCCCGTCGGACCGTCCGCGCCGGCCGTCACGTCCCGATCGCGTCACCGGCGGTGCGGATCGGGGCCGCACCCGAGGCACCCGCCACGGCCGGCGCGCCGAACAGCCCGATGCCGTACCGGCCGCGGAAGGCCCGGCTGCGGCGGACGGTCAGCGCCACCAGCACGCCGAGGATCGTGAAGGACTCGATCTTGCCGAGCACCGGCACCAGATCGACCGGCAGGGCCAGCGCCGCCATCGTGCTCAGCGCGGCATCGAGCAGCTGCGCGCCGCCCCACAGGAGCGTCAACCCGCGCAATGCGCTCCGGAATTCCGGCAGTTGACCCCAGGCACGCTCGGCTTCCGCAGCACCGGACGGGCCGCGCAGCCGGACCGCGAAGTGGAACGCGAAGGGCCGGGCCGCGAACCGGGTGCCCAGGATCCACAGTCCCAGGACGGCGGGGATGCCGGCGTCCTTCAGCAGCAGCACCCTGGGGCTGCCGCTGAACACCGAAAGGCCCGCCGACACCGCCAGCAGCACGACCACGAGGAGATCGAACACCTCGATGCGACGCCGCACCAGCGCCGTGCCCAGGGCGTGCGCCGCCGGTGTCACGCCGCTCAGCAACAGGGCCTGCCACTGGGCCACGTCCTGCGCGCGCAGCACGTAGTACAGGACCATCGGCAGCGCGATGTTGACGGCCAGCGGCACGCCCACGGCGCGCCACCGCTGCGCCCCTCGCGCACGTGCGGTTCCCTCGGTTCCCACGACGGCCTCCAGCGGTCCGGCACCGGTCCTTCCGGTACGACGTCGACCTGCCGTCGACGCTAGGAGCCGGACGGGTGGAGAGGCATCGGCCCCGAGGTCGGACCGGTCGGCACGACTCTCCACCCGTCCGCTCCACCGCCGGGTGGAGAACTATGGGGTGGAGAACTGTCGGGTGGGGAGCCACCGGCGGGTTTCGCCGTCACTCCGCGACGGGCGTGGCGTGCCGGACGCCGGCCCGGCCCGTGACCAGCCGGTCCGCAGCGCCCCGATGCTCGCCCGCGTCGACGCGGCCGGCGTCAGAAGCTGTCGCCCAGCCGCTCGATCAACGGGGCCGCCGCCTGCAACGTCGCCAGCTCCGCGTCCGTGAAGCGCTCGCCCAGGGCCGTCGCCAACTGCTGGGCCCGGGCGTCGCGCTTGTGCCGCAGCACCTCGACGCCGGTGTCGGTCAACGACATGATGATGCGTCGGCCGTCGTGCGGGTCGCGACGACGGCCGACGAGGCCGCGCGCCTCCAGCACACCCAACGTGGTTCCCATCGCCTGGGACGTGATCTGCTCGGCCCGGGCGAGTTCGGCCGCCGTCGCCGGGCCGCCCCGGTCCAGTCGTGCCAGCGCCGCACGCTCGGGCAACGAGAGCGCACCGGGCTCCTGGACCTGCCGGAGCCGTCGGGCCAGCAGCCCGATGCTTCCGTAGAGCACACCGGCCAGGTCGTCGACGTCCGAGCTGCGAGTCATGGTGATAAGCCTAGGTTGATCAACTCGACCGATCAACCGGCGCCGCCCGCCGCCCGCACACCGGCGCTCCCCCTCCCTGGGGCGCATCGCCGTGCGGCACGCACCGACAGACATCACCCGTTTGAACCAGGCCCGCGTGACGGCCCCGAAAGGGGGAACCAGTCTTTACGCATTGACCGGTCTTGAGGAGAGGGTGCGGACATGGGAATCATCGCCTGGGCTTTGATCGGGCTGATCGCCGGCGCGATCGCGAAGGCCCTGATGCCTGGCAAGGACCCCGGCGGCTGCTTGATCACCATGCTGATCGGCATCGTCGGCGGCCTGTTGGGTGGCTGGCTCGGCAAGGTCATCTTCGGAGTGCACTCGATCAACGGCTTCTTCCACCTCTCCACGTGGATCGCCGCCATCGTCGGCTCCCTCATCGTCCTGCTCCTCTACCGCTTCACCTTGGGGCGCAACCGCCAGCACTGACCGCCCGCCCGACGGGGCGCGGCCCGACGACCGGTGGGGGCCGGAGGACATACGTCTTCCGGCCCCCACTGCACGGGATAAATCGGTTGCGGATGCCGCGCCCGGGCCAGCAAGGTGGGCGCCGACCGACCTCCAGCAGAGCAGGAGCCCCCCATGCGCCGAGTCCTCGAAAACCCCCAGCGCCCTTTCCGGACGGTGAATTTCGAGGACCACGGCATCCATGCAGATCCAGCACACCCTGAACATCGGCATCCTCGCGCACGTCGACGCGGGTAAGACCAGCCTGACCGAGCGGCTGCTGTTCGACACCGGCACCATCGACCGACTCGGCAGCGTCGACGCCGGTGACACCCAGACCGACACCGGCGTCATCGAGCGGCAGCGCGGCATCACCGTGCGCTCGGCGGTGACCTCCTTCACGACCGGCAGCACCCAGGTCAACCTGATCGACACCCCGGGGCACTCCGACTTCGTCGCCGAGGTGGAGCGCGTCCTCGGCGTCCTGGACGGCGCCGTACTGGTGCTCTCCGCGGTCGAGGGGGTCCAGGCCCACACCCGCGTCCTGATGCGGACGCTGCGGGAGGTGGGGCTCCCGGTGCTGCTCTTCGTCAACAAGATCGATCGCTCGGGCGCCCGCGCGGAGGCGCTCCTGCGCGACGTGCGGCACAAGCTCGTCCCGCACCCGCTCGCCATGACGGCGGTGCAAGACCTCGGCACGCCGTCGGCCCGGGCGCTCCCCCACGTCCTCGACGACGAGGCGGAGTTCCGCACCCGTGTCGCCGAAACCCTCGCCGAGGTCGACGAGACGGTGCTCGCCCGCGTCGTGGACGGCCCGTTCCCGGACCCGGCCGCACTGCGCACGGCGCTCGCCGAACAGACCCGGCAGGGCCGGGTGCATCCCGTCTTCTTCGGCTCGGCGCGCAGCGGTCAGGGCGTCGGGGCGCTCGTCGACGGGCTCACCGGCCTGCTGCGACCGCCGTCCGCCGACGGGGGTGCGGGCCCGTCCGGCGCGACGCCGCCCCGCGGCACCGTGTTCGCCGTCGAGCGCGGGGCGTCCGGGAAGAAGACCGCCTACGTGCGCCTGTTCTCCGGCACGTTGACGGCCCGGCAACGGGTGACCCTGCACCGGCACGGCCCGGACGGCGCGCCCCTGGCACACCCCGGCCAGATCACCGCCCTACAGGTCGTCGGACGAGCCGGGCACGGCGGCGCCGGGCGCCACGGCGACGACGGCGCCCGGCAGTTGACGGCCGGCGGCATCGGGCAGGTCAGCGGCCTGGCGGAGGTCCGGGTCGGGGATCGGCTCACCGACCCCGCCGGCCGGGACGACGGTCCGCGCCCGCCCCGTTTCCCCGCCCCGACCCTGCGGACGCTGGTCCGCCCGCGGCACCGGGCGCCCGGCGCGGCGGGCCGCCTGCACGCGGCGCTGCAACGCCTCGCCGAGCAGGATCCGCTTCTCCACGCCTGCCCCGGGCCCGACGGCGCCACGTCGGTGCTCCTCTACGGCGAGATCCAGAAGGAGATCCTCGCCGCGACGCTGGCCCACGACTTCGGGATCAAAGCGGTCTTCGAGCCCAGCCGGACGGTCTGCCTGGAACGCCCCGCGGGCGTCGGTGAGGCGTACGAGGAGATGGGGCGGCAGGCGGCCAGCCCCAGCGGCTTCGTGGCCACCGTCGGACTGCGCGTCGAGCCCGCGCCCCGCGACGCCGGGGTCGGCTTCCGGTACGAGACCGAACTGGGTGCCCTTCCGCACGCCTTCCACACCGCGATCGAGGAGACCGTGCACGACGCCCTCCGCTCGGGCCCGCACGGCTGGGCGGTCACCGACTGCACCGTCACGCTCATCCGCTCGGGCTTCGCCAGCCCGGTGAGCACGGCCGGCGACTTCCGGGGCCTGACCCCGATCGTCCTCGGCCGCGCCCTGGAACGCGCCGGCACCCGGGTCTACGAGCCCTGTCACGTCTTCGACGTGGACGTCCCGCTCGACGCGCTGCCGGCGGTCGCCTCGTGCCTCGCCGCGCTGGGAGCCGACATCGGGGAGACCGCGGGCGGGCTGACGTCATGGCTGGTCAAGGGCACGATCCCGGCCAGTCGGGTGCGGTCCGCCGAACACCGGCTGCCGGGCCTGACCCGGGGTGAGGCCCTGTGGTGGTCCCGGCCCAGCGGCGACCGCCCGCTCAGTCGCGCGGCCGCGCGGGGGCTCGCGGACTGACCGGCCGGACGGCCCCGAGCTGGGGTGAGACAGGGGCCGGCCACCGGACGGCCCCTGCTCCACCACCGGCCACTGGGAATGCAAAAACCCCGACGCATTACCTGCGATCGGGGTTTGACAACCGGGTCATTTCTCCGCGTATATTGAACGTTTGCATATCACGAAAAATCAACCCAAATAAACTTGTTACTGCACAGTCTATTCGAGCGGAGTCGAATTGTCAAACGAGGAATTGCGTAAGGAGCAGGAATTCGTGGACCTGCTCCACGAACGCCTCGACGCCCTGCGATCCGGGGCTCGGACGGCCATGGAACAAGCCCTCCCGCAGACCTCCGGAACGTTCCAGGCACGGCTGGAGCGGGACGTGCTGGTCGCCGAACAGGCCGAGTTGCTGGCCGGTTTCGACGCCGGGGAACACGGGCTGTGCTTCGGCCGACTGGCGTTCCGGGACGGCCGCGACCACCACATCGGCCGGATCGGCATCCGACGTGACGACGCCGAGCGCACTCCCCTGGTCATCGACTGGCGGGCCGATGTCGCCCGGCCGTTCTACCTCGCCACCGGGCACACCCCGATGGGCCTGCGGCGCCGGCGCCACCTCACCACCGAGGGCCGCCGGGTCACCGCTCTGCACGACGAGATCCTGGACCTCACCGACCGCGAACGCACCGGCCACGAAGAGGCGGACGCGGACGCCATCCTGCTGGCGTCGCTGGACGCGGCGCGCACCGGCCGGATGCACGACATCGTGCAGACCATCCAGGCCGACCAGGACCGCATCATCCGCGCCCCGCACCACGGCGTGCTCGTCGTGGAGGGCGGCCCGGGCACCGGCAAGACGGTCGTGGCCCTGCACCGGGCCGCGTACCTGCTGTACGCGCACCGCGAACAGCTCGCCCGCCGCGCGGTGTTGATCGTCGGCCCCAACCCGGCGTTCCTCAGCTACATCGGACAGGTCCTGCCGTCGCTCGGCGAGACCGGTGTGCTGTTGGCGACGCCCGGCGAGCTTTTCCCGGGCGTGACCGCGACCGGCACCGACACGCCCCGCGCGGCCGCGGTCAAGGGCGACGTGAGGATGGCGGAGGCCCTCGCGCGCTTCGTGTCCGACCAGCAGACGCTGCCCGACCCCGTCGTCGTCATCGCCCACGAGGACGGTGAACTGCACCTGGACGCCGCGCTCGTGGCCGAGGCCCGCCGGCGGGCCCGGGA
>LIQL01000758.1 GCA_001418405.1 Streptomyces diastatochromogenes | reverse complement strand
GCCAGCTACGCCGCCCTGCACCGCTGGTCCGTCGACCACCTCCCGACCTTCTGGCAGGCCGTCGCCGCATGGTTCGACGTCCGCTTCGGCACCCCCTACGACACGGTCCTGGCCGACCGCGCGATGCCCGGCGCCCGCTGGTTCCCCGGCGCCACCCTCAACTACGCCGAACACGCCCTGCGCGCCGCCGAGGACCCCGCCCGCGCCGACGCCCCCGCCCTGCTCCACGTCGACGAGCGCCACCAGCCGGCCGCCGTCACCTGGACCGAACTCCGCGGCCAGGTCGGCTCCCTGGCCGCCGCCCTGCGCCGCCTCGGCGTCCGCCCCGGCGACCGCATCAGCGGCTACCTCCCCAACGTCCCCGAGGCCGTGGTCGCCCTCCTGGCCACCGCCGCGGTCGGCGCCGTGTGGACCTCCTGCGCCCCCGACTTCGGCGCCCGCAGCGTCCTGGACCGCTTCCAACAGGTCGAACCGGTCGTCCTGTTCACCGTCGACGGCTACCGCTACGGCGGCAAGGAACACGACCGCCGCGACACCGTCGCCGAACTCCGCGCCGAACTGCCCACGCTGCGCGCCGTCGTCCACGTCCCCCTGCTCGGCACCCCCGCCCCCGAAGGGGCCCTCGACTGGTCCGAGCTGACCTCGGACGCCACCGAGCCGGACTTCGCCCAGGTCCCCTTCGACCACCCGCTGTGGGTCCTGTACTCCTCCGGCACCACCGGCCTGCCCAAGGCCATCGTCCAGTCCCAGGGCGGCATCCTCCTCGAACACCTCAAACAGACCGGCCTGCACTGCGACCTCGGCCCCGACGACCGCTTCTTCTGGTACACGTCCACGGGCTGGATGATGTGGAACTTCCTCGTCGGCGGCCTCCTCGCCGGCTCCACGATCGTCCTGTACGACGGCAGCCCCGGCCACCCCGACACCGCCGCCCAGTGGCAGGTCGCCGCCGCCACCCGCACCACCGTCTTCGGCACCTCCGCCGCCTACGTCATGGCCTGCCGCAAGGCCGGCCTGCACCCCGCCCGTGACCTCGACCTCTCCACCGTCACCTGCGTCGCCACCACCGGCTCCCCACTCCCGCCCGACGGCTTCCGCTGGCTGCACGAAACCTTCGCCGAAACCGGCACCGACCTGTGGACCGCCTCCGTCAGCGGCGGCACCGACGTCTGCAGCTGCTTCGCCGGCGCCGTCCCCACCCTCCCCGTCCACATCGGCGAACTCCAGGCCGCGTGCCTGGGCACCGACCTCCAGGCGTGGGACCCCCAGGGCAAGCCGGTCATCGACGAAGTCGGCGAACTGGTCGTCACCAACCCCATGCCGTCCATGCCCACCCGGTTCTGGAACGACCCCGACGGCACCCGCTACCACGACAGCTACTTCGACACCTACCCCGGCGTCTGGCGGCACGGCGACTGGATCACCGTCACCTCCCGCGGCAGCGTCGTCATCCACGGCCGCTCCGACTCCACCCTCAACCGCCAGGGCGTCCGGATGGGCTCCGCCGACATCTACGAGGTCGTCGAACGCCTCCCCGAGATCCGCGAATCCCTCGTCATCGGCCTCGAACTCCCCGACGGCGGCTACTGGATGCCGCTCTTCGTCCACCTCGCCCCCGGCGCCACCCTGGACGACGACCTGCGCGACCGCATCAAGCGCACCATCCGCACACAACTCTCACCCCGCCACGTCCCCGACGAGATCATCGAAGCCCCCGGCGTCCCGCACACCCTCACCGGCAAGCGCATCGAGGTCCCGGTCAAACGCCTCCTGGCCGGCACCCCCCTCGAAAAAGCCGTCAACCCCGGCTCCGTCGACAACCTCGAAATCCTCCGCTTCTACGAGCGGATCGCCGCCGACCGCGCCAAGTGACCCCGCCCCGGCGCCGGCGGCCCCCGCCCGGCGC
>LIQL01000757.1 GCA_001418405.1 Streptomyces diastatochromogenes | reverse complement strand
GCGAGATCCTCACCCAGCACTGGCCGGCACTCATCCTCTGCATCGCCCTGGTCGGCGCCTACAACATCACCGACTACATGCTCCTGTCCTACATGCCGACCTACCTCACGGACACCCTCAAGTACAACGAGGCCCACGGCCTGCTGATCCTCCTGGTCACCATGGTCGTGCTCATCTGCCTGCTCCCCACCGTCGGCCGGCTCAACGACCGCTACGGCCGCAAACCGCTCCTCATGACCGGCATGCTCGGCTTCCTGGTCCTCGCCATCCCGGCGTTCCTCCTGGTCAAACAGGGCTCCCTGCTCGCCGTCTCATGCGGCATGGCCCTCCTCGGCCTCTGCCTGCTGTGCCTCCTGGGCACCATGTCCGCCGCCCTGCCGGCCCTCTTCCCCACCAGCGTCCGCTACGGCTCGCTCTCCATCGGCTACAACCTCGCGGTCTCCCTGTTCGGCGGCACCACCCCCCTGGTCATCACCGCCCTCATGGACGCCTTCAACAAGAACGTCATGGTCCCCGCCTACTACACGATGGGCGCCGCCCTCGTCGGCGTCGTCGCCGTCGCCTGCATGAAGGAGACCGCCCGACAACCCCTCGAAGGCTCCCCGCCCTCGGTCGCCACCAAGGAAGAAGCCCTCGCCCTGATCGCCGAACGCACCCAGGAGCCGCGCTTCTGAGGCCGGTCCCCCGACCCGCTCCGGCGTGACCGCAGGCCCCTCCGATCGTTCTCCAGTTCGGCAGACGAGAGAACGCACGGAGGGGCCTGCGGCTCTCCTGCCCACGAAGGGGGAGCCATGCCGACGAGCCCGTACACCCGAGAACGGCTGGAGGCCGCGGCAGCGTCGTCACGGACGCTGTCGGAGGCGTTGCGGAAGCTGGGGGTGGACCCGCGGAGTTCGAAGCGGGACTACCTCAGAGAGCGGATGCGAAAGCTGGGGGTGGACACGTCGCACTTCGAGCGGGAAGGGGTGCGATGGACGAGGGAAGCACTCCAGGCCGCGGTCTCCGCCTCGACGAGTACGTACGGAGTTCTCCGGCATCTCGGGCTTGAGGCCGTCGGTGGGCACCACACGCACATCAGCCGCAGGATCAGGGCGTACGGGATCGACACCTCGCACTTCACGCCGGTCGTCCGCACCGCGCGCATGAGGGACAACCAGCGCCGTCGGACAGCCGAAGAGATCCTCGTCGAGACCACGTCAGCGCAGGCCAGGCGCACGTCGAACACCCGGCTCAAGAGGGCGCTGCGCGAGCTGGGAGCCAAGGAGCGCTGCGCCCTGTGCGGAATCGAACCGGTCTGGCTGGGGAAGCCGCTCCCCTTGGAGGTCGACCACGTCGACGGCAACTGGCGCGACAACCGGATCGAGAACCTTCGCTTCCTCTGCCCCAACTGCCATTCGACGACGGACAGTTATCGAGGGCGCGGCAAGGGACGCGGCAGGGGTGCCGCCTTATGAGCAGTGGCGTGCGGTACACCCGCGAGAGGCTGGCAGAGGCCGCCGCGCGATGCTCCGACATCGACGAGGTCATCGCGTTCTTGGGCACTCGGCCGTACGGCACTCTCCGCCGCCATCTGTTCCGTCGGTTCGACCACTTCAGTATCGACGTGGCGCACATGCCCCGTCAGCAGCGGGCGACGCCAGCGAAGCCGGACGCGGACGAACTGCGCCGGGTGGTCGCCGGGGCGACGTCCGTCGCCGGCGCCCTCCGCGCACTCGGCATGAACCCGTACAACAGCCGGATCCGCGCGCTGTTCCCCACGTGGGTCGACCAGGACGGCCTCGACGTCTCGCACTTCCTGGGGCAGGCACACCAGCGCGGCAAGCCGAGCGCGACTCCTCTCAAGCGTCCCGACGACATCTTGATCAAGCACGAGGGGAAGCGCCGGACGCGCACCCTCCTCCTGCGTCGGGCGCTCCGCGAAGTCGGCGCCCCCGAGGCGTGCGCCGCATGCGGCGTCGGCCCGGAATGGCTGGGGAAGCCCATGACCCTGGAGATCGACCACATCAACGGCGACTGGAGCGACGACCGTAGGGATAACCTTCGCTTGCTGTGCCCCAACTGCCATGCGGTCACGGACACTTGGTGCCGGGGTGGTCACCCGGACAGCCGCAGCCGCACGAGCCGCTAATCCGCACCCGCCACGCCGGTGGCGGGGCCGGTACGATGACTGGGAGCTGGCGGCCGTGGCGGAATTGGCCTACGCGCAGCACTTAGGATGCTGTGGGAGAAATCCCTTGAGGGTTCGAGTCCCTCCGGCCGCACTCGCAAATGGCCTGCGAATCGAAGGTTCGATGCGCAGGCCATTGCGCTGTCCGGACGTCTCAGCCCAACAACTCCCGCACCACCGGTGCCAGCGCGCGGAAGGCCTTGCCGCGGTGGCTGATGGCGTTCTTCTCGTCGGCGGTGAGTTCGGCGCAGGTCCGACTCTCGCCGTGGGGCTGGAGGACGGGGTCGTAGCCGAAGCCGCCGGTGCCGGCGGGGGTGCGGCGCAGGGTGCCGTCCAAGGTGCCCTCGACGACCCGTTCGGTGCCGTCGGGGAGGGCGAGGGCCGCGGCGCAGGCGAAGTGCGCGGCGCGGTGTTCGTCGTCGATGTCGGAGAGCTGGGCGAGGAGCAGGTCGAGGTTGGCCTGGTCGTCGCCGTGCCGGCCGGCCCAGCGGGCGGAGAAGATGCCGGGGGCGCCGCCGAGGACCTCGACGCAGAGGCCGGAGTCGTCGGCGACGGCCGGGTGGCCGGTGGCCTGGGCGAGGGCGTGCGCCTTGAGGAGGGCGTTCTCGGCGAAGGTGACGCCGGTCTCCTTGACGTCGGGGACGTCGGGGTAGGCGTCGGCGCCGACGAGTTCGACGTCGAGGTCGGCCGCGGCGAGGATGGCGCGGAGTTCGGTGATCTTGCCGGTGTTGCGGGTGGCGAGGACGAGGCGGCGGGGGGCCGCGGGGTGGTCGCCGGTTTGTGACTCCATGGGAGGTGATTATTCCTCGTCGCCGGGGGTGCAGGCGCTGGTGATCCGGCCCAGGGAGTTGCCGATGGGGGTGAGGTCGGGGGCCTCGTCGTCCGCGAGGGCTTGGCGGGCGTTCTTGATGCCGGTGCTCATGGTGTCGACGGCTCCGGCGAGCTCGGGGTCGTCGGTGGAGGCGCTGAGCCGGTGCAGGTCGGCGTCGAGGGTGTCCAGGGCCTTGGTGGCTTGTTGGGGGTCGTCGGTGGCGTGGTCGGCTGCGGTGCGGAGGGTGTCGACGCCGTCGACGAGGGCGGTGGCGGTGTGGGTGCAGTCGACGGCG
>LIQL01000756.1 GCA_001418405.1 Streptomyces diastatochromogenes | reverse complement strand
TTCCAGCTGACAGATCAGCCACCGGCCGGAGTCAGACCGCCAGTTCGTGGCAGCGCAGGGCGGCAGCGACGTAATTCCGACCGGCGCCTTGGGCCAGGGGCGGTTGCCTTCGCTGTGGGGGCCCGGGGCGGTCTCGATTCCGGTCCCGATGCATGCATACCCTTGAAATGAATCCTCTGGGTATGCGTTATGGGGTTGGTGGGTCAGCTCCGCCGCACCCGCCGAACCACGGCGGCCGGCACCAACCCGGCCCAACCCCCAGCCGAAGGGGAGCCCCAACGCCCGACACCGGCACCACACCAACGTAGCTACGCCTCGGGGACGGCGGCCAGGTCACCAAACTCAGCCCGCCGCCCCGGGCTCCCTACCGCTCCGACCGGAGCAGGGGGCGAGCACCATCCTCCCCCCCCATCACCGCCAGGAGCAGCACATGAGTCCCCGACCGAACCGCGACGAGGCCCGCGCGAACCTGCAGCAGAACGTCGCCGCCGCCCTGGCCGCCCGAGAAGCGGAACTCGACCGCGCCGAGAAGATCCGCAACGACGCGGAAGAGGCGTTCTGGAAGACCCTCGGCGGCCTGCTCGACGGCGCCTACCACGGTGCCCGCACCGATGCCGAAGAGGTCCTGCCCTACAAGCGCGACCACATCGGCAAGCAGATCAACAGGTACTACAACTGACACACCGCTTCGGGGCCGGCCGCCAGGTCGCCAACCTCAGCCGACCGGCCCCGAACCTCCCACCCGCCCGCCGGACAGGGGAACTTTCGACGGGCGACGGGAGCTCGCCGCCGCACTTGAGGTGAAACCCGAAAGGCTGACGCGGTTCCTCCACGACAAGGCCCGCATCGTCCTCGCTTTCGTCGACCAGTCGATGCGCGACCTCTACACCCAGCGCTCGTGCACCCCGGGCCCCTTCCGAACGAGCCAAAGCCGACGCCAAGAGGTTCGGTTGGCCGCCGACGACGTGCTGGGACGACGACACCCTCGACGACCCCGCCGCCATCCCCGAGTGGACCGGCTGCTGCGGCACCGACCGCGGCTACCACCTCCACCGCGCGGAGCACCTCCCGATGTGCTCCCCCTGCCAGGGCGCGCACGAGGACTGGCTCGCTGAGCATCGCCACCTCTGCGGCGGTCAACTCTCCGCAACCGTCACCACCGCTCGCTCACGAGCCATCGGCCGTGGCGCAGCCTGGCCGAGAACGCCCGCGAACTACGCGCTCAACAACTCACCTGGCCCGCCATCTGCCAGCGCCTCGGCGTCAACCAGGTCCTCATCGAAGCCACCCTGCGCCGCTACGAACTGGCCGTCAGAGGTCCCGCTGGGCGTGCAAGCTCGCAGGCGGTCGGGTGCGGCATCGATCACCGCAAGAGGTACCGTTCCGTGGCCACGAGACCCGTCAGGCTCGCGGTCCGGCCGCGGAGGCGACCGCCCGTGTAGCGACCCTCGACGCGTGGCTGTGACCAGCACATTCGATACTCGGCCCAGGGAGGCCTGTCCATGACCCGACTCAACCCCGTCACCGGGCGCCGGCCCGGTCCCGAGACGGCGCCCGGCTACGAGACCGGGGCTTTCGGGCATCAAAAGGCCGGTGAGCAGGGCCGGCTGCGTGCACTGGAGGACCTGTGGGATCCGCTCACCGAGCGATACTTGAGGCAGGCAGGCGTGCCCGCCACAGCCCGTTGTCTGGAAGTCGGGGCAGGTGCGGGGTCGGTGGCCCGCATACTTGCCCGGGTCTGTCCGAACGGTGACGTCACCGCGACGGATATCGACACCCGCTTCTTCGAGAGGCTCGCGGCCGAAGAGCGCATCACCGTCCTGCGCCACGATGTGACCCAGGACGGCTTTCCCGCCGACTCCTTCGAGGTGATCCACGCCCGGATGGTCCTGTGCCATCTGGCCGACCCCGCACACGTGCTGGCTGCCATGGCCGAGTGGCTGAGTCCCGGTGGTCTCCTCCTGGTCGAGGACCTCGATCTGGGGCCCGCCGATGCCTCCCCTCACCCGGTGATGCGTCAGGGGCTGCGCCTTGCCGAGCAGACCCTCGGGGTCTCCCAGGGCAGCGATCTCCGCCTGGGCCGACGGTTGCAAGCCCTGGTGACCGACGGCGGCTTCACCTTCGGCGGCATGAGAGTGCAGCCGGTGATGATCGGTGACGGCGGTCCTGCGGATGAGTTCTGGCGTCTGTCGTTTGCCCAACTCCGCGACTTCGCGGCCCTGAGCAATGTCGCCCTGGCCGGGGAGTTGGACGCGGCGCTGTCTCTGATCGACCATCCGGGCTTCACGGATCTCGGCATGAACGCCGTCTCCGTATGGGGCCGGAAGCCCGTGCGGCCGACCGGGTAGCGCCTCGGCCTGACGGCTCCAGGAGTGAACACCGCGGCCTGGTCCGAACAATCGCCTCAGTACGTGACTGCCGAACCAACATCCCCAGTTGTTGCGTCACCATCACTGAGACCCGGACCTGCGCCGCTTACACGGAGACCCCCCATGGCTGAACCCCGTCCCTCCTCTGCGTACACCACCGCCTCCGATCCCGCCTGCCTGCCTGCTGATGCGGTGGCGGTGGTCGGGGTGGGCCTGCGCCTGCCGGGTGGCATCCACCGGTTGGACCAGCTCGGCCAGGCCCTGCACGAAGGGCGCGACCTGGTCGGCACCATGCCCTCGGACCGCTTCGACCTCAGCGCCCATCAAGCCCGTGGTCCCGGGAAACCGGGTAAGTTCCACTCCACGGCGGGCGGTTTCCTGCCCGAACCAGAAGTCACCGGCTTTGACACCTCGTACTTCGGCGTCACTCCCAAGGAAGCCTCCCGTATCGACCCGCAGCAGCGTCTGCTGCTTGAGTGCGCGGTCGAGGCCCTCGACGACGCCGCCCTCGACATCAATTCCTTGGCGGGCAGCGAAACCGCCGTCGTCACCGGCGTCTCCAGCCATGACTACGCCGACCTGCAGGCCCGCCGCCTGCGTTCGAGCAACCCCTACACCGCGACCGGTGGATTCCTGTCGACCACGGCCAACCGCGTCTCGTACGAACTGGATCTGACCGGCCCGTCCAACGCCGTGGACACTGCCTGCTCCTCCGGCCTGACCGCGCTGCACCAGGCATGCGAGCACCTGCGTACCGGACGCAGCCCGCTCGCCCTGGCGGGCGCGGTGAACCTGATGCTGTCACCGGGCCTCTTCGTCGGCTTCGAGCAGGCCGGAGTGCTCTCCCCGACGGGGCGTTGCCACCCCTTCGGAGCCGCCGCCGACGGCTTCGTACGCTCCGAGGGCGCTGTGATGCTCGTCCTGAAACCCGTGGCCGCGGCGCTCGCCGATGGCGACCGGTTGCACGCCGTCATCCTGGCCACCGCACTCAACTCCGACGGGCGCACCGTGGGCCTGTCCGCGCCGAGTGCACGCACCCAGGCAGCACTCCTGCGCCGCGTGTACGCCACCGCCGGCATCGACCCGCGTGAGGTGTCCTACCTGGAGGCGCACGGCACCGGAACCCTGGTCGGCGACCCCGTCGAGTCCGCGGCGCTGGGGGAGGTACTCGGCAGCCACCGTGCCGACGCACCGCTTCCGATCGGTTCGATCAAGTCCAATCTCGGGCACCTTGAGGCAGCGGCCGGGATGGCGGGGCTCCTGAAGTCGCTGGTCGTGATCCGATCTCGTTCCATACCGCAGACTCTGCACGCCGATCCCCCCAACCCGAAGATCGACTTCGACCGCCTCGGTCTGCGACCGGTACTCGCCGCCCGTCCCGTTCCCGGCACCAGCCGTGTCGTGGTCGGCATCAACTCCTTCGGCATCGGCGGTGCCAACGCGCACGCCGTCCTCGCCTCACCGCCCGTACCGGCCGCGGCACCAGCCCTGGCGGATGCCGCCGACAACGCCGCGGTGGGCGAGGTCGCCGCCGCGCCGGCCGTCAGCACCGCGGCACGGCCGCTGCCGATCATCGTCTCCGCGCACACGCCCCAGGCGCTGACCGCCACCCTGGAGTCCTGGGCGGAGCACTTCACCGCACTGGCCGCCGATCCCTCCCAGGGGCCCGAGGCCCTGTACGCCGCCGCCTACACCTCGTGCCGACGACGGACCCGACGCCGCCACCGCACGGCCTTCTTCGCGACCGGTCTCACCCAGGCCGCCGAAGTCCTGGCCCGGGCGGCACGAGGCCAGGGGATCGACACTGCCACCGAACGCCTCGTGGGCGGAGGCCGGATCGGCTTCGTCTTTTGCGGGAACGGCTCGCAGTGGGCGGGCATGGGGGCCGAACTCCTCGGCCAGGACAGCGCCTTCACCGCGGAAGTCGAAGCCGTCAGCAGCGAACTTGAGCCCCTGCTCGGCTGGAGTGTGCGCGAGGAGCTGGCCTGTCCCGACGCCTCCCGCTGGGACCGTACGGAAGTCGCGCAGCCGGTGCTGTTCGCCGTACAGGCGGGTCTGGTCGCCGCACTGTCCGCCCGAGGCGTCGATCCGCACGCCGTCATGGGACACAGCGTCGGGGAAGTGGCCGCCGCGTACTGCGCAGGCGGCCTCACCCGGGCCCAGGCCTGCCGTGTCATCGCCGCCCGCAGCCTGGCGCAGGCCGCCACCGCAGGATCGGGGGGAATGGCCGCGGTGGGCCTGAGCGAACATGCCGCCAGGGAACGGCTCGAGCGGGATCGGCTGCACGACCGCGTGGAGATCGCCGCGATCAACTCCGACCAAGACGTCACCCTGGCAGGCTCGCACGAGGACCTCGCGGCCCTTGGCGCCGCACTGGATTCCGACGGCGTCTTCTTCCGCGACCTGGGCCTGGACTACGCCTTCCACACGGCGGCCATGGACCCCGTGCGTGACCAGCTGACCCGTGCACTGGAATCCCTGGCCCCGGGGTCCTTCCGTATACCCATGATCTCCACGGTGACCGGCCGCACCGGTTCAGGAGACGACCTGGACGCCGCATACTGGTGGGACAACATCCGCCGCCCTGTCCGCTTCCACCAGGCCGCCACCGTACTGACAGCCGGCGACGCCGCCTGCGACGTCCTGGTCGAGATCGGCCCTCACCCCGCGCTGACCGCCTATCTGCGACGTGCCACCGGCGAAGCCCACGCCCCCGGGGTCATCGTCCCCACACTGTCCCGGACGTTCGCCAACGCGGACGCACTGCGACAGACCGTCCTGCGGGTACTCGCCGCCGGGGCGGTGGTGGACTGGGACAGCTACTTCCCCCGCCCCGGCGCGGTGGCCGACCTGCCGGCGGTGACGTGGCAGCGCGAGCGGCACTGGAACGGCGACCAGTCCTGGTGGCAGGAAGACACCCCTGGTGAGGACACCACCGGCGGCCATCCCCTCCTCGGATCCCGCCAAGCCGGGCCCGAAGCTGCGTGGCTGAACCGTCTGGACACCGACCGGCTGTCCTGGATCGAAGACCACCGGGTCGCAGACGCTGTCGTCTGGCCCGCCGCGGGCTTCGTGGAGATGGCCCTGGCCGCCGCGCGGAGCCGGCACGACGCACCACTCGAAATCACCGGCCTGGCCATCGACCGGGCCCTGACCCTCAACTGGAGCGCCGACTCGGCGAGCCCCTCGGACGCGGACGACGTCCACCTGGCCACCCAACTCGCCCAGGACGGCAGGCTCACCATCCGAAGCCGCACAGGTGAACAGGACTGGACCGAGCACGTCCGCGCCGGTGTGCGGAGTCTGCTACGCCCGCAGCCTCCCTGCCTGGACATCGCCGCCCTGGAACGCCGCCTGCCGGACAAGCGCCCTGGCCTCGAGCACTATGCAGCCGCCCACCGAGCCGGGCTCGACTACGGGCCGGCGTTCCGGACCGTCACACACCTGCACACCGGGCCGGACGAGAGCCTGGCACGCTACGAGTCCACCGCGCCGACGGAGCCCGGACACGAAGTCATCGCCCACCCCACACTGGTGGACGGCGCCCTGCAGACCTGCCTGCCGCTGATGTTCACCGCGGCCCGGCCCGCCCCGTTCCTGCCTGCCCGCATCACCACCGTCCGCAGCTGGCAGGCCCTGCCCTCCTCCGGCTTCACCCACGTCACCCGCACCACCGGCGCCGACACCCGGTGGGACATCACCGTGTGCAACGACGACGGTGACGTGTGCATGGAACTGCTCGGCTGCGAACTGCGACGGTTCGAGACCACGACCGCGGACGAGCTGGACCGCCTCACCGAAGTCCTGCGCGCGGCGCCCGTACCCGGCCAGCCCGGACCCGCCCGCAGCCCACTTCCTGACCCGCGGTCACTTCAGGCAGTCGTCAGGGCACAGGAGGACGCCGACCTGAGCCGGCTGCACCGGATCAGCGACGCGCTCCGGCCCCGTCTGCTCGAAGTCTGCGCCCACTTCACGGCCCAGGCCGTGCGCCACCTGCTCCCGACCCGGAAGCATTCCTCGTTCGGCCTGACCGACCTCGTCGACGCAGGAGTCGAGCCCAGGCACGCGAAGCTCCTCGACGTCCTGCTGCTCCAGGCCGTCAGCCACGGCACCCTCACCGCCACCGGGCCCGACGCCTGGAGCATTCCGGCCGTGCCACGCCCCGAAGAGCTGTTCAGCCGTCTGCTCGAGGACTTCCCCGGTCAGGCCGTCACCGTCCTCACCTACGGTGTGTGCGCGAGCCGTCTCGCCGATGTCCTCACCGGTGACGCCAACCCCCTGGAACTGCTCTTCTCCGAGTCCGACAACCTCGTCCAACGGTTCTACGAGGCCAGCACCTTCTTCGCTCCGCACACCCATGCGCTCGTCCGCTGGGTCCGCGACATCGTCGAGCGGTGGCCCGTCGACCGGCCGCTGCGCATCCTCGAAGTCGGGGCGGGCACCGGCGCCACCACCGCCGCCCTCCTGCCGCACCTGCCGCCCGAGCGTGTCCACTACACCTTCACCGACGTCTCACCCGCCTTCTTCCCCGCCGCCCAAAAACGCTTCCACTCCTACGACTTCCTCACCCACCAGGTGCTGGACGCAGACGGTGACCCCGTGGCCCAAGGCTTCGAACCAGGCGTCTACGACCTCGTCATCGCCGCGAACATCCTGCACGCCACGAGCGACATCTCCCGCGCCCTGCGCTCCACGGCCACCCTGCTCGCCGACGGCGGCCAGCTGATCGCCCTGGAGACCCACAGCGTGGAACTCCTGGCCCCGGTGTTCGGCCTGCTGGACTCCTTCTGGCTCTCCACCGACCAGGGCGTCCGCCCCGAGGGCCCACTGGTGCCCTACGACCGCTGGCCCGAACTCCTCGCCGACTGCGGCTTCGCGACCACCGGGCAGTATGACGACACCGCAGCGGACCGGCCCTACGTGTCCCTCATCGTGGCAGAGCGCACCGCCCACTCCGTCCCGGAGAAGACGGCGGACCGTACCCCTCCTCCCGCCGCATCAGAGGGGCGACGGCCCTCCGCCGCCCAGGCGGCTCTCGACAACGCGACGCACCGGTCCTGGCTGCTGAGCACACCCACCGCCGACGCCCCCACCGAGTTGGTGACCCGGCTGACCCGAGCGCTGCTCGCCTCAACCCCCGACAGCCGCGTCCAGCACATCACCGAGGCAAGCGGTACGGACTCCTGGACCCATGAACTGACCGGTGCGGCAGACGGCCTCCGTCCCGCCCGACCGGTGAGCGACGTGATCCTCCTCGCTGAGCCAGCCGACCACACAGGGCCACAGCAACACACCGACCACGGCGTCCGGCAGCTTGCCGCACTGCGTGACCTCACCCGTGCCTGGACCCGCAGTGCCCAGACCCGCGAAGAAAGTCTGCGCGTCTGGATCGTCGACGCCGGCAGCCAACTGCCACCCACCCCGCCACCCTC
>LIQL01000755.1 GCA_001418405.1 Streptomyces diastatochromogenes | reverse complement strand
TTCCCGGCCCATGGCGCCGCGACGCGGCGCCATGGGCCGGGAACGTAAGGGAACCCTTGACAGCGCGTCAATGCCCTTCCACACTCGGCAGGCACCGTGACCGAAGCGGCGCCGCGCGGTGGGAACGCGGCACTGACGCCGGTCTCCCGAGCCGCCTGCCCGACGCGGGCCGCGGAGCCGCAGGGCCGCCCGACCCGCGCCGCGGGCCCGTCGACGCGCTCCTCGTGCCGCTCTCCGGTACCGGCCCGCGCCGTCCTCCCGGTACCCGCCGCCGACGAAGGGATCGCCGCGCCATGCACCGCACGCTCGCCGCCGCACTGACCGCGCTGGCCGCCGCCGCCCTCGCCGTGGGCGCCGCGCTGGGCATCGTCGCCGCCCTGCAGTCCACCCCCGAGCAGCCGAACGTGCCCCTGGTGACCTTCGGCCGGCCCGGCGCGTAGGGGCGGCCGCCGTGGTGACCGCGGTCCGTTCGGCGTGGCGGGAGGTGCCGTCCGCCCAGGTGCGCCGGTTCGCCGCCCTGGCACTTCAGGAGGTCCCCGCGCTGGCACAGGAGATCTTCCGGGAGATCCGGCGCGAATACCCCCAACTACCCCTCGTCCCGGACGAGTCGGGGGAGCCGCGGGCCCTGGTGGGCATCCGCCAGTCCCTGGAGCACTTCGTCGGGCACCTCACCGCCGGCCCGGACCGGCCGCACGTCCACCCGCGGGTCTTCCAGGAGTTCGGGCGCGGCGAGGGCATCCAGGGCCGCAGCCTGGACGTCCTCCAGGCGATCTACCGGCTGGGGGTGCGCCTGGCCTGGCGCCGGCTGGCGGAGATCGGCCAGCAGGTCGCCATTCCGGCGCCCGCGATGTACGAACTGGCCGAGTCCGGCTTCGAGTACCTCGACGGGCTGGTCGCCGAATCCGTCCGCGGCTACGCGGAGGCCGCCGCCCGCCAGGCCGGCGAACGCCTGCGGATGCAGCGCCGGCTGATGGACCAACTCTTCGCGGAACCGGTCCCGACGGCCGACGAAGGGCGCCCCCGCCACCGGGACGCCACCGCGCACGCGCCCCTGGAACCCGGCGGTCCGCCCCCGCCCGCCTCTCCTCCGCCGTCCCCACGGGGACCGGCGCCCGCACCGGACCACGCGGACCCGCGTCCGCTGCTCGCCGAACGCG
>LIQL01000754.1 GCA_001418405.1 Streptomyces diastatochromogenes | reverse complement strand
CCCCTTCCCCCGCCCCGCGACGGTCGCCCGTCCGCGGCCGTGCGCCCACTCGACTCCGTTGCAAGGAGGACCCGTTGACGACTTCCCTCGACGCGCCCGCATCCGTCCCGCCGCCCCTGCGCCCCCACCGCATCCCCGCCGACGGCCTCTACGAAGGCCGGCGGATCCTGCGCCGCACCCCGGACGACTGGCCGGACCGGCCGTACGAGCTGTTCGACGTCGTCCCGCAGTCCGCCACCATCGGGGCGGAGGTCCGGGGGCCGGACCTGTCGCGCCCCCTGTCCCCGGCGCTGCGGGCGGAGCTGAACCGGGCCCTGTTGGAGTGGAAGGTGCTGTTCTTCCGCGGACAGCACCTCACGTCGGCCGCACAGCGTCAATTCGCCGCCAATTGGGGGGAGTTGGAGACCAACCCGCTGCTCGCCCGGGGCGACTCGAAGGAGGTGGTGCGGTTTGACAAGGCGGCCGCCGGCGCTCAGACGTTCGAGAACGTCTGGCACACGGACGTAACCTTCCGCGAACGGCCGGCGATGGGAGCGGTGTTGCAGCTGCGCGAGGTTCCGGCGGCGGGCGGGGACACGATGTGGGCCGACATGGCCGCGGCGTACGACAATTTGCCACTGGAAATCCGGGAGCGGATCGATGGGGCGCGGGCGGTGCACGACTATCTCCCGGGCTTCTCCCGATTCTTCTCCGCGGCCCAACTCGCCCCGTTCCAAGGGGAGTTCCCTCCGGTGGAGCATCCGGTGGTGCGCCGGCACCCGGAGACCGGGCGGCGGATGCTGTTCGTCAACGCGTCGTTCACCACCCGGGTCGTGGGGCTGCCGGAGGCGGAGAGCGACCGGCTGCTGCGCCGGTTGTTCCAGCAGGCGCACGTCCCGGAGTTCCAGGTGCGGTTCCGCTGGCGGGCCGGGGACGTCGCCTTCTGGGACAACCGCGCCACCCAGCACTACGCGGTCCACGACTACGGCACGCAGCGGCGGCTCGCGGAACGGGTGGCGATCGCCGGGGACCGGCCGTACTGACGGGACGGGACGGGACCGCCGCGCGCAGCGCCCGACCGGTGGCTCAGCGCTCGAAGACCGCCGCCCCGTCCGCGTGGGCGCCGCGCAACAGGGCGGCGCCCAGCGGCGTCAGGGTGTGCAGCACCGCATTGCCCTGGCGCAGGGTGGACAGCAGGCCGGCGTCGCGCAGGACGGTGGCGTGCTGACTGGCGGAGGCCAGCGACACGTCGACGCGGCGGGCGAGTTCGCTGGTGGTGCAGCCCACGCCGATGCCGTGCAGGATCGCCGAGCGGGTCTGGCCCACCAGCCGGCCCAGCGAGCGGTCGGCCGGGACCGGTGGGGCGAGGCGGGGCGCCGGGTGCTCGACCGGATAGACCAGGACCGGCGTCAGGTCCGGGTTGTGGAAGGTCACCGGGGTGCGGCGGCAGAAGTACGAGGGCAGCAGGAGCAGTCCGCGGCCGCCGAGGTGGAGGTCCCGGTCCACCGGGTAGTCGGCCTCCAGGACGGGCGGGCGCCAGCGCATCATCGGCGGCAGCGACGCCAGCAGCCGGTCCGCGCCGCCGTCCAGCAGGGCCCGGCCGCGGGCGGCCCGGTCGGCCTCTATCCGACTGCGGACGCGGTGCCAGTGGGGGGCGACGGCCGCGTCGTGGTAGCGCTGGAGTATCCCGGCGAGGCGGCCCAGAGCGCGGGTCTCGCCGTCCGCCATGGCGCGTATCCAGGCGGGGAGCGGGCGCCCCTCGGCGGGTTCCAGACGGGAGAGTTCGGCGTGCAGCCGACCGACCGGCGTCTCGCGCAGCGCGGCGAGCGCCTCACCCATGCCGAGCAGCCCCTCGGCGGGCGTCAGGAAATCCGGGAAATAGCCGCGGGTGGGCACCAGCGGCGCCAGCAGACGCGCTTCGCCATTCAACCTTCCGCGGGTTTCCGATCGCCAACTGCCGAACGTGGAATCGTCACGTCGGTCACGTAGCCGGTGAAAGCTTAAGACCGTCTCCCACAGCGCATCCGGGCGCGCGGCAATCCGCACGCGGGCCAGATCGAGTCCACTGAAATGGACGCGTAACACCGAACCCCCACTCTTTGGTTATCTCCGTCGGCCCCCGGCACGCCTGAGTATGCACGCAACCACACGCGGTCACCATGCCCTTTTGGCCACAGTTGAAAAGGGTCGCGCGGGGCCCCGCCCGGACGGAATGCTGGAGGCAATTCAACGACGGTGCGCACGGCCCGGATTGCTCGATCCCGTGGGGGGTGATGGGCAAACAACCGGCCGGGCACAGCCCCGTTGAAGGCCGCCTCCCACGCCGACTGGGAGGGCGGCAGCTCCCGAGGGGGGAGTCCGGAGAAAAGCGAGGGCGGCACCCGTGCGCACGGGTGCCGCCCTTGCCGTGCGCCGCCGTTCGCCGGCCGGTCCGCCGGGCGCGTCGCCGCCCGGTCGGCCACGGCCGCGGCTTCCGGAACGGCCGACAACCGACCGTGACCCGCGCCACGGAATAGTTCCGATACGGACGGTTCCCGTTCGGACGATTCCGGGACGGGGCATTCCCCCGCGGATGGTTCTCCTTTGGACGTTTTCCGGTGCGGCGTCTTCCGGTTCAAAGGATTCCCGGCCGACGGGTTCCGGTGCCGCTCGGATCACCGGCTCCGACGCTTTTCGGGATTCCGCGCAAGGGCCTCCGGGTCCCTTCTGCGGAGCCGTGTGCCGAAAGCCCCGAAAACGGCGCCCGGAGCGGAGCGGCGGGCCCCGGCGTGGCAGACTGGGCGACCGATGAACCCCGCCCCCCTTGACCCCACGGACCTCGCGCTCGTCCGCCTGCTCCAGCACGACGGACGCACGTCGTACGAGACGCTGGCCGCACGGATCGGGCTCTCCCGGGCCGCCACCCGAGCCCGGGTGCGGCGCCTCCAGGAGGACCGGGTGGTGCGGATCGTCGGCATCGTCCACCCGGCGGTCCTCGGGCGGACGGTCTGCGCGCACGTTGCGCTGGCGGTCAACGGTCCGGCCGCACCCACCGCCCGGGCCCTCGCGGCGCTCCCGGAGGCGGTCTTCGTCACGCTGACGGCGGGCCGCCGGCCGATCGTCGCGGAGCTGCGCACGGAGAGCTTCGACGCCCTGAGCGCCCTTCTGGCCGACGTCTCCCGGCTCCCCGGCGTGCGGGAGGTGGACACCACCCCGTACACGCGCGTGGCCAAGGACCCCTACCTGCCCGCCGACGCGCCGGCCGCGGTCGACCTCGACGCCACCGACCACACCCTGATGCAGGCGCTCCAGGCGGACGGCCGGACGTCCTACGCGGACCTGGCGGAACGCGTCGGGATGTCCCCGGCGGCGGCGCGGGCCCGGTCGTTGCGGCTGCTGGAGGCCGGGATGCTGCGGGTCGTGGCGCTGACCAGTCCCGGGGCGGTGGGCCTGGGGTACCTCGCGGGGTTCGCGCTGCGCCGGTCGGGCACCGGGCCGGACGTGGCCCGGCTGGTGGCCGCCGAGACGGTGCAGTTCGCCGCGGAGTGCGTGGGGCGGGCCGACCTGATCGGCACGGTGGGCGGCGCGAGCCTGCCCGACGTCCTGACGGCACTGGAGGAACTGCGGTCCGCCCCCGGGGTGCACGCCCTGGAGAGCTGGCTCCACCTGGAGCTGGTGAAGGAACGGTACGACTCCACCGCACGCTGACCCCGCGCACCGCCCCTCCCTCACGTCCCCGCCCGCGGCCCGCTCCTCGGTCGTCCCGGTACGGCCCCTTCGAAGCGGCTCCCCGCGCCTCCTGTCGCGCCCGGCCCCCGCGCGCA
>LIQL01000753.1 GCA_001418405.1 Streptomyces diastatochromogenes | reverse complement strand
TGCAGTACGGGACCTCGGCGCTGGCGCTGGTGGGGATCGGGTGGTTCCTGTGGACGGCGCTGCGGCGGCGCCCCGCGGCGGGCGGGGGTGGCGCGGGGCGCGCGGCTCCCGAACTGTCGCTGCGGCTGCGGGTGTTGCTCGCCGCCCCGGTCGTCCTGGGGGTGCTGCTGGGCGCCGGCTACCGCACGGTGCGGGCGTATGCCGTCCACGGGGCGGCGGTGGGGTGGTTCGACTACCTGCCGGACCTGCTCTTCGGGGCGGGCGCCGGGCTCGTACCGGGGCTGCTGGCCTGTGCGGCGGCGTTCCGGCTGGTGGTCCGCAGGGCCCGGCTACGCGGCGCCGCGGCGGACGGGACCGCGCCCGGGTGTCCGGCGGGCGCCGGGGCCGCCTGACGCGGCGGCCCGGGACGGGGCGTACGGCGCGGGCACCGTACGCCCCGGGCGGCGGTCAGTGCGCCGCCGACTCCCAGTCCTCGCCGGAGCCGACCGAGACGTCGAGCGGGGCGCGGAGTTCGACGGCGGCGGCCATCTCCCTGCGGACCAGATCCTCGACCGCGGCCCGCTCGCCGGGAGCCACCTCGACCACGATTTCGTCGTGGACCTGGAGCAGCATCCGGGAGGACAGCTCCGCCGCGCGCAGCGCCACGTCGACCCGCAGCATCGCGATCTTGACGATGTCGGCTGCGGTGCCCTGGATCGGGGCGTTCAGCGCCATCCGCTCGGCCATCTCGCGACGCTGGCGGTTGTCGCTGTTGAGGTCGGGCAGGTAGCGGCGGCGGCCCAGGATCGTCTCGGTGTAGCCGGTGGCGCGGGCCTCCTCGACGACCCGCTGGAGGTACTCGCGCACCCCGCCGAACCGCTCGAAGAAGGTGTCCATCAGCTTGCGGGCCTCGTCGGGCTGGATGCCCAGCTGCTGGGAGAGCCCGAACGCGGAGAGTCCGTAGGCCAGGCCGTACGACATCGCCTTGATCTTGCGGCGCATCTCCGGGTCGACCTCGGTCTTGTCGACCGAGAAGACCTGCGAGGCGACGGTGGTGTGGAGGTCCTCGCCGGAGGTGAACGCCTCGATCAGGCCCTCGTCCTCGGAGAGGTGCGCCATCACCCGCAGCTCGATCTGGCTGTAGTCGGCGGTCAGCAGCGACTCGAAGCCCTCGCCGACGACGAAGCCGCGGCGGATCGCCCGGCCCTCGTCCGTCCGCACCGGGATGTTCTGCAGGTTGGGGTCGGTGGAGGACAGGCGGCCGGTGGCGGCGACGGTCTGGTTGAAGGTGGTGTGGATCCGGCCGTCCGCGGCGATGGTCTTGATCAGGCCCTCGACCGTGGTGCGCAGCTTGGCCTGCTCCCGGTGCCGGAGCATGATCACCGGGAGTTCGTTGTCCGTCTGGCCGGCCAGCCAGGCCAGTGCGTCGGCGTCGGTGGTGTAGCCGGTCTTGGTCTTCTTGGTCTTGGGCAGGGCCAGCTCGCCGAAGAGGACCTCCTGGAGCTGCTTGGGCGAGCCGAGGTTGAACTCGTGGCCGGCGGCGGCGTGCGCCTCCTTGACGGCCTGCTGCACGGCGCCCGCGAACTGCTGCTCCATGCGCTCCAGCCAGCCGCGGTCGGCGGCGATGCCGGCCCGCTCCATCCGGGCGAGCAGCTCGCTGGTGGGCAGCTCGACGTCGCGCAGCAGGTCGGTGGCGCCGACCTCGGCCAGCTTCGCGCCGAAGGCCGTCCCGAGGTCCAGGACCGTGCGGGCCTGCGCCATCAGGGCCTCCGCCTCGGCCTGCTCGTCCGCGCCGAACGCCAACTGCCCGTCGCCGGCGGCGGCCGGGGCGAGGTCGCGACCGAGGTACTCGATGGAGAGGGCGTCCAGCGCGAAGGAGCGGCGGCCGGGCTTGACCAGATAGGCGGCGAGTGCGGTGTCCATGGCGACGCCGTCGATGCGCCAGCCGTGCTCGCCGAAGACCCGCATCAGGCCCTTGGCGTTGTGCATCACCTTGGGGCGGGCCGCATCGGCGCTCCAGGCGGCGAAGGCCCGCTCGTCGGCCTCGTCCAGCTGGGACGGGTCGAACCAGGCGGCCGGGCCGTGCCCGGTGGCCAGCGCCACCTCGGCGACGCTGCCGCTGCCCAGCGTCCACACGTCGACGGTGGCCACGCCCAGCGGTCCGGTGCCGTGCTCGGCCAGCCACGGGGCGAGCTGACCGGTGCCGAGGACCGTGCCGTCCACCTCGACGCCGGCGGCCGGCTCGACCGGCTCGGCGCTCTCGGCGGCGCCCGGGTCCACGGCCAGGAGGCGGTCCCGCAGGCCCTGGTTGCGGATCTCCAGGGCGTTGAGGAAGACCTTGAGGGCCTCGCGGTCGTAGGGCGCGCGGGTCAGCTCGGAGGGGCCGCAGGACAGCTCGACGTCGCGGACCATCTCGGTCAGCCGGCGGTTGAGCTTGACCGACTCCAGGTGGTCGCGCAGATTCTGCCCGGCCTTGCCCTTGACCTCGTCGACGCGCGCCACCAGCTCGGCGAACGAACCGAACTGGTTGATCCACTTCGTGGCGGTCTTCTCGCCGACGCCCGGGATGCCCGGGAGGTTGTCCGACGGGTCGCCGCGCAGGGCCGCGAAGTCCGGGTACTGGGCGGGGGTCAGGCCGTACTTCTCGGCGACCTTCTCCGGGGTGAAGCGCGTCAGCTCCGAGACGCCCTTGGTCGGATAGAGGACCGTGACGTCCTCGGAGACCAGCTGGAAGGAGTCGCGGTCGCCGGTGACGATGGCGACCTCGAAGCCCTGGGCGGTGGCCTGGGTGGCCAGCGTGGCGATCACGTCGTCGGCCTCGAAGCCGTCCACCGCGAAGCGCTTGACGTGCATCGCGTCGAGCAGCTCGCCGATCAGCTCGACCTGGCCCTTGAACTCGTCGGGCGTCTTGGAGCGGTTCGCCTTGTACTCGGGGAACTCCTCGGAGCGCCAGGTCTTGCGGGAGACGTCGAACGCCACCGCGAAGTGCGTGGGCGCCTCGTCACGCAGGGTGTTCGCGAGCATCGACGCGAAGCCGTAGATCGCGTTGGTCGGTTGCCCGGTCGCGGTGGTGAAATTCTCCACGGGCAGGGCGAAGAACGCCCGGTACGCCATGGAATGCCCGTCCATCAGGAGCAGGCGTGGACGGCTGCCCGCCGCCTCGGTGCCGGTCGCTTCGCTCATCTTCGCTGCCTTTCCTGCCACGCCCCCGATCCTGCCACGGTCCACTGACAATCCCCGCCGCGGCGGGATCCGCCGGGCCGACGGACCGGCCCGCAGAGCGCCCGGGCCCCTGCCGCGCCGTGCCCACCGCCGCGCGGTCCCCTTACTCGCCCCGGCCCGTCCATGACAGGATCGGAGGCGCACGAATCAGATGTGTACGGCAACGATCCGCCGCGACCCGGCGGCCCCCGGCACACGACCCCAGGGAGAGCGCCATGGCAGGCAAGCCGCCCGCTTCGGACCCGGTCCAGGACGCGCCCGAGGTCAGCGCGCCCCAGCACTCGGCGGTCGGCATCCCGGCCATCACCCACGCGCTGAAGATCTCCCAGCAGCAGATGGGCGTGCGCCGCACCGCCCTCACCCTGCTGCGGGTCAATCAGAAGAACGGCTTCGACTGCCCCGGCTGCGCCTGGCCCGAGGGCGACAAGCGGCACGCCGCCGAATTCTGCGAGAACGGCGCCAAGGCCGTCGCCGAGGAAGCCACCCTGCGGCGGGTCACCCCCGACTTCTTCGCCGCCCACCCGGTCGCGGACCTCGCCACCCGCAGCGGCTACTGGCTCGGCCAGCAGGGCCGCCTCACCCACCCCATGTACCTCCCCGAGGGCGCCGAGCACTACGAGCCGGTCACCTGGGAGCGCGCCTTCGACCTCATCGCCGAGGAGCTCACCGCCCTCGACTCCCCCGACGAGGCCGTCTTCTACACCTCCGGCCGGACCAGCAACGAAGCCGCCTTCCTCTACCAGCTCTTCGCCCGCGAGTTCGGCACCAACAACCTCCCCGACTGCTCCAACATGTGCCACGAGTCCTCGGGCTCGGCACTGACCGACACCCTCGGCGTCGGAAAGGGCAGCGTCCTGCTGGAGGACCTCTACAAGGCCGACCTGATCATCGTCGCCGGCCAGAACCCGGGCACCAACCACCCTCGGATGCTCAGCGCGCTGGAGAAGGCGAAGGCCGGCGGCGCCAAGATCATCTCGATCAACCCGCTGCCCGAGGCCGGCCTGGAGCGGTTCAAGAACCCCCAGACCCCGCGCGGCCTGGCCGGCGGCGGCACCGCCCTGACCGACCTCTTCCTCCAGGTGCGGCTCGGCGGCGACCAGGCCCTCTTCCGCGCCCTCAACCGGCGCATCCTGGAGACGGACGGCGCCCTCGACGAGGACTTCCTGCGCGAACACACCCACGGCTTCGAGGAGTTCGCGGCCCTGGCCCGCGCCGGCGAGGACGCCGACGACACGCTGCGCGCCACCGGCCTCACCCACGACGAGATCGAGCGCGCCCTCGCCATGGTCCTCGCCTCCGAACGCACCATCGTGTGCTGGGCGATGGGCCTGACCCAGCACAAGCACTCCGTCCCCACCATCCAGGAAGTCGTCAACTTCCTCCTGCTGCGCGGCAACATCGGCCGCCCCGGAGCCGGCGTCTGCCCCGTACGGGGCCACAGCAACGTCCAGGGCGACCGCACCATGGGCATCTTCGAACGGCCCGCCCCGGCCTTCCTCGACGCCCTGGAGGAGGAGTTCGGCTTCGCCCCGCCCCGCGAGCACGGCTACGACGTCGTCCGCGCCATCCGCGCCCTGCGCGACGGACACGCGAAGGTCTTCTTCGCCATGGGCGGCAACTTCGTCTCCGCCACCCCCGACACGGACGTCACCGAGGCCGCCGTCCGCCGCGCCCGCCTCACCGTGCACGTCTCCACCAAGCTCAACCGCTCCCACGCGGTGACCGGCGCCCGCGCCCTGATCCTGCCGACCCTGGGCCGCACCGAACGCGACCGCCAGACGAGCGGCGACCAGTTCGTGACCGTCGAGGACTCCATGGGCATGGTGCACGCCTCCCGCGGCCGCCTGGAGCCCGCCGGCCCCCGACTGCTCTCCGAGCCGGCCATCGTCGCCCGCCTCGCCCGCCGCGTCCTGGGCGACCGCAGCAGCACCCCCTGGGAGGACTTCGAGCAGGACTACGCCACGATCCGCGACCGGATCGCCCGCGTCATCCCCGGCTTCGAGGACTTCAACGCCAAGGTCGCCCACCCCGGAGGCTTCGCCCTGCCGCACGCCCCCCGGGACAGCCGCAGCTTCCCCACCGCCACCGGGAAGGCCAACTTCACCGCCGCCCCGGTGGAGTTCCCCACCGCCCCCGAAGGCCGGCTGCTCCTGCAGACGCTGCGCTCGCACGACCAGTACAACACCACCATCTACGGCCTCGACGACCGCTACCGCGGCATCAAGAACGGCCGCCGGGTCGTCCTCGTCAACCCCGACGACGCCGACCGACTGGGCTTCGCCGACGGCGCCTACGCCGACCTGGTCAGCGAGTGGACCGACGGCAGCGAACGGCGCGCCCCCGGCTTCCGGGTGGTGCACTACCCCACCGCCCGCGGCTGCGCCGCCGCCTACTACCCGGAGACCAACGTCCTGGTCCCGCTGGACCACACCGCGGACACCAGCAACACCCCGGCCTCGAAGTCGGTGGTCGTCCGGCTGGAGGCCGCGCCGGAGGGCTGAGCGCCGGGGGACGGCACGCGGCCCCGGCCGCCAACGGGCACCCCGCCACGGGTGCCCGCCCGAAGACCTGATAGGAACGGGCCCAGATCCGCGACGATCAAGGGCACGTTCGAGGGCGAGCGAAACGGAGCAGTCCATGGGTGAGCAGAGCACGACCACGTTCCCGCAGGAGATCCTCGACCAGTGGGCCGGCATCGGGGTCGACCTGCCCGCCCTGTTCTCCGCCGGACACCTGGGCGAGCGGATGAGCATCCGGGTCACCGAGGCCGGCCCCGAGCGCGTCGTCGGCACCATGCCCGTCGAGGGCAACACCCAGCCCTACGGACTGCTGCACGGCGGCGCCTCCGCGGTGCTGGCCGAGACCCTCGGCTCGGTGGGCGCGATGTTGCACGGCGGCCCGACCAAGGCGGCCGTCGGCGTCGACCTCAACTGCACCCACCACCGCGGCGTCCGCTCGGGACTGATCACCGGCGTGGCCACGCCCGTGCACCGCGGCCGGTCCACCACCACCTACGAGGTCACCCTCACCGACGAAGCGGGCAAGCGGGTCTGCAGCGCCCGCCTGACCTGCCTGCTGCGCGACGCCGACCCCGGCATGTACCGCGCCTGACGTCGGATACCGGCCAACCGGCCGGCGCCCCGGCGCCGGCCGTCACGGCCCCGTCCCGGATCCCCGGGGCGGGGCCGTTCGCCGTCCCGTGACCCTGCGTGACGCGCGCGCCGGTCGGTCGCCCGGCCGAACATCCACCCCCGAGCCGCGTCCTGCGGTTCCCGGACGTCACGGCAACGCCACCGCCCCAACTCCGCGCCAGAAGTGCGAGTTGGCCCTCCGCTCCGCCGACCCACCCGGTAAGGAGCGTGACGGCAAAACGCTCATAGAAGGTCATAACAAGAGCGTCACAAGCTCGACAGCGTCAGTTCCGGCCAGCCGCGGCGCACTCTAGAGTTCACCGCCAGTCACTGCGCCGCCGGGCGCCCCGCGCACGCCCCTCGCACCGTCCCGTACGGCCCGGCGCGCGATCCGGCCAGGCGTCAGCCGTGGCCGCGGCCAAGGAAAGGACTGATCGTGCGTCACCGTTCCTTGCTCTTCCTCACCACCGCACTGACCACCGGCGCCCTCACCCTCACCGCCTGCGGATCCCGCGGCGACGGCAACGCCGCCGACGACGGGAAGACCAGCGTCGTCATCGGCCTCGACGCGCCGACCACCGGCGAACTCTCCGCCCTCGGCCTCGGCATCCGCAACTCCGCCCAACTCGCCGTCGACATCGCCAACAAGACGGGCGAGGTCAAAGGCGTCACCTTCAAGCTCGAACCCCTCGACGACAAGGCGCTGCCCAACGTCGGCCAGCAGAACGCCACCAAACTCGCCGGCGACACCGCCGTCCTCGGCATCGTCGGCCCGCTCAACTCCGGCGTCGCCCAGTCCATGCAACAGGTCGCCCAGCAAAACGGCGTCACCCTGATATCCCCGGCCAACACCACCCCCGACCTCACCCAGGGCAAGGACTGGAAGAAGAACAAGCGCACCCGCCAATTCCCCACCTACTTCCGCACCGCCACCACCGACGAGGTGCAGGGCGCCTTCGACGGCCAGTACGCCTGGGAGAAGATGAAGGCCAAGACGGCCTACGTCATCGACGACCAGAAGACCTACGGCACCGGACTGGCCTCCTCCTTCAAGGACCAGTTCACCAAACTCGGCGGCACCGTCGTCGGCACCGACCACATCAGCCCCGACGACCGCGACTTCAAGGCCGTCGTCTCCAAGGCCAAGACCGCCGCCCCCGACATGGTCTTCTACGGCGGCGAGTACCCCGCCTCCGGCCCGCTCAGCCAGCAGCTGAAAGACGGCGGCGTCACCGTCCCCCTCATGGGCGGCGACGGCATGTACAGCGCCGACTACATCAAACTCAACAAGCGGGCCCAGGGCGACTACGCGTCCTCCGTCGGCAAGCCCGTCGAACAGCTCGCCTCCGCCAAGAAGTTCATCGCCGACTACAAGGCCGCCGGCTTCAAGGAGTCCTACGAGGCGTACGGCGGCTCCACCTACGACGCCACCTGGGCCCTCATCCAGGCCGTCAAGAAGGTCGTCGCCGACAACAACGGCAAACTCCCCGACGACGCCCGCAAGAAGGTCACCGCCGCCATGAACACCGTCACCTTCGACGGCGTCACCGGCCACATCGCCTTCGACGCGTACGGCGACACCACCAACACCATGATCACCGCGTACCAGGTCGAGAAGAACGCCTGGGTCTCCCGCTTCAGCGCGGAATTCAAGAAGTTCGACAAGAGCTGACCGACCGGCACCGGCCCCCAGCGGGCCGCGCCGGGGCGGGGAGGGG
>LIQL01000752.1 GCA_001418405.1 Streptomyces diastatochromogenes | reverse complement strand
CGGCGAGGGCGCCGAGGCCGAGGGGGAGGGCGTGCCGCCGGGGATCGAGGACGCGGACCCGACCGTCGCGCAGGAGGAGGGCGGGCGGGTGTCCGCAGCTGATGGTGCTCAGCTCGGGACGCCGGTCGGGGATGTCGAAGAGGGCGACGGTGGCGAACGTTTCCTCGGCGTCGGACGCGGGGTCGGGGCCGGCCGGGTCGGCGTCGTCGGCCGAGGCGGCGACCCCGGCGGCGGCCGGTCGCGCGGGGGCCGTGGCCCATTGGCTGGTGTCCCAGCGGACCGCGCCGTCGAGATGGCGGGCGAGGCGGGGCAGCGTGGCCTGGCGGTGGGCCGCCGCGCGGAAGGCGCCGAGGATGAGCGCCGCGTGGCTGTAGGCCGGGAGGCCCTTGCCGCGGACGTCGCCGACGATCAGCCGGGTACTGGCCGCGGTCCGCGCCGCGGCGAAGAGGTCGCCCCCCATCTCCGCCTCCTCCTCGGCGGCGAGGTACAGCGAGGCGAACTCCAAGTCCCCACTGCGTTCAGGCAACGGCCGCAGCAGCACCTTCTGCGCCACGGCCGCCACCGAACGACTCCGTGACAGCCGCCGCTCGTTGCGCTCCCGCACCATCGTGAACAGGAACACCAACCCCGACACGACGATCAGGGCACTGATCTGGGTGTAGAGGTTCTCGGTGAACAGGACGCCGCGGGCGAGGCCGATGCCCACCTGGGCGGCGACGGCCAGGGTGCCGATCACCGCGGTCGGGCCGGGGCCGGCGAAGGCGGCGGTGAGGGCGGGGGCGGCGACCAGCAGCGGACCGAGGTGGATGTCCGGGGGTGTGAGGACGTCGGCCGCGCAGACCGCGACGATCAGCGCGATCGGGACGAGCAGCAGGGCGTGGCTCGGATCCGGTCGTTGGCGCAGCCGCGTCAGCCGTGGGAAGGGCATGCATCATGGTTGCACTCGAACGAGATAAATGCCCGGATAGTCGGGTTTCCGTGGGCTTTCCCCACGCCGCCGAGGTCGGCGATCGGGGCCGCCCGGGGCCAGCCGGTCACCAGCGCGTCCGGCGCACCCCCGCCGACGCACAGCCGACCCCCTCGACGGCACCCCCTCGGCGACGCCGCGCCGGCCCTCGCCGGCCCTCGTCACCGCCCCGCCGCCCCGGTGCCGTTACTCGACGACCAACTCGACGTCGATGTTGCCGCGGGTGGCCTTCGAGTAGGGGCAGAACTGATGCGTCGCCTCGACGAGCCGCTGCCCGGTCTCGCCGGCCAGGGCGTCCGGGAGTTCGACGCGCATGACGACGGCGAGGCCGAAACCGGTGTCGTCCTTGCCGATCGAGACCTCGGCGGTGACCGAGACGTCGTTGGTGTCCAGCCCCATCTGGCGACCGACGTTGGCCATGGCGCTGGCGAAGCAGGCGGCGTACCCGGCGGCGAAGAGCTGCTCGGGGTTGGTGCCGGCACCGTCGCCACCGAGGGCCGGGGGCAGGGCCAGGGCGAGATCGAGTTGGCCGTCGGAGCTGACGGCCCGGCCCTCGCGACCGTTGGCGGTGGCGGCGGCGGTGTACAGCGCGTCCATGAGGGGTCCTTTCGCGTGGTGGACGGGGGCGCGGGGCGCGCCCGGCCCGACGAGGAGCGGCGGGCCGGCCGGTCGCTCCGGCCGGAGACCACAGTGACACGCCATTAAGTTGCACGCAAGTCAATTGCGCACAACTCAATAGCGTCGACGTTAACCTGGGTCCATGACCACACCCCCGGCTTCCGACGCAGAGCTCCTCCGCCTCGACCACCAGGTCTGCTTCTCGCTGCACGCCGCCTCGCGGGCGTTCGGGGGCGTCTACCGGGAGGCACTGAAGGAGCTGGGGCTGACCTACCCCCAGTACCTGGTCATGCTGGTGCTGTGGGAGCACGGCCCGGAGCCGGTCAAGGGCATCGGCGAGCGGCTGCGGCTGGATTCCGGCACGCTCTCGCCGCTGCTCAAGCGCCTGGAGGCGGCGGGGCTGGTGCACCGGGAACGCAGCCCGGAGGACGAGCGGTCGGTCATCATCCGCCTCACCGGGGCCGGCGAGGAGCTGCGCGAGCGGGCACTGCCGGTGCCGCGCCGGATGCTGGCCGCCACCGGACTGACCGTCGACGAACTGCGGACGCTGCGCAGCCTGTTGAGTCGGGTCACCAGCGCACTCGACGAGGGCTGAGGACACCGCCGGGCGGGTGGACGTTGCGGCGGACACCGCGCATCCGCCGCGCGGCAACCCGTACCTCGCGGCATGTTCGGGCGTTAGACACCGAGCCGTTCCGGGTCGTTCCTGCCGCCCGGAAGGGGGGCCCTCCCCCACTCCAGTGCGCCCATCACCCCATTGAGCTACCAAGGTTGGGGGGCGCACGGGACAAAGGCGTATAAAGGGTGGCCAAACCAGCCGGAGCCACCGGCGAAATTCCGCCCAGGACACGGTTGGCAGCATCGCCTACGAACAGCGGAGGAGCGCCACGTGAATGCGGCAGAAGTTGTCAACGCCTTGCTGGAAGAGCGGTTCGGGGTCGCACGCGGGGAGGTGACCGCGGACACCCCACTGCGCAACCTGCGGCTGGATTCCCTGGCCCTGGAGGAGCTCCGGGTCCTCATCGAGGAGCGGCTGGAGATCGATCTCGAAGAGGTGTCGCTGACCTCGCGCGACACGGTGGGACAGCTGGTGGCGGCCATCGACGGCAAAGTCGCGGCGTGACGGCCCGCCAGAAGCCGTTCTCCGCGGCCGTGACCGGATTGGGCCTGGTGTCCGCGGCCGGAGTGGGGACGAAGGCCACCTGGCACTCGGTCACCCACGAGGTGACGCCCACGAACGTGTCCCAGCAGGCCGAACTCGCCGATCTGCCCTGCGACTTCATGTACACGGCGGCGGACCTGGACACCACCGCGCTGCTCGGCGTGGCCACCCAGCGGCTGATGGACCGGTTCTCGCAGCTCGCGGTGATCGCCGCCCGGGAGGCGGTCGCCGACGCCGGGCTGGATCCGCTGAGCTGGGACAGCAGCCGGGTCGCGGTGGTGATCGGGTCCGCCCACGGCGGGCTGCCGTTCTACGACCAGCAGAGCGCGGCGATGGCCGGGCACGGCGCCCGGCGGGTCTCCCCCAAGCTCGCCCCGTTGACCGTGATCAACAGCGCGGCCAGCAGCGTCTGCATGGACCTGGGGGCGCACGGCCCCAGTTTGGGCGTGGCGACGGCCTGCTCCTCCGGGACCGTCGCGGTGGGCACCGCGCACCAACTGCTGCGCGCCGGGGCCTGTGACATCGCCATCACCGGCGGTGCGGAGTCGGTGCTCTCCCGGCTGCTGATCGCCAGCGCCTGCCAGATGAAGGCGGTCTCCACCCGCCGGGAGGATCCGACCGCGGCCTGTCGCCCCTTCGACGTGGAGCGGGACGGATTCGTCGTCGGGGAGGGTGCGGGGTTGCTGGTGTTGGAGCGGCCCGAGCACGCCCGGGCCCGGCAGGCGCCGATCCGGGCGCGGATCGCCGGCTACGGGTCGTCCAGTGACGCGTACGCGGCGGTGGCGCCGGATCCGGAGGGGCGGGGCATCGAGCGGGCGCTGCGCACCGCGTTGGCGGACGCCGACGTCCGGCCCGGTGACGTGGGCCACGTGAACGCGCACGGCACCTCGACGGTGCTGAACGACCGCATCGAGGCGGAGGTGTTGCGCAGGGTGCTCGGCGAGCACCCGTTGGTGACGTCGACGAAGGCGATGACCGGGCACACGTTGGGCGCCGCGGGCGGGATCGAGACGGCGTTGACCGTTCTGGCCCTGGAGCAGCAGTTGGTGCCGCCGACGGCCAACCTCACGGTGCCCGACCCGCGGATCCCGGTCGAGGTGGTGCGGGACGCGGCGCGGCCGGCGGCGTTCGACTGTGCGGTCAAGACGTCACTGGGGTTCGGGGGCCACAACGCGGCGCTCGTCCTGACCCGCGGCTGACCGCCCGAGCGTGCGGGGTCCGGACGCGCCGGACCCCATCGAGCCTCTCCGAGAAGGAAGCAGCCATGTCCGAGGAAGTGATCCGCTCCCTGTCGGTGCGCGGGGTGTCGTACGCGTACCGGGTGCTGCGGCAGCCGGAGCGGTGCACCGAGCCCGTCCTGGTGCTGGGCGGTGCGTTGCAGGGGATGTTCGGCTGGCCGCAGCTGGAGGACCGGTTGGGGCCGGTGGCGGAGGTGGTGACCGCGGACCTGCCCGGGATGGGCAGCGCCGATGCGTTGCCGCCGGGACCGAGCATCGACGTGCTGTGCGCGGCGATCCTGGGGATCATCGACGACCTCGGGGTGCCGCGGATCAACGTCTTCGGCTTCTCCTACGGGGCGGGGCTGGCCTTCGGGTGCGCCCGGCGGTTCCCGGAGCGGATCGCACGCCTGGTGCTGGGCGGTGTGCCGGCACACATCACCGAGGAGCAGGTGGCGCACTGGCGGCGGGCCTCGGCGCACCTCGGGGACGGGGACACCGACGCCTTCGCCACGATGGTGGCCGAGGGGCTGCTGTGCCGTGACGAGAGCCGGCCGGTCGCCCGGCGGGAGCTGGCGTACCGCTACGTGCGGCGGGCGATGTTGCAGGCGGCGTTGCACTCGCCGCACGCGGTGGATTCGCTGCAGCGGGCGCTGACCGACCGGCCGGACTTCTCGGGGGGCCTGTCCGGAATCCCCACGCTGGTCTTCAGTGGTGAGCACGACACGGTGACGGAGCCGTCCCGGCAGCGGGATTTCGCGGCGACCATCGCGGGCAGTCGCTTCCTGACCGTTCCCGAGGCGGACCACTGGGTGGTCCTGGAGCGGCCCGAGGAGGTCGCGGACGTGGCGGTGCGGTTCTTCACGGACCGGCCGGTAGAGGCGCCGGCCGGGCCGGGCGCGGCCGGTGCGGGGGCGGTGGCCGATCCGGCGTGGGCGTGAGAGGCGGACCCGGGCGGCGACGGACCGTGGCCGGGTGACCGCGTAGGGGCGGGGTCGGGGGTGCCGCAGTGGGCCCCCCGGCCCCGTCGGGCTGTGAGCGGGGCCACAAACGGCCGTGTCCGCAGGGGCCCTTGAGGGCCCCGGG
>LIQL01000751.1 GCA_001418405.1 Streptomyces diastatochromogenes | reverse complement strand
GGCGCCGGCGCCGGCGATCCCAGGGCGCCGCGGGAGTTCGTGGCGCTGCGCGACGTCGATCCCACGATCATCCAGGAGATCCGGTACGCCACGCCGCACGATTTCATGGGCGTACCGGTGACGGGGTACCGCGAGCCGCTGTGCCTGCTCACCCGGGACGCGGCGCGGGCGTTGCACCGGGCGCAGGTCGGTTTCCTGCGGCGCGGCTACTCCCTCAAGGTGTACGACTGCTACCGCCCGCAGCGGGCCGTGGACCACTTCGTGGCCTGGGCGAAGGACCTGTCGGACCAGCGGATGAAGGCGGAGTTCTATCCGCGGGTGGACAAGTCGGTGCTGTTCCGGGACGGGTACATCGCGGAGAAGTCCGGTCACAGCAGGGGCAGTACGGTCGATCTGACGCTGGTCAGGCTGCCGGCGGTGCCGACCCGGCCGTACGTGCCCGGGGAGCCGCTGACGTCGTGCTTCGGGCCGAAGGCGAGCCGTTTCCCGGACAATTCCCTGGACATGGGGACCGGGTTCGACTGTTTCGACACTCTCGCGCACACCCTCGATCCGCGGATAACGGGGGCGCGGCGGGCCCATCGGCTGCTGTTGAAGGCGGGGCTGGAGGAGGCCGGGTTCGTGAATTACGCGGACGAGTGGTGGCACTACACGTTCTCGCCGGAGACGTTCCCGGACACCTACTTCGATTTCCCGATCGCCCGGAGTTCGCTGGAGCGTCGCTGAATCCTGGGTGTCCGCCCGGGTGCCCTTCCGGGCGGGGTGCCGGGTCCGGTGCCGGCGGGCGTCCTCAGAGGCGTCCGCCGGCCGGGTCCGAGGAGAGCCGTTGGGCGGCGTAGACGGGGATCACCGAGAGTGCGATGAGGACGGTGGCGACGACGTCCACGACCGGGGCCTGGTTGGGGCGGGCGAGGTTCTCGTAGATCCAGATCGGCAGGGTCTTGGTGCCGGCGCCGGCGGTGAAGGTGGTCACCACCACCTCGTCGAAGGAGAGCGCGAAGGCCAGCAGGGCACCCGCGAACAGGGCCGGGGCGAGCGCGGGGAGGGTGACGTGGCGGAGGGTCTGCCAGGGGCGGGCACCGAGGTCGGCGGAGGCCTCGGCGAGCGAGGGGGCGATCCAGCGCAGTCGGGCGGCGACGTTGTTGAAGACGATGACGACGCAGAAGGTCGCATGGCCGACGATGACGGTGAACAGGCCGAAGCCGATGCCCAGGGGTGCGAGGACGGTGCGGAACGCGGCGTTGA
This sequence comes from Streptomyces diastatochromogenes, assembly GCA_001418405.1. GTDB lineage: Bacteria > Actinomycetota > Actinomycetes > Streptomycetales > Streptomycetaceae > Streptomyces > Streptomyces albulus_C. The sequence goes on along the minus strand of LIQL01000751.1, from coordinate 2,470 downwards.
GGGCGATGCCGGTGACGATGCCGGGCAGCGCGAGCGGCAGCACGAGCAGGAACGACACCGTCTGCCGCCCGAAGAAGCGGTGGCGGTGGACGGCGAAGGCGGCGAGGCTGCCGAGGACCAGGGCCACGGCGGTGGCGCCCAGGCCGGCCCGCAGCGAGGTGGCGAGCGCGTCGCGGGCGCCGGCGGTGTGGAGGGCGCGTGCCCACCACTCGCCGGTGAGCGCGGGCGGCGGCCAGGCGAACGACCGGTCGGCGTTGACGGAGTTCAGCACGACCAGGAGCAGCGGGAGGTGGATCAGGGCAAGGCCGGCTGCGGTCACGGCGCCGAGCACGGCACGGGCGGTGCGTGACAGGTGCACCGGGCCTCCTGGGGGCTAGAGCTGGTCGAGCGCGCCGGCCCGGCGGACGGCGGCGAGGTAGCCGACGACGAGGGCGACGGGGACGGTGGACAGTGCGGCGGCGAGCGGCAGGTCGAGGGTGACCTGGGAGGCGATGACGTTGCCGAGGAGTTGGGTGCGGCCGCCGACGATCTGGGCGGTGAGGTAGTCGCCGAGGCTGAGCGAGAAGGTGAAGACCGAGCCGGCCAGGAGGGCGGGGCGGACCGTGGGGGCGATCACCGAGCGGAGGGTGCGCAGGGTGCCGGCGCCGAGGTCGGCGGAGGCTTCGAGGTGGTGGACGGGCAGCCGTTCCAGGGCGGCGTGCACCGGCAGGATCATGTACGGCAGCCAGAGGTAGGCGAGCACGATGACCACGGCGGTGGTGCCGTAGCCGGGGCCGCGCAGGCCGAACGGGGCGAGGGCGGCGTTGATCAGGCCGTGGTCGCTGAGCAGTACGCGCCAGGCGTACGCCTTGACCAGGTAGCCGGCCCACAGCGGGGTGAGGACGGCGACCAGGAGGGCTCGGCGCAGTCGGCCGGTGGCGATCCGGGCCGTGAAGTAGGCCATGGGGAGGGCCAGCAGGGCGTCGAGGAAGGTGACCGCGAGGGCGATGCCGACGGTGCGGACGGCGACGGTGCGGTAGACGGGGGTGGTGAGCAGTTCGTGGAAGTTGTCGGGGGTCCAGGTGTGGAGGACGTCGGAGGTGAAGGGGTCGGTGGTCCAGAAGGCGGAGAGGAGGAGGACGGCGAGGGAGCCGAGGTAGGCGAGGACCAGCCAGAGGAGGGGCGGGGCGAGGAGGGCCGCGAGCCGGCCCCGGTGGCGGGGTGCGGGGGCCATCGCGGTGGGCCGGGTCAGCCCTTGATCTCCGTCCAGGCGCGGGTCCACTGGGCGTAGTCGGTGCAGGTGGTGTCGGTGCGGCCGTCGAGGCACTGGCGGGTGGGGGTGGTCCAGAAGTGCACGCGGCGGTAGTAGTTCTCGTCGTCGGCGTGGTAAGTGGCGCAGTGGTGCGGGTCGGTGGTTTCCCGGCATGCCTTGGCGTTGGCGGGGGCTTCGCCGAAGTAGCTGGCGACCTGGGCGTTGACCTTGGGCGAGACGATCCAGTTGAGCCATTTGTAGGCGCAGTTGGGGTGGGCGGCCTTGGCGGAGATCATCCAGGTGTCGGACCAGCCGGTGGCGCCTTCCTTGGGGAGGACGGCCTTCACCGGGGCCTTTTCGGCGAGGGCGGTGTTGGCGATGACCTGCCAGGCGTCGCCGATGACGCTGTCGCCGCTCTTGAAGGCGGTGACTTCCTTCTGGTAGTCGCTCCAGTATTCACCGATGCTGCGTCGTTGCTTCTTCAAAAGGGCGACGGCGGCGTCGAGTTGGGTCTGGTCGAGCGCGTAGGGGTCCTTGATGCCGAGGGCCGGCTCGGTCTTCATGAGGTAGAGGGCGGCGTCGGCGATGTGGATGGGCGAGTCGTAGGCGGTGACCTTGCCGGGGTATTTGGCGGCGTCGTCGAAGACGGCCTTCCAGGAGTCGGGGGCCGGGGTGACCCGGTCGGTGCGGTACATGAGGAGGTTGGCGCCGCGGCCGTGCGGGATGCCGTACATCTGCCCGTTGCGGGAGTTGAACGGCCGCATCTTCAGGCCGCTGAAGATGTCCCGGTAGTTGGGGACGAGGTCGGTGTTGACGGGGGCGACGTCCTTGGCCGCGATCAGGCGCAGGGTGGCGTCGCCGGACGCGGAGACGGTGTCGTACTGGCCGGTCTTCATCAGTGCGACCATCTCGTCGGAGGTGCCGGCGACCTTGGTGTCGACCTTGCAGCCGGTGCTCTTCTCGAAGGGGTGCACCCAGTCGACCTTGGGATCGTTGGAGCCGTCCTCGGCGTATCCGGCCCAGGCGATGATGTTGACCCGGCCCTCCCCCTTGCCGACGCTGCGCTGCGCGGTGGCACCTTGGCCACCGGTGCCGCTGCCGCAGGCCGTGGCGAGCAGCAGTGTGCCGATCCCCATCGAGGCGGTCCAGAACTTCGTGTTGCGCATGCCGAACTCTCCCGTCGCACCCGACCGTCGGTCCCCGTCAGTATCCGGATGACGACGGTCGGGTGCGACGGGA
>LIQL01000750.1 GCA_001418405.1 Streptomyces diastatochromogenes | reverse complement strand
CCTCGGCGACGCCGCCGACCGCCGACTGCGCGAACGCGCCGGCCTGACCGGCGCGTTGAGCGGCGGCTGCTGCGGACTGGCCGGCAACTTCGGCTTCGAACGCGGCCACTACGACGTCTCCGTCGCCTGCGCCGAGGACCAACTCCTGCCCGCCGTACGGGAGGCCGCCCCGGACGCCGAGATCCTCGCCGACGGCTTCTCCTGCCGCACCCAACTCACCCAACTCGGCGAACGCCCGGGCCGCCACCTGGCGGAGGTCCTGGCGGAGGCACTGGACGCGGGAGGAGGGGCGGGGCGGGATCAGAACAGGCCGCTGTAGGTGTTCCAGCCGTTGCCGATCTTCACCCGGGGCGTGAACCGGCCGGTGCCGTCGGCGAGGTAGCGGTAGAGGTCGCCGCGGGAGTCGACGGCGAGCAGGTCCGCGCGGCCGTCCCCGTCGATGTCGCCCGGGGCGGCCAGCCGGACGTACGCGTTCCAGCCGCCGCCGAGGTGCACCGGCGCCTTGAACGGGGCGCCGGCCACGCCGGTGCCCGCGTAGAGGGAGAGCGCGCCGCCGGGGGTCCGGGCGACGATGTCCGACCGGCCGTCGCCCGTGAAGTCACCCGCGCCGACCAGTGCGTCGTAGGCGTTCCAGCCGGCACCGATCCTGATCCGGCCGCCGACCCGGTAGCCGGTGCCGTCGCCCGGGTAGAGGTAGAGGACGCCCGCACGGTCGCGCGCCAGCAGGTCGCCCTTGCCGTCGCCGTCGAGGTCGCCGGGGCCGAACACGGTCGAGTAGATGTCCCAGCCGGGGCCCAGGAAGGCGGGGTTGGTGCCGCCGTCGGCGGAGTGGTCGTAGTTGTACAGCCTGCCCTGGTAGATCTCCAGCAGTTCGGCTCGGCCGTTGTTGTCGAGCGAGGACGCGAAGAAGAGCCGGGCACCGGCGAAGCCCCCTTCGTCGCTTGAGCTGATGCGGGGGCTCAACTGCCCGTTGTTCAGGGCGTAGTACAGGTAGAGCGTGCCGCGGCCGTCGAGCCCCACCAGCTCCGACTTGCCGAAGTGCGGGTTGCTGCCAGCGCCGGCGAACAGCGAGGCCACGTCGAACCGCGTCCCCGCCGTGATCCGGCCGAGCAGGTGGCCGGTGCCGTCGGAGCGGTAGGCGAACAGGTCGCCCGCGGGGGTGCGGGCCAGCAGGTCGGCGTACCCGTCGCCGTCGTAGTCGTCGCTGCTCAGCAGCTGGTTGTAGATCCCGTATCCGTAGCCGACCTTCTCCCGGGGCGCGAACGGGGCGGCGGCGTTGCCGGTGCCCGCGTAGAAGTAGAGGTCGCCGGCGGGCGTACGGGCGTAGAGGTCGCCGTGGCCGTCGCCGTTCGCGTCGTTCACGCCGACGATCTGGTCGTAGACCTGCCAACCGCCGCCGATCTTGACGCGGGCGGCGAACGGGGAGACCAGTCGGCCGTTGGCGCGATAGAGGTAGAGCTGCCCCTCGGGAGTGCGGGCCAGCAGGTCGGTCGTGCCGCCACCGGTCAGGTCGCCGGGCGCCACGAGCTTGTTGTACTCCTGCCAGCCCTTGCCGGACCAGTGCGCCGACGTCATCCGGTCCGGGCCCGAGGCACTGCGGAGGCTGAGCGTGCCGTCGGACGACAGCGCCAGGATCTCCGTCGTGCCGTCGCCGTCCTGGTCGCCGAGGACGACGAGGTCCTTGAACATCTCCGCCCCGCCATCCGGAACGGTCATCTCGCGGATCGCGCTGACGTCGGAGGTGGCGACGAGGAGCTTTCCGTTCTGCGCCCGGAAGAGGATGTCGCTCAGCCCGTCCCCGGTCGGGTCGAAACGCGGTGCGGTCTTGGCGGCGACCCCGGTACGGCCCGCGACGCCCCGCCGCTCCCCGGTGCGCGGCGGGCGCAGCAGGGTCGGCTGCCGGTCGTCGACCGGGCGGTGCGCCGTGGTCTGCCGGTTCGGTGCGGTCGGTCGGTCCTCGGCCGACGCCGGCGCGGACAGCAGGGTGCCGGCGCAGAGGACGAGCGTGGTGCAGGCCGCGAGGTGGCGGGCGCGCCGGGAGCGCGCCCCGCCGATGCGGACGGGTGCAGCGGAAGTCAAGGTTCCCCCCACAGGAAGCAGCGACAGGACCGGGCGGTTCACGGGGTGGGTGCAGGAGTGCACGGCTCACGCGGGCCCGCTGGGGGCAGTGCCCCGAGGGGGCGCACGGAGGGTGAAGGTGCCCGGGTGGAAGGAGTGTACAAGCAGTGACGGAATGGTGAAGTCGATTTCGGTTGCGCTGCGAAATGACGCTGTGAGGTGGGGAGTTGGCGGGTCGTCCCGTTCGCGAACGCCGCTCGGCCCCGCCTAGCCCATCACCTCCCGGGCCAACGCCACCAGGTCCGGGATGCGGGGGTGGCCCGGGAGGTGATGGGCT
>LIQL01000075.1 GCA_001418405.1 Streptomyces diastatochromogenes | reverse complement strand
GAGGGGGGCGGCGGGCGTGGCCGGTCGGTCGGTGGTCAGTGGCACACCGCGAGGGCGTCCAGGGCCACGGCGCCCTGCCCGCGGGGCAGGACGACCAGCGGGTTGATGTCCAGCTCGGCCAGTTCGCCGTCGAGTTCGAGGGCCATCCGCTGCACCCGCAGCACGGTCTCGACCAGCGCGTCGGTGTCCGCGGGCGGCATGCCGCGGACGCCCTCCAGGAGCGCGTGCCCGCGCAGTCGGCGCAGCATGCTGCGGGCGTGTTCCTCCCCGAAGGGCGGGACGCCGACCGCGATGTCGTTCAGGACCTCGACCAGCACCCCGCCGAGGCCGACGGAGACGGTCGGTCCGAAGAGCGGGTCGGGGGTGACGCCGACGACCATCTCGACGCCTCGTTCGATCATCTGGCAGACCAGGACGCCGTCCAGCGGCAGGTCCTCGTAGCGGGCGATGTCGGTCAGTTCGCGGTAGGCATCGCGGACCTGGCTCGCCGAGGTCAACCCGACCTTGACCAGGCCGAGTTCGGTCTTGTGCGCCAGTTCCGGGCCGGAGCCCTTCAGCACCACCGGGTAGCCGACCTGGCTCGCCGCCCGGACGGCCGCCGCCGCGCTGGTCACCAGCTGTTCCCGCGGGACGCGGATGCCGTAGGCGCGCAGCAGTTGCTTCGCCGCGTGCTCGCTGAGCTGCTGGCCGGGCCGCAGCAGGGCCTGGGCCTTGCGGGCGGAGGGGGAGGCCGTACGCGGGGCGTCGTCGAAGGGGGAGCGGTAGGCGGCGGTGAAGCGGTGGTGGTCGAGGTGGGCGCGGACGGCGGTGATGCAGTTGGCGAAGGTGCGGAAGGTCGCCACGCGGGAGGAGCCGAGGAGGGTGCGGCGGTAGGCGTCCTCGGTGCCGACCGGGGACCCCCAGACCACGCACACCAGCTTGTCCGTCTGCTCCGCCGCGTCGACGAGGTCCTGCGCCAGCTTGTCGCTCATGGGCGGGAAGGGGCCGGTGATCGGGCAGATCAGGACGCCGACGGACGGGTCGGCGAGGATCGCGTCGATGATCTTGCGGCCGCGCCAGTCGCCGACCGGGTGCCCGCCGTTGTCGATCGGGTTGGCGACGTTGAGGTAGTCCGGTATCCACTGGTGGAGTTCGGTCTGCTTGGCGTGGGACAGGGCGGGCAGGGTCAGGCCCGCCGCGGTCGCCAGGTCGGCGAAGTGGGCGCCGGTGCCGCCGGAGATCGAATAGACCGCGACGCCCTCGGCGGTGGGCTTCTTGGCGCGGGCCAGCAGCGCCGCGGTGTCCTGGAGCTCGTCGAGGCCGTCCACCCGGATCACGCCGAACTGCCGCAGTGCCGCGTCCACCACCTCGTCCGCGCCGGTGAGCTTGCCGGTGTGCGAGGCGGCGGTCCGGGCGCCGGCCTCGGTGCGGCCGACCTTGACGACGACCACCGGCACCTTGTTGCGGGCGGCACGGTCGGCGGCGAGCAGGAAGCTGCGGCCGTCCTTGAGCCCTTCGACGTATGCGGCGATCGCGCCGACCTCGGGGCGGGTGGCGAAGTAGGAGAGGAAGTCGGCGGTCTCCAGGTCGGCCTCGTTGCCGGTCGGCGCCCAGTGCGAGAGGCGGACGCCCAGTTCCTGGAGGGTGAAGACCGGCCGGCCCTGGTGGCCCGACTGCGTGATCAGGGCGATGGCCGGGCCGTCGAGGTCGTCGCGGAACTTCTCGAAGGCGTTGAGGTTGGTGTTGGGGCCGAGCAGCCGCAGGCCGGAGCGGGCGACGGCGTCGGCCAGCCGGGCCTGGGCGGCCGCGCCGTCCTCGCCGGTCTCGGCGAAGCCGGAGGCGAAGGCCACCGCGAACTTCACCTTGGCCTCGGCCAGTTGTCCGATCAGCGGCAGCGGGTCGCCGACCAGCAGCACGGCCAGGTCGACCGGCTCCGGCAGCTCGCCGACGCCGGCGTGGCAGGGCAGGCCGAAGACCCGCTCGCGCCCGGGGTTGACGGGGTGGAGCCGGGCGCCGACCCGCTCCGCCCAGGCGATCAGCTGTCGGGTGATGCCGGTGTTGGGTCGGCCCTCGCTGTCCGAGGCGCCGATCACGGCCACCGACTCGGGCCGGAAGAAGCGGTCCAGGTCGGGCACCGGCGCGTACAGCGGGCGTCCGCTGACGTCCTGGTCGGTGCCGGCCGGGCCGGTGGCGGCGCCGGCGGACCGCGGGCCGTCGGCACCGTCGGGGTCGGCGGTGCCGTGGACGGTGTGGGGTGGGCGCTCCCCGCAGGCCACGACGCGGGCCGGCCGGGAGTGCGTGGTGAGGGTGCCGTGAGTCGATCCAAGCATCGCAGACGCCCGCTCCTGTGTGACGGCTCTCGTGGACTGCGCGCCGTACCGCGCTCAGCAGTAGCTGACGCATAGTCAGATTACTGAACTGACGCCGTGTCAGGAATGGGTGTGCGCGGTAAAGCTTCGCGGCGCCGCCCGAGGGGGTGGGGGTGTCGACCCTCTTGCGGGCGGGCGGCCGATGGGCTGGACTGGCCGGACCTGATTGAACTGATGCATCGTCAGAAATGCTGCCGAGTTGAACCGTTGAGGGGAGTGTCGGGATGGCCGTGCGGGACGACGCCGGAAGGGCGGGGCGGGTGCAGGGTGCGGCGGCCCCGCCGGGGCGCGCGGCGGCGCGGTTCGATCGGCCGGAGGTGGACGCCTTCACCCGGCCGTACTGGGCCGCGGCGGCCGAGGGCCGGTTGCTGTTGCGCCGGTGCCGGGCCGAGGGGTGCGGGGCCGTGCACCACTACCCGCGGGAGTTCTGCCCGCGGTGCTGGAGCGAGGACGTCGCCTGGGAGCCGGCCTCCGGGCGGGCCACCCTGTACACCTGGTCCGTCGTGCACCGCAACGACCTGCCGCCGTTCGGCGACCGGGTCCCGTACGTCGCCGCGGTCGTCGAACTCGCCGAGGGCCCCCGGATGATGACCGAGGTGACCGACTGCGCGGCGTCGGACCTGCGGATCGGGATGCCGCTCGCGGTGCACTTCCGCCCCGTGCCGGCGGCCGGGAGCGGCGACGGTCCGGCGGGGGGCGGCGGGTGCGCGGTACCGGTGTTCCGGCCGGCGTGAGGCGCCCGCCGGCGCGCCCGCCGGATTAATGGAGTGGCGGAGGACGGGCTTCTCGGGAAGGCTGCCCGCGTGCTGATTCGAGACGCGAACCCGGCCGACTGGCCGTCGATCTGGCCCTTCTTCCGTTCCGTCGTACGGGCCGGCGAGACCTACCCCTACCCCCAGGACATCGACGAGCCGGCCGCCCGCGACCTGTGGATGCTCCGCCCGCCGGGCCGCACGGTGATCGCCGTCGACGACCGCGGAACGGTGCTCGGCTCGGCCAAGATGAACCCCAACCACAGCGGGAACGGCGCGCACGTCGCCAGCGCCAGCTTCATGGTCGACCCGCAGTACCGCCGGCGCGGCACCGGGCGGGCGCTGGGGGAGCACGCCCTGGCCTGGGCCCGCGCCGCGGGCTACCGGGGGATGCAGTTCAACGCGGTGGTGGAGGCCAACACCGGCGCGGTCGCCCTCTGGCAGTCGCTCGGCTTCCGGATCATGACGACCATCCCCGAGGGCTTCCACCACCCCGCTCACGGGTACGTGGGGCTGCACGTCATGTACCAGAAGCTGTAGCCGCCCGCGGCGGCCGGGCGCCGGGCGGCCCGGTGCCGGCGGGTCTCACGGCCAGAGCAGCTCCGTCTCCCAACCGTCCGCGCTGCGGCGGTAGTTGAGTCGTACGTGCTGACGCCGGTGCTGGTCGCCCTGGAAGAACTCGACCTCGTCGGCGCGCAGCACGTACAGCGTCCAGGTCGGTACCGGTGCGTCCGGTTCGCGCCGGGCGCGTTCCCAGGCGGCGTCCGCGGCGCGGGCCAGCTCCTCGGCCGAGCCGAGCACCTGGCTCTGGCGGCCCACCAGGGCGGCGGCCAGTGCGCCCGTGGAGCGGTGGTGCAGATCGGCCGCGCTCTCCTTCGGGCCCGCCGCGGTCACCGTGCCGTGGACCCGGACCTGGCGGCCGACCGCCGGCCAGTAGAAGGCCAGCGCGGCGCGGGGGCGGGCGGCGAGCTCGCGGCCCTTGCGGCTGTCGCGGTGGGTGCCGAAGTGCCAGCCGTGCTCGTCCGCGTCGTGCAGCATCACGATCCGCACGGAGGGGTCGCCGGCCGCGTCGGCCGTCGCCAGGGACATGGTGTGCGGCTCGGGAACGCCGGCCTCGGCGGCCTCCCGCAACCACTGCCGGAACAGCGGCAGCGGCTCGGCCGGCGCCCGCTCCGCGGCGAAGGTCGGCAGCTCGCCGTCCCAGACCCGCAGGCCGCGCAGGAGCGTGCGGAAGGCGCGGGCGTCGGCGTCGGCCGCCGTCCCGGGGGCC
>LIQL01000749.1 GCA_001418405.1 Streptomyces diastatochromogenes | reverse complement strand
CCAGGCCCGCCTGGTGGCGCTGTCGATGCGGCTGGGGCTGGCCCGGCGGATGTACGACGCGGACCCCGAGGCCGCGCGCAGGCTGCTGGACGACGCCCAGGACCAGGCCGAAGGGGCCCTCGCCGAGCTGCGGCACGTCGTTCGCGGCAGCCATCCGCCGATCCTGACCGACCGTGGACTGGCCGGTGCCGTACGGGCCTTGGCGGCCGGCAGCGGCCTGTCGGTCGAGGTGCGCGAGGACGGCCTCGCCGCGGCGCCGCGCGCCCCGGCCGCGGTGGAGGCCGCCGCGTACTTCGTGGTCGCGGAGGCGCTGACCAACGCGGCCAAGCACAGCGGGGCGGACCGGGCCGCGGTCGAACTCGCCCGCACGCCAAGCGCGTTGCGGGTCCGGGTGCGGGACGAGGGGTGCGGCGGAGCCCGGACGGGCGCCGCCGCGGCCGGGGCGGGTACCGGGTCCGGCGCCGGCGGCACCGGACTGCTCGGGATGCGCCGGCGGGTGGCCGCCCTCGACGGGACGATGGACGTGGCGAGCCCGGTCGGCGGGCCGACCGTGATCGAAGTGGAGCTGCCGTGCGCGTGGTGATCGCCGAGGACAACGCCCTGTTGCGGGAGGGGCTGGTGCTGTTGCTGACCTCCGCCGGGCACGAGGTGGCGGCCGTCGCGGCCACCGGCCCGGAGGTCCTGCCGGCCCTGCTCGCGCACCGCCCGGACGTGGCGGTGCTGGACGTGCGGATGCCGCCGGGCTTCCGCGACGAGGGACTGCGGGCGGCGCTCGCGGCCCGCCGGGAGGTGCCCGGACTACCGGTGCTGGTGCTGTCGCAGTACGTCGAGGAGACCTACGCCGCCGAGTTGCTGGCCGACGGCGCGAGCGGGGTCGGCTACCTGCTCAAGGACCGGATCGGCCGGGTGGACGCCTTCTTGGACGCCCTCCAGCGGGTCGCGGCCGGCGGGACGGCGCTGGACCCGGACGTGGTCACCGAGTTGCTGGCCCGGCGGCGCGACGATCCGCTGGACTCGCTGACGCCGCGCGAGCGCGAGGTGCTCCACCTGATGGCGCAGGGCCGGGACAACGGCACCATCGCACGGCTGCTGGTCGTCTCGGAGCGGGCCGTCAGCAAGCACATCGGCAACGTCTTCGCGAAGTTGGGGCTGCCGCCGAGCGACAGCGGGCACCGGCGGGTGCTGGCCGTCCTCGCGTACCTCGACCGGAACCCGGAGCGCGCGTGAGGGCGCCGTTCGGGAAACGTCCGGGCCGGGACCTCACTCGCTCGCCGCGGCCCCCCGGCCCCGCTCCGTCACCACCCCCGCCCGCTTGTACGTCCGCAGCAGCAGGGCCGCTTCGGCGGCCGTGACGCCGTCGAGCGGGGCGAAGACGCGGGCGGTGAAGGCGTGCAGGTCCTGGGCGGAGCGGTGGCTGGAATACCCCTGGACGTTGCTGTGGCCGGTGGTGAGGACGAGGTGGCGGACTTCGGGCTCGCGGGCCAGGCGGCGCACCGCGGCGTCCAGCGCCCGGTGTTCGACGGTCAGCCGGAAGCGGGCCTCGACCGGGAAGCCGAGGACCTCCGGTTCGGCGTGCAGCCGCAGGTGCAGGATGTGCGAGTCCATCAGCCGGGCCAGCCGGCGCCGGGCGGTGGTCTCGCCGACGCAGAGTTCCTGCGCCAGGCGGGTCATGGGGGCGCGGGCGTCGCGTTCCAGGAGGGCCACCAGGCGCCGGTCGAGTTCGTCGATGGCCGGCGGCGGGGGCAGCGATCCGCCCTCCGCGATCCGCCGCCGGGTCGCGGTGGGCTCGTCCCCGTACGGGTCCCAGTCGGTGGCGGTCAGCAGCAGCCGCAGCACGACCGCGGTGTGGATGCCGGTGACGCCGGGGATGCGGGCGATCGGCCCGTCGACGAGGGAGAGCAGCTGGTCCGGGCCCGGCACGATCATCTCGGCGACCACCTCGGACGCGCCGGTGGCCACGTCCACCGCGCGCACGTCCGGCCGCCGGGCCAGCGCCTGCGCCGTCTCGTGCAGCCGGCCGGGGGCGCAGCGCACCGCGAGCTCGACGACCAGGCCCTCGCCTAGGTGCTCGGGCACCAGGAAGGCGGTGAAGCGGACCAGGCCGGCGGCGATCAGCCGGTCCAGGCGGCGGGCGACCGTCCGCTCGTGCACGCCCAGGCGCGCCCCGACGTCGGCGAAGGCGGCGCGCGGCTCGCGGGCCAGGAGGCGGATGACGGCATGATCCAGCTCGTCCAAAAGCTCCACGGCGCCGGCCGTGATGTCTGAATCCACCGATGATCACCTCTGGGATGCGGGTTTCGGGCCACCTGAGGGTCACATATGGACGAGGGTACGGCGTTCCCGCCACATTGATGCCCTGTTTCCGCCAGCGACGATTTTCCGCCATCCGGCGGCCCGCCGCGGAGGCTCCTCGCCCCGGCCGCACGGCTCCCCGCCGCGCGCCCTCTTGAGAACAGGTGCGGCACCGCCATGACCGAGCCAGGAACCACCCTCGACCCGACCCCGCCCG
>LIQL01000748.1 GCA_001418405.1 Streptomyces diastatochromogenes | reverse complement strand
CCCGTGTCCCCCCTGTCCCCCGTGTTCCCCCCTGCGTCGACGGTCTACTTGACTCCGCCGACGGGCTGGTGGCTGTCCATGGTGGTGAGGTTCTCCCCCTTGGCCGGAGCCTTCCCGACCTTGTCCGCCGGCGCTTCCGCGGCGACCGCGTCGGCGGCGATGGGCTGGTGGCTGTCCATCGGCTTGACGACGTCACGGTCCCGGGGCTTCGGGACCTTCGGTGCAGTGCCGGGCGCGATGATCGGCTGGTGGCTGTCGCGCGGGGCGACGACGTCCCGTTCCCCCGCATTCTGCACAGTGTTCTCGGTGCTCATGGCGATCAACTCCTGATGGGCGCTTGAAGGCTGTCAGTCCGGCCGGCGACTCCCCCGTTGGCCGCCGGACGGACGTGACGCGGCCGCTCACGATAACTGCGCGGCCTGGGCACCGAGCCGCTTGCCCCCCGAGGCGGCGGATCGGTAGCCATAAGATTGGCCCGGGCCGATGAACGATCGATAAACGCCGGCGGCGCGCGGCTGAACGGGCGTCAGGCCACCGTTGCGGGCGTGAGCAGGCTGCGCACGGCGGCGCTTTCCGCGGAGCCCAGCCGCTCGAAGATCGTCAGGGCTTCCTGCCAGCACACGCGGGCCCGACCGCTGTGCCCGATCTGGTGCAGGGCGCAGCCGAGCGTGGTCAGGGCACTCGCCCGCCACGGCTCCCCGCCGATTCCCCGCAACGCGGTCAGCGCCTGTTCGGCGCGGTTGGCGGCGGCGGTGGGGCGGCCGGCGGCGAGGTCCACCTCGGCCAGCCGGTAGTTGGTCATGCCCTCCCAGAAGCGCTGGCGGCTGTCTCGGAAGATGCCCAGGGCGGACATCAGTTGCTCGGCCGCCTCGGGCAGCCGCCCGGCTTGGGTGTAGGCCAGCGCGAGGGCGTACATGCCGTTGGCGAGACGCCGTCTGGCTCCGAGGTCGTGGTAGATCGCGATGCCCTCCTCCGCCAGGCGGATGGCGTGGTCCACCCGCCCGGTGTCCAGGTGCACGCGGGAGAGGTTGCACAGCGCGCTGGCCTCGGACTGCCGATTGCCGTCGTCGCGGAAGGCCGCCAGGGCCTGCAGCAGGTACGCCTCGGCATCCTTGTGGCGGCGCTGCGCGTTGGCGATGATGCCGCGGTCGTTGGGGGCGTAGGAGGAGGAGAAGGCGTCCCCGGCGGCGAGCCCGAGCAGCATCGCGGACTTGGCGTTCTCGTCGGCGTCCTCCAGCCGGCCCGAGAGCGTCCGGACGTAGGCCAGCGCGGTGTGGATGCGGGCCTGTGCGTGTTCGTCGCCGAGTTCGCGCGCCGCGGTCAGCAGGGCGGTGTTCGCCTGCTCGTACTGGAGGGCGTCGGCCCCGGATTCGGCGAGGTCCTTGGTGAGCAGCAGCAGGTCGGCGGCGCGGCGCAGGGTCGACGGGCTCGTGGACTGCCGGGCGCACGCCAGGACGCACCCCGCCTCGCTGAACAGCCACTCCAACGCGGAGGCGCGGTCCTGGAATTCCAGCCCCGGGTAGTCGGTGGGCTCCATGTGGGCGATCAGCCGGTCCCCTGGGCGTTCCAGTGCGTACATCCGGGAGGCGGTCACCAGGTAGAAGTCGAGCAGCCGGGAGAGCGCCGCGTGCCGATCGGAGGGCGGGTGCTCGTCGCGCTCGGCGCAGGCGCGGGCGTAGAGGCGCACCAGGTCGTGGTAGCGGTAGCGGCCCGGGGCCGCGGACTCCAACAGGGAGGTGTCGACCAGCGATTCGAGCAGTTCCTCGGTGTCGTCCGGCGGCAGGTTGAGCACGGCGGCCGCGGCGGTCAGCGAGATGTCCGGCCCGTCGGCCAGGCCCAGCAGGCGGAAGGCGCGGGCCTGGGCGGGCTCCAGTTGCTTGTAGCCCAGTTCGAAGGTGGCCTTCACGGCCAGGTCGCCGGCGCGGAGTTCGTCCAGTCGGCGGCGTTCGTCGGCGAGCTTGCTGGCGAGGGTGGAGACCGTCCAGGTGCGGCGGGCGGCCAGCCGCGAGGCGGCGATGCGGATGGCCAGCGGCAGGAAGCCGCAGGCGCCGACCACCGCCATGGCGGCCTGCCGTTCGGAGGTGACACGCTCCTCGCCGACGATGCGGGTGAAGAGGGTCAGGGCCTCCTCGGGACTCATCACGTCGAGGTCGACCAGATGGGCCGAGGCCAGGTCGATCATCCGGGAGCGGCTGGTGATCAGGGCCGCGCACCCGGCCGTACCGGGCAGGAGGGGGCGGACCTGGGCGGCGTCCCGGGCGTTGTCGAGCAGCGCCAGGACGCGCCGTCCGGCGAGCGTGGAGCGGTAGAGGGCGGCCCGTTCCTCCAGTCCGTCGGGGATGGCGGAGTCCGCCGCGCCCAGGGCTCGCAGGAAGGCACCGAGCACCGCCTCCGGTTCGGCGGGGTTGTGTCCCGCGCCCTGGAGGTCGACGTAGAGCTGGCCGTCCGGGAAGTGTTCCCGTGCGGCGTGGGCGACGTGCACCGCGAGGGTGGTCTTGCCGACGCCGCCGATGCCGGCGACCGCGGAGACCGCCATCACGCTGCCCTCCGCCGTCGCCAGCTGGTCGCTGAGCTCCGTGACGAAGGCGGCGCGGCCGGTGAAGTCGGCGACGGTGGCCGGGAGCTGGCGCGGCCGGACGAAGGTGGCCTCCGGCGAACCGGAGTCCGCGGCGGGCGGGGCGTCCAACTCGGTGTCGGCCCGCAGGATCCGCTGGTGGAGCTCGGAGAGTGACGCGCAGGGGTCCACGCCCAGCTCGTCCGCGAGCAGCCGCCGGGTGTCGGCGTACACCGCGAGCGCCTCGGCCTGCCGGCCGCTGCGGTAGAGGGCCAGCATGAGCAGTTCCCGCAGTCGTTCGCGCAGCGGGTGCGCGGCGGTGAGCGCGGTGAGTTCGGAGACCGCCTCGGCGTGGCAGCCGGCCTCCAGGTCCAGGTCGAGCCGGACCTCGGTCAGGGACAGCCGCCACTCCTGGAGGCGGGTGCGTTGGTTCTCGGCGTACGGCCCGGGGACGCTGGCGAGCGGTTCGCCGTCCCAGAGGTCCAGTGCGGCGTCGAGGAGTTCGCGGGCGCGGGTGCGGTCGCCGGCGGCCTTGGCCTTCTCGGCCTCGGCGGCGTACTGCTCGGCGGTGTCGTGGTCGAGGTCCAACGGGAGACCGTCCACGGACCGCAGGGCGTAGCCGCCGGACTCGCTGACCAGCGCCTCCGCGTCGGTGCCGAGCGCCTTGCGCAGGCGGGAGGCGTAGGTCCGCAGGGCGGCGAGCGCGGCGTGCGGCGGTTCGTCGCCCCACAGGGCGTCGACGAGCTCGGGCGCGGTGGCGGTCCGGCCGCCGCGTAGCAGCAGCGCGGCGAGCAGGGCACGCTGCTGCGGAGAGCCCGCGGCCAGCGGCGTCGCACCGCGCCAAGCCCGCACGGGACCGAGCACGGTGAAGCGGAGCCGCTCCCGCACCTGTCCCGGACCGTCGTCCATGATGTCCCCCTGCCCTGTCCCGTCTGTCCGCTTTGTCAAGGCCGTTCGCGCCTTTACATCGTGCGCAACGGTCAGTCTGCCTTGTCGCGACCCCTCGCGTCAGTAGGGGTCCGGAGCGTGCACAAAGCCTCCTCGTGCGGCGCGGAGGGGAAGGTGCGGTGATTTCCCGGGAGTTCGGAGGGCAACCCTCCGTTCTCTCTCGCTCTGCCCCCGACGGCGGCCGTCCGGCGCATTCGCCCTGATGGGTGCGGTGTGCCGCGCCGACCGTCACCCGCTCACCCGCCCGCCGGCCCGCGTTCGGACCACCCCCACCGGTCGCCGCTCGAAGGTCCGTCGCTGTCCACCCGTGGCGCCGCACACCGTTTCTGACTGGCTGGTTTGTTACTGCCGGTGGATCGATACCGGCCGCCGGAAGCGCCTGCGTACGGCCCCGCGGGGCGCCGGTCGGCCCTCCGGCGGGACGTCCCGCCGCAGCTCGGGCCACCCCGTGCCGTCCCGCGGGGCCCCGCGACCGCCCCGACGTCGCGCGCCCACCGGCCCGTTCCCCGTCCAACTTGCTGACGGACCGTCAGATCAGCGCTACCGTACCGCCCATGGAGACCACGCAGCCCAAGGAGACCCCGCCGCCCGAACACCCCCAGGAGCCCTTCCCCCTGATCATCTCGGTCGACGACCACACCGTGGAGCCCCCGGGCGTCTGGCGGGACCGCCTCCCGTCGAAGTACCACGACACCGGCCCCCGCATCGTCCGCGCCCCCGTCAAGGAGATGACCTTCGTCGGCGGCAAGTTCGCCCCGAAGATGGGTGCGCCCGGCGACGACGGGCCGATAGCCGACTGGTGGATCTACGAGGACCTGCACCGCCCGCTGACCCGCCTGGACACCGCCGTCGGCTACCCCCGCGACGAGATCAAACTGGAGGGCATCACCTACGAGCAGATGCGCCCCGGCTCCTACGCGGTCCCCGACCGGCTGGCCGACATGGACGTCAACCACGTCCAGTCCGCCCTCTGCTTCCCCACCTTCCCGCGCTTCTGCGGCCAGACCTTCACCGAGGCCAAGGACCGCGACCTGGGGCTGCTCGGGGTGCGTGCCTACAACGACTGGATGGTCGAGGAGTGGTGCGGCCCGCAGGCCGGCGGCCGGCTCATCCCGCTGACCCTCATCCCCCTGTGGGACGCGGAGCTGGCCGCCCAGGAGGTGCGCCGCAACGCGGCCCGCGGCGTGCGCGCCGTCTGCTTCAGCGAGATCCCGCCGCACCTGGGGCTGCCCAGCATCCACACCGACTACTGGGACCCGTTCCTGCGCGCCTGCGACGAGACCGGCACGGTCATCGCCATGCACATCGGCTCGTCGTCGAAGATGCCGTCGACGTCGGCCGACGCGCCGCCCGCCGTCGGCTCCACGATCACCTTCGCCAACTGCTGCTTCTCGATGACCGACTGGCTCATGAGCGGCAAGTTCGAACGCTTCCCCCACCTCAAGATCATGTACGCCGAGGGGCAGATCGGGTGGATCCCGTACATCCTGGAGCGCGCGGACGTGGTCTGGGAGGAGAACCGCGCCTGGGGCGGCGTCGCCGACAAGGTCCGCCGCCCGCCGTCCGAACTCTTCGCCGGCCACGTCTTCGGCTGCTTCTTCGACGACGCGTTCGGCCTGAAGAACCTCGACGCCATCGGCGTCGGCAACGTCCTCTACGAGACCGACTACCCGCACTCCGACTCCACCTGGCCCAAGTCCCTCCAGGTCGCCGAGACGCAGATGTCCCACCTCGCCCCCGACGTCGTCGAACGCCTCGTCCGCGGCAACGCGATCGAACTGCTGGGACTGACGGGGGAGGGGCTCTGGGGGCCTTCGGCGAAGGGGCACTGAGA
>LIQL01000747.1 GCA_001418405.1 Streptomyces diastatochromogenes | reverse complement strand
GGTGGCGGATTCGCAGACCGCCGCGCTGGCCGAGCGCTGCGGTCTGCGAATCCGCCACCTCTCGGGCGGCGGCGTCGACCGACTGGGCCGCGCGGACGTCCACTGGAGCCACCTCGTCCTGGAGCGGCCCGAGGAGGCGGCGGGATGACGGCGGTCGTGCAGGCACGGGAGTTCTTCGCGGCCGACCCCTCGCCGCGCGCGTCCTGGCGGATGGCGGTGCTGATGGGCCGCAACTCCCGCACGTACAAGTTCGCCCTCGGCCACGCGCTGCTCCAACTGGCGGGCCAGGGCCGCGCGGAGGTGTCCCTGGCCGACCTCGCGGTGCCGTACGCGCTGAGCCTGGCCGAGCGCGCCACCGACGCCCCGCAGGCACCGGACGGCTCGGCCGGCGGAGCGACGGACTTCCTGACCGTCCTCGGCCGCGCGGGCGCCGAGTCGCTCCGCCTGGGCCACCCCACCGAGGAACTGCTGGCCGCTGCGGTCCGCTCCATGCCCGTCATGGTCATGCAGAAGTTCCACAACCTCAGCGGCGATGCGCTCGGCCACCGCTTCTACGAGCTGGGCCCCGGGACGGGCGGTCGCCGAACGGTGCGGTTCACCGACGCACTCCGAAGCATCGCGGGGTCGGAGCAGGCCCCGGGGCTCGGCACCGAACTCGGCGCGCGCTGGCGCATCGTCGAGAACTCCTTCGACACCGGCATCGGCCGGAGCCTGATCACCGACGGCCTGAGCATCGACGGCACCACCCTCTACCTCACCGACCGCAGACGCCGCCGGCCCATCGCCCACCTCACCCCCGCGGTCATCGGGTTCCAGCACCACCGCTGCCTGATCTGCGACGACGTGATCGTCCCGGGCGCCCCGGTCCAGGTCGACCACGTCTTCCCCCGCGCGCTGATGACGCGGTACGGCACGGTCCGCCCCTGGCCGGGCCCCGATCTGGACCTGCTGTGGAACCTCGCCCCGGCCCACGAGGCGTGCAACGGCGCCAAGAGCGACCGGATGCCGAAGGACGTGGAGCTGATGCGGCTGGCCCGCCGCAACACCGCGATCATGAGCTCCCCGCACCCGCTCCGCCGCACCCTGCAACTCCAGATACGGACGCCGCCCGGCACCCCGCACGCGGGCGACTGGCCCACGTTCCTCCGCGCCGTGCGCACCCTGGTGACCTGAGCCGACGCCCCCACCCACACCGACGCCCCGGGCCCGCGCGACAGGAGTCACGCGGGCCCGGGGCGTCGTGGAGCGGGCCTCAGCACTCGATGATGTTCACCGCGAGGCCGCCGCGGGCGGTCTCCTTGTACTTGACGGACATGTCGGCGCCGGTCTCCTTCATGGTCTTGATGACCTTGTCGAGGGAGACGTGGTGGCGGCCGTCGCCGCGCAGCGACATCCGGGCGGCGGTGACGGCCTTCACGGCGGCCATGCCGTTGCGCTCGATGCACGGGATCTGGACGAGGCCGCCGACCGGGTCGCAGGTCAGGCCGAGGTTGTGCTCCATGCCGATCTCGGCGGCGTTCTCGACCTGTTCGGGGCTGCCGCCGAGCACCTCGGCCAGGCCGCCGGCGGCCATCGAGCAGGCGGAGCCGACCTCGCCCTGGCAGCCGACCTCGGCGCCGGAGATCGAGGCGTTCTCCTTGAAGAGCATGCCGATGGCGCCGGCCGCGAGCAGGAAGCGGACCACCCCGTCCTCGTCGGCGCCGGGGACGAAGTTGACGTAGTAGTGGAGCACGGCGGGGATGATGCCGGCCGCGCCGTTGGTCGGGGCGGTCACCACCCGGCCGCCGGCGGCGTTCTCCTCGTTGACGGCCATGGCGTAGAGGGTGACCCACTCCATGGCGCGGGCCGCCGCGTCGCCCTCGGAGCGCAGGGCGCGGGCGGCGTTGGCGGCGCGGCGGCGGACCTTCAGGCCGCCGGGGAGGATGCCCTCGCGGGACATGCCGCGGGTGGTGCAGGACTCCATGACCCGCCAGATCTCCAGCAGGCCGGCGCGGATCTCCTCCTCGGTGCGCCAGGCCTTCTCGTTCTCCAGCATCAGGGCGGAGATGGACAGGCCGGTCTCGCGGGAGAGCCGCAGCAGTTCGTCGCCGGTGCGGAAGGGGTGCGTCAGGACGGTGTCGTCGAGCTTGATCCGGTCCTCGCCGACCGCGTCCTCGTCGACGACGAAGCCGCCGCCGACCGAGTAGTACGTCTTCTCCAGCAGGGGCGCGCCGGCCTGGTCGTAGGCGAAGAGCGTCATGCCGTTGGCGTGGTACGGCAGCGAGCGGCGGCGGTGCAGGATCAGCTGCGTGGGCTCGTCGAAATCGATCTCGTGCGCGGTGCCTATCTCGGCGCCGAGCAGGCGCAGCCGGCCGCTGGTGCGGATGCGCGCCACTTCGTCGTCGGCGGATTCGACGTCGACGGTGCGGGGGGAGTGGCCCTCCAGGCCGAGGAGCACGGCCTTGGGGGTGCCGTGGCCGTGGCCGGTGGCGCCCAGCGAGCCGAACAGCTCGGCGCGCACCGAGACCGTCTGGGCGAGCAGACCGTCCTTCTTGAGCCGCCGGGCGAACATCCGGGCGGCACGCATGGGGCCGACCGTGTGCGAGCTGGAGGGGCCGATGCCGATGGAGAAGAGGTCGAAGACGGAGATGGCCACGGGGGCTGACTCCCTTGTCTGCTCGTGGTGGACGGTGGAGCACATCGGGGCAGGATGGGGTGTTTCCGGCCCGACTGTCGAGCGTAACCCGCTCGCGGGGGATTGCCGCCGGCCGGGGAGCGGCGGGCGGGCGAAGGAGAGGTGAAGCCGGACGGCGCGGCGCCGGTGGGC
>LIQL01000746.1 GCA_001418405.1 Streptomyces diastatochromogenes | reverse complement strand
GAGGTGGCGGGCCGAGGAGATCCGGCCCGCCACCTCGACGGCACGGGTGCCGGCGGCGCAGGCCGCGTCCAGATTGCCGGACTCCAGTTCGGCGACGGCCGACACCACGAGGCGCAGCCCGTGCGAGCGGACGAACTCCTCCGTCGGCCGGGACAGCGCCTGCTCGGTGAAGCGGCGCACCTGGCGGGGCAGCCGCAGGTCCCGGTAGCACTCGGCGGCGTCGGCGGCGAAGCGCTCGTAGGAGTAGAAGTCCAGCCAGGACGGGTCCGGATCGCCGCTGCGGGAGCGCTCCAGCCAGCCCTCGGACGCCTTCAGCGCCACCTCGCAGGCGCGCGCCTCCCCGGCCTTGGCCTGGGCCCGCGCCTCCACCAGGCGGAAGAAGCTCATGGTGCGGGCGGTGGCCAGGCCGCGGTTGCGCTCCAGGGCCGCCTGGGCCAGGTCGACGCCCTCGTCGGCGAACCCGCGGTAGGTCGCCTGGAGGGACATCGACGCCAGCACGTACCCGCCCAGGGGGACGTCGGCGGCGGCCCGGGCCAGGCGCAGCGCCTGGATGTAGTACCGCTGGGCGGCCTCCTGCTGGCCGGTGTCGAAGGCCATCCAGCCGGCGAGCCGGGTGAGTTCGGACGTCGCGCCGAAGAGCGCGCGCCCCACCTCGTCGCTGTACGAGGCGAGCAGCAGCGGTGCCGCGTCCACCCGGAGGCACTCCGGCACCATGGACGAACGCCAGTCGCCGCCACCGTACTTGGAGTCCCAGCGCCGGGCGTCCTCGGCCGCCTCGCGCAGCTTGGTGACGTCGCTGTGGCCGACGTGCTGCGGGGCCCCCGCGTCGCCCGCGGCCGCGGCGTCCTTGTCCCGAGCCTCGGCTGCCTCCCGTGCCACCGAACTGTCCGCCGGCGATATCAGCCACCGGGAGGCGGGGGTCGCGTACGCGCTGACGGCGAAGGATCCGGCCAGGCTCTGCCAGATGCCGCCGCCGCTGCCGCGCCGTCCGGCGAGATCGAGACGGTACAGCTCGGTCGCCGAGCGCACCGCCGCGCCCACGTCGCGCGGGAAGGCCAGCCCCACTTCGGGCGCCGGATCGGCATCGGCCAGCCCGATCTCGTGCAGCGGCACCGGGCGCCCGAGCTTGCTGCCGATCGCCGACGCGATCAGATGGGGCGCGGCGCCCTGGGGCACCATGCCCTTGGAGACCCAGCGGGCCACCGACGTCTTGTCGTAGCGAAGCGTCAGGCCGCGCTGCGCACCCAGGTCGTTGACCCGGCGCGCCAGTCCGGCATTGCTGATCCCCGCGAGGGCGAGAACGGTGCCGAGCTTTTCGTTCGGCCCGCGTGTATCCCTGGACATGCGCACCCCTCGACACAGCGACAGCCGCCCCGTACCCCGGGGCATGCGTCCACCCAGAGTAGTTCGCCGGATCCCTACCGTTAAGGGTCGGTGTCTTGGATGGCGAGATTCGTGTTCAAACGGGGGTGCGGGAATTGGCATGTGCTCCGGGTACGTGTGCCCATGCGCCCGTCCGTGCGCGCTGGCTCCTCAACGGCCCCCGCGCTTCGATGAGTTCTGCGTGGGTCGGCCCGCTGCACTGGATCCAGTGGGCTGGGGGACACCGCCACCTCATTCCCCGCGGGTGGCGGTCCGGTCCGGGAGGCGCAGCCCGCTTCCCGGACCGTCGCGGGGACCGGTGACGGCCGGCCGCCGCGCCACGGCGGTGCCGGGTCCGGGGCGACGCCATGGGCGCCAACTTGGTTGCCCCATAAGGACTTTGGCTGAAAACCGACGGGTGATGCTTTCACGCCGTCGGCCGCCCCGGGGGCCACACGGGGGGCCACCCGGGGCCGTCGCCGCCCGCCCCGCCCCGTCCCGAGGGCGCCGCACCGCCGCCGCACCACCGGGCAGGGCGGCCCGCCGCGCCACCGCGACCCGGGCCTCCTCGGGCGCCTCCCGCAGGCCACCGCCATGGCAGCATGGACCGCACGACAGCTGGGGGACCGGCTGTACGGGGCGGTCACCGGCCACCCCGGCGGACGGGGAAGCGGGCGGAGGCGGCGATGCGCTGGCTGGTGGGGTGGAGCAGTGCCGCGACCACCAACAAGGAGTGCCGGTCGCTGCTGCCCGTGGGAGCCCAACTCCTGTGGGGCGACCCCGATCCCCTCTGGGCGGTGGGCGACTGGCGCCCCCACGAGGTGCGCGTCGTCCAGGCCGACCCGGAGACCCGGCTCGCCGTCTTCGGGGTCTGCGGCGCCACCGACGACCAACTGAAGGTGGGCCTGTTCGCCGCCCGCGGGGGCGCCCTGCGCCACCTCACGGCCTGGCCGGGCAGCTACACCGCCGTCGTCCAGGTGGGACGCCGGATCACCATCACCGGGGACCTGGCCGGTGCCCGCCCCGTCTTCCACACCCGGTGGGCCGGCGGGACCGCGTACGCCACCGCCGCCCTGCCGCTCGCCGACCTCGTCGAGGCCAGCCTCGACGTCGGCCACCTCGCCGCCCTGCTGGCCTGCCCGGACGCCCCCGAGGCGCTGGGCACCGGCACCCCGTACGACGGCGTCCGCCGGATCCCGCCCGGCCACGCGCTGGTGCTGCGCACCGGCAGCAGCGAGATCGCCTCCTACGAGCCGCCCGCCTCCCTGGCCGTCGCCGCCCCCCAACTCGCCCCGGAACACGCCGTCGAAGGCGTCCGCGAGGCCCTGGTGGAGGCCGTCCGGGCCCGGTTGGCGGCCCCCCGCTTCGCCCCCGACCCGGAGGGGCTCGACCGGCTCGACCCCGGCCCGGTGCCCGGCATGGGCCCCGCGGAACGGCGTGCGGCGCGCGGCGGCCCGGCCCCCGGCATCGGCGCCGACCTCTCCGGCGGCAGCGCCTCCGGCACGCTCGCCCTCCTCGCCGCCGGCCTCCCCGGCCAGCCGGGACGGATCAACGGCCACGGCGAGCGCCTGCTGGCCGTCACCTTCAACGACCTCGCCGCCCACGGGAGCCGGGCCCAGCACGAGGCGGAACTGGACCGCGCCCGCGGGATCGCCGACAACCCCCGGCTGCACCACGTCGTCGTCGCGGCCGGCGACGAGGCCCTCCCGTTCACCGGCCTGGACGTCCTCCCGCTCACGGACGAGCCCGGCCCCTCGCTGACCCTCGCCGCCCGGCACCGCCGGCGCCTGCTGGCCGGCGGCGCCGACCACTTCGTCGGGAACGGCGCCCGCCACGTCCTCGACGCCCACCCGGCCCGCCTCGCCGACCTGCTGATGGACCGCCGCCGGCGCCACCTGCTGCGCCCGGTCACCGCACTGGCCAGGGCCGACGGCTCATCCGCGCACTCCGTCCTGGTCCCGTTCACCGTCTACCGGGCCGCCCGCAAGCTCGCCCGCACCCCCTACGCCACCGGGATCGCCGAGGCCGCCCGCCGCCTGATGGAGCGACAGTTCGCCGACGAACCGGTGGCCGGCGGCGCGGTGGACGCCTCCCTGGCCGCGCTCGCCTGGTGCCGCCCGGGGCCGGCGGCCCGCTGGCTCACGGGTGAGGCGCTGGCCGAAGTGTCGGTCCGGCTCGGGGACGCGGCGCGCCGTTCGCCGGCCGCCGGCCGCCCCGGCGAACGGCGGGCCCGCGCCGCACTGGCCCGCCAGGCCGCCGACCACCGGATCTTCGAGCAGGCCGCCGAGGTCCGCAACCAGCGCCTGCACGCCCCCTTCCTCGACAACCAGGTGGTGCTCGCCTGCCGCGCCCTGCCGGACACCCTCCGGGTACAGCCCGGCGCCCGGGCGGCCGTGCTGCGCTCCGTCCTGGCCGGCGCCGGCGTGCGGGACCTGCCGGCCGGGTGGGGCGCCGCCGCGCACCACCCCCACACCGCCGCGGCCCGCGCCGGACTGCGCGTCACGGTCGACTGGCTGCTCCAGCTCTTCGACGCGCCCCTGCTCGCCGACGCCGGCCTGATAGAGGCCCGGGTGGTCCGCAAGGCGCTCCGCACCGCGGCCGAGGGCGCTCCGCTGCCCTTGGACGGCCTGGCCGAACTCGTCTCCACGGAAATGTGGTTGCGCCGGCTCCTGGCCCGCCGCGGCTCCTGCTGGACGGGCGCCGAAGCACCGCGACAGCGGGCCCTGGCCGGCGGCGTGCCGCGCGCCCGGCTTTCCTGAGCCGCCCGGCGGCTCCTGAGGCACGCGGCGAAACGGCGGCCTCCCGTACGGGGCGGCCGGTCGGCGCACGGCCGTCGCCCGCTGCGCCCGGCGGAACGGCGCGCCCCACGGCGCGCCGGAACCCCCACACGCCGGAGCAACGGGACGCACGCCGGCGCCCCGGCCCGGCGCCCTCAGCGGCCCCGGGCCGCCGCCCTCACCGGCAACTGATCTGCGACCGCGCCCAGTCCCCCATCGCCACCAGGTCACCCACGCCCTCCGGCTCGACCACCAGGCGCAGCGTCTTGCGGCCCGTCAACGGGACGTGCACCGGCACCGCCGGCTCCCCGCCGTGCACGACCACCGACCGCCACAGCCGGACCCCGTCCGCGTATACGGAGAAGCGCAGCGCACCCAGCCCCAGGCCGAGGTCGTCGACGCCGGCCACCGCGTCGTAGGCGGTGCACTGCCGGTTGAGGTCGATGACCACCGACGACTCGGCGTGCACGCTCACCCCGTGCGGGTAGGCCGTCCCGCCGATGCTGGGGTGCTTCCGCTTCCACATCCAACTGCTGTCGAGGGCCCGGACCTCCGGTTTGGTGCCGTCACCGGCGAAGTCGTAGGACAGCGCGTTGACCTGATAGGGCGTCGACGGGGGGACCGGCGGCGTGGGGGTGGGCGTG
>LIQL01000745.1 GCA_001418405.1 Streptomyces diastatochromogenes | reverse complement strand
GCCCGCGCGGGCCGCGGCCCCGCCGGCCAACCCCCACCTCGCCGCGGGCGGGGCGGGGGCCATGCACGGCGACAGCGCCTCGTCGGACACCACGCCCCGCAGCGGCCCCGGGACCGGCGGGACCGTCAGCCACCGCACGGCGCTCCAGGCCGCCTGCCCGACCGTGGTCGCCGGGTCGGACGGCTACCCGGTGGCCGTGTGCACCGGCATGTTCGACCGGGCGCCGCACGTCCACCTGCTCGACCCGGCGACCGGCGCCTCGCTCACCGAACTGACACTCGCCAAGTCCAGCGTCCTGGGCGGCATCTACAGCTATCTGGACGAGCGGGACCGGCTGGTGGTCGCCGACGGCTCCGGCGACCTGCTGCGGATCGCCCACGCCAAGAAGGCGGGCGGCGGCTGGGAGCTGAAGGTCGTCGAGCGGACGCCGCTGACCGGCGCCGTGCCCGCCGGGGACAGCGTGGTCGGGCTCTCCCCGGACTGGCGGGGACGAGTGTGGTTCGCGACCGCGCACGGTCTCGTCGGCACCGTGGACACGACGACGAAGACCGTGCGGACGACGGACCTCGGCGAGGCCGTCGCCAACTCGATCTCCACCGCGCCCGAGGGCACCGCCGTCGCCACCGACCACGCGCTGTACCTGCTGCGCGCGGGCGCGGACGGCACGCCGCGGGTGGTCTGGCAGCGGGCCTACGACCGCGGGCCGGCCCGCAAACCGGGGCAGCTCAGCCACGGGACGGGCGCCACCCCGACGTTCTTCGGGCCGCGCACCGGCTCCGAGTACCTGGCGATCACCGACAACGCCGCTCCCCAGGAGCACCTGATCGTGGTGTCCACCGAGGACAACCGCACGGTGTGCCGGATACCGGTCCTCGACCCCAACGGCAGCGGCACCGAGAACTCGCCCATCGGGGCCGGCAACAGCGTCTACGTGGCCAGCACCTACGGCTACCCCTACCCGGCGGTGCCGGACGGCGCAGGGGCGGCGGAGCCGGCGAGCGCCCCGTTCTCCGGCGGGCTCACCCGGGTCGACGTCGACCGCGACGGGAGCGGCTGCGCGATCCGCTGGGACACCCGGATCCGCTCCGCCGCCGTGCCCAAGCTGTCCGTCGCGGACGGCACGCTCTACACCGTGGAGCGCACCGGCCTGCTGGACCCGGCGCGGACCGGCATCCTGGACCGCTACGACTTCCTGGCCGTCGACGCGGAGACCGGACGGGTGACGAGCCGTCACCGCCTGGGGACCGGCTTCCTCTTCGACACCCTCCAGATGGCGGGCAACGCCACGCCGGGCGGCGTGTGGTGGCAGGGCACCCTCACCGGGGTGGTGCGGATCGCGCCCCAGTGAGCGCGCGGGCGGCCCGGTGCCGAACGCGCCGGAGCCCGGCCGTGACGGGTCACGACCGGGCTCCGGCGGGTGCTGCCGCGCGGCGGATCAGTACTCGTCGCCCTCGTAGTAGTTGTTGACGACCACCTCGGGCTCGTCGTCGTCGAACGCCTCGTTCAGCAGTGCACCGCCCACCAGGCCGGCGGCACCGGCGCCGATCAGCGCGCCGGTGCCGAAGCGCCGGCCGCCGCCCTGCTGGTGGTCCGGCTGCTGGGCGTAGCCCTGCTGGGGGTAACCCGGCTGCGCCTGCTGCGGGTAGCCCTGCTGAACGGGCTGCGGATAGCCGGCCTGGGCCGGGGTGTAGAACGGCGGCGCGGTGGTCTGCACCCGCTGCGCACAGCCGCCGCAGGTCTGAACCTGGCGCGGCACGCCCCACTGCGGGGACCACGTCACGGGCGTCATCCCGGGGCCGTGGCTGGGGTCGAAGAAGCAGGTCATGTCGGAACTTCCTGTCGGTTGCGGTGAGGTGGCAGGGGCGAAGCCCGGCCCGGACGGTGCCGCTCCGGCGGCCGGTGCCACGGCCACGGACGTCACCGTGGGCGTGGGCGGCGCCGGCGGGGCGGCGGGCCCGGTG
>LIQL01000744.1 GCA_001418405.1 Streptomyces diastatochromogenes | reverse complement strand
GGGGCGTGGCGTTTTCGTCGTGCGGGCGGTGGGCAGCCCCCCGGTGGGGGTACGTGCGGCCCGTAGGGGATGCGGCACGCGGCCCCCTAGGGAACGGGCGCCCGGCCCCACTCCAGGGCGCGCCTCGGCCCCACGGAGGGGCTGCCCGGCCCCCAGAAGGGCGTGCCCGGCTCCTCGGGAGGGTGTGCCCGGCCCCTCGGAAAGGCGTTCCCGCTCCCAAGAAGGGCGTGCCCGCCCCCGCGCCAGGCCGGCTCCGGGCCCTTAAGGGGATACCCCGAGGTCGATTCAGGGGCGCTTCCCATCGACAGATACTAGGACGTCCTAGTAAATTCATGGGCATGGACGCTGACGCGATCGAAGAGGGCCGCCGCCGCTGGCAGGCCCGGTACGACTCCGCCCGGAAGCGCGAGGCAGACTTCACCACGCTCTCCGGTGACCCCGTCGAGCCGGTCTACGGGCCGCGCCCCGGCGACGCGGTCGAGGGTTTCGAGCGGATCGGCTGGCCGGGGGAGTACCCCTTCACGCGCGGCCTGTACCCCACCGGCTACCGCGGCCGCACGTGGACGATCCGCCAGTTCGCCGGCTTCGGCAACGCCCAGCAGACCAACGAGCGCTACAAGATGATCCTCAAGGCCGGCGGTGGCGGCCTCTCGGTGGCGTTCGACATGCCGACGCTGATGGGGCGGGACTCCGACGAGCCGCGCTCGCTCGGCGAGGTCGGGCACTGCGGCGTCGCCATCGACTCGGCGGCCGACATGGAGGTCCTGTTCAAGGACATCCCGCTGGGCGACGTCACGACGTCCATGACGATCAGCGGCCCCGCCGTGCCGGTCTTCTGCATGTACCTGGTCGCGGCCGAGCGCCAGGGCGTCGACCCCGGGGTGCTCAACGGCACGCTCCAGACAGACATCTTCAAGGAGTACATCGCGCAGAAGGAGTGGCTCTTCCAGCCCGAGCCGCACCTGCGGCTGATCGGTGACCTGATGGAGCACTGCGCGCACGGCATCCCCGCCTACAAGCCGCTGTCGGTCTCCGGCTACCACATCCGGGAGGCGGGCGCGACGGCCGCGCAGGAGCTGGCGTACACCCTCGCCGACGGCTTCGGCTACGTCGAGCTGGGCCTCTCCCGCGGCCTGGACGTCGACACCTTCGCGCCCGGCCTGTCGTTCTTCTTCGACGCCCACGTGGACTTCTTCGAGGAGATCGCCAAGTTCCGCGCCGCGCGCCGGATCTGGGCCCGCTGGATGCGCGACGTCTACGGGGCGCGCAGCGAGAAGGCGCAGTGGCTGCGGTTCCACACCCAGACCGCCGGCGTCTCGCTGACCGCGCAGCAGCCGTACAACAACGTCGTGCGCACCGCGGTGGAGGCGCTGGCGGCGGTGCTCGGCGGCACCAACTCGCTGCACACCAACGCCCTGGACGAGACGCTGGCGCTGCCCAGCGAGCAGGCCGCCGAGATCGCCCTGCGCACCCAGCAGGTGCTGATGGAGGAGACCGGCGTCGGGAACGTCGCCGACCCGTTGGGCGGCTCCTGGTACGTCGAGGCGCTGACCGACCGGATCGAGGCGGACGCCGAGAAGATCTTCGCGCAGATAACGGAGCGCGGGGCGCGGGCGGTGCCGAACGGACAGCACCCGGTCGGCCCGATCACCTCCGGCATCCTGCGCGGGATCGAGGACGGCTGGTTCACCGGCGAGATCGCCGAGTCCGCGTTCCGTTACCAACAGGCGCTGGAGAAGGGCGACAAGCGGGTCGTCGGCGTCAACTGCCACGACGGTTCGGTCACCGGCGACCTGGAGATCCTCCGGGTCAGCCACGAGGTCGAGCGGGAGCAGGTGCGGGTCCTCGCGGAGCGCAAGGCGGCCCGCGACGACGCCCGGGTGCAGGCCACACTGAAGGAACTGCTGGCCGCCGCCCGCAGCGACCGCAACATGATCGAGCCGATGCTGGCCGCCGTCCGCGCGGAGGCGACCCTCGGCGAGATCTGCGGCGCGCTCCGCGACGAATGGGGCACGTACACCGAGCCGGCCGGCTTCTGACCGGCCCGCGGGCCGCCGCCGGGCACCGCCGGTGGTGCGCCGTCCCTCACCCCGCTCCCTCTTCGGGGGGCGGGGTGAGGGGCATCCGCAGGCGGAAGAGCGCGCCGCCGCCCGGGGCCCGTTCCGCGGTGAGTTCGGCGCCGTGCGCGCGGGCGATCTGGCGGGCCATCGCCAGACCGAGGCCCGAGCCGGGCAGGGCGCGGGCGGCCTGGGCGCGGTAGNNATGCCGGGGCCGTGGTCGCGGACGGTGAGGTCCAACGCGTCCGCCACGGCGTCGAGTTCGGTCTCGACGGGTCCGCCGGGCGGGGAGAACTTGGCGGCGTTGTCGAGGAGGTTGGACAGCAGTCGGGTCAGCCGGGCGGGGACGCCGGGGCGCGTGGCGTCCGCCGCCCCGGGCGCGATCCGGACGGTGAAGCCGACCTCCGGCCAGTGCTCGCGGGCCGCGGCCACCACGT
>LIQL01000743.1 GCA_001418405.1 Streptomyces diastatochromogenes | reverse complement strand
GCCGATATATCGGGGGAGGTGGGGGGCGCGGCGGGCGCGTCGGTGGTGCTCATGGCATCTAAGATGCCGGGATTCAAATTCTTAGCACAAGCGAGAATTAATGGCAGATACCGCTTAGCATTGCTTATATGTTGAACCTTGATCGACTGCGGACGCTGTCCGCGATCGCCCGGCACGGTTCGGTCAGTGCGGCCGCCGAAGGGCTGCACGTGACGACCTCGGCGGTCTCCCAACAGATCGCCAAGCTGGAACGCGAGACGGGGCAGCAGCTGCTGGCGAAGAACGGGCGGGGGATCCGGCTGACCGATGCCGGACGTCTGCTGGCCGATCATGCGGCTCGGATCCTGTCCCAGGTGGAGCTGGCGCAGGCCGACCTGGAGGCTCATCGCGGTCAGCCGGTGGGGGAGTTGAGGATGGGGGCGTTTCCGACCGCGGCGCGCGGACTGTTCCCGTCGGCGCTCGCCGCGCTGCGTGCCGAACATCCACAGCTCCGCCCACGATTGCGGGAAATCGAGCCGGACGATTCGGTGCGTGGCGTGGTGCGCGGTGACCTCGACGTGGCCGTCGTACTGGACTGGTACAACCGCCCGTTGTCGCTGCCCGACGGGTTGGCGAAGGCGCCGTTGCTCGACGATCCGTCCGATGTGGCCATGCCGTCGGACCATCCCTTGGCCGGGCGGCAGTTCGTGGAGTTGGAGGAGTTCGCGGACGACGAGTGGATTTCCTGGCCGCAGGCGGAGTTCTGCCACGACTGGTTGGTGTTCACCCTGCGCGGCAAGGGCGTGGAACCCCGCATCGTGCACATGGCGGAGGAGCACCACACCCAACTCGCCCTGATTGCCGCAGGGTTGGGCGTCGCGGTAGCGCCACGGCTGGGGCGTGGGCCGGTTCCGGACGGGGTGAGTGTGGTGCCCGTGCGGCATCCCATGCGGCGGCACGTCTATGCCATCTGGCGGGCGGACGCCGACCGCAGGCCGTCGATCCGGGCGGCCGTGGTGGCGCTGCAGAAGGCGGGGGAGGCCGTGGAGGCGATGGACGCGGAGACGGGAAC
>LIQL01000742.1 GCA_001418405.1 Streptomyces diastatochromogenes | reverse complement strand
TCGAATGCGCCGTGCACGGCGAGCTTGCGCGCTTGCAAGGTGTCCCTCCGGATTGCGGGATGGGGGCTTCGGGCCCTGATGCATGCGGTGTACGGCCCCGGGACCGCGCTGCGGGTGGCGTGGTGGTGCCGTGGTGGGGTGCGCGGGGTGGGGGCCGGGGGCGGGATGGGCGTCCGCCGCGGCCGGCCGGGCGCGGTGCCTGGGCACTGCGCGGTGCGGTATTCGGCGAAGAGCGGGGAATACCGCGAACCCTAGGAAATCTATCTTCGGGGGCGTACGGGGTCAACGGCGTTGATTTCAGGGAACTTTGCGGCCGGCGTCAGGGACCTTCAGGCCGATGTCAGGGGAAGGTCAGCCCGTGTCAGGGGAAGGTCAGCCCGTGTCAGGGGAAGGTCAAGGCAGTGTCGGGTGGCCGCGGCCCCGGCCGCAGCCCCGGCCGTGGCCGTGGCCTCTCGGACACGCCCTACCGGCGCGTCAGGTCCTCCAGCACCCGGACGGTGGCGGCGGGC
Source organism: Streptomyces diastatochromogenes (assembly GCA_001418405.1). Taxonomy (GTDB): domain Bacteria; phylum Actinomycetota; class Actinomycetes; order Streptomycetales; family Streptomycetaceae; genus Streptomyces; species Streptomyces albulus_C. The sequence goes on along the minus strand of LIQL01000742.1, from coordinate 1,038 downwards.
GTGGGCATGGCCTGGATCTCTTCACGCAGGGCCTGGGCGCGCCGGCGCGGGGCGTCGTCGGCCAGCATCCGCCGGCAGGCCCGGCCGAGGGCCTCGGGGGTGTCGTCGCCGGTGGGCAGGGTCAGGGCGGCGCCGTACTCGGCCAGGGCGCGGGCGGCACCGGCGAGCATCTCGGCGCCCGGCACGATGACTTGGGGGGTGCCGGCACACATGCCGGTCAGGCTGGTCACGCCGCCGCCGTGGTGGACGAGCAGGTCGCAGGTGGGGGCGACGACGTCCAGGGGGACCCAGCCGGCGTGCACGTCGGGGTGCCTGGCGCGGAGGTCGGGGGCGAGGGCTTCGGGGGCCGCGACGAGGACCTCGGCGCCCAGCGGGGCGACTTCGGCGAGGGCGCGGGTGAGGAACTCGTAGAGGCGGTGCCGGGCGTCGCGGGTGACCTGGCTGCCGGCGGTCAGGCAGATGCGGGGGCGGTCGGTGCGGGTGTACATCCACGGTTCGAGGGGGCGGTGTTGGTTGCCCAGGACGAACCGCAGGGGTCTGGCGGGGGCGGCGTGGCGAGGGCGGAGGCTGGGTGGGCAGACGTCGAGGAACAGGTCCGGTTCGGGGAGCCGGTCGCGCCCCAACTCGGCCAGTTCCGGCTGGAGTTCCTCGTCGGCGCCGGGGTGGATGTGCTGGGCGTCGATGGCGTCCCAGGCTTGCCGCACGTAGGGGACGCCGAGTTCGGCGGCGAGGAGGGCGGCGGCGTAGGTGGTGGTGCCGCCCACGATCAGGTCCGGGCGCCGGTGCCGGCTGAACTGCCGCAGCGCGGACAGGCTCGCGGCGGCCAGGCGGCCGAACCAGCGGCCGGTGAAGTGGCCCTGTTCGGCGAGGGACTTGCCCAGCGGGGAGTCGACCGGGCGGCCCGCGCGGTCCTGGGTGGTGAAGTGCTGGACGGGCAGGTCCGTGGTGGGGATCGCCGGGAGCGCCGAGGCGGTGATGGCGGGCAGCAGATCGGCGTTGCCGGCCATGAGGTGTTCGTGGCCGGCAACGCCGATCTGC
>LIQL01000741.1 GCA_001418405.1 Streptomyces diastatochromogenes | reverse complement strand
CCCAATAGCAAGCCTCAGTAGCTACTTGCCCCTGAAGAAGTATGGGACGTCGCTGGGTTGTCCTTTGGGAGAGCTGGTGGGGGCTGTCCCTTGGCCGCGACAGTGGAGGCGGGTCGTTGTGGCCGGGGGTGGGGCGATGTTGCGTGTCGCGGGAGTGCAGGATCCCTTGTGGGAGGTGCTGCCGGAGCAAGCGCGGCAGATGCCCTCCGAGTTGGCCAGGATCGATGCGTATCTGGACGACGAGCGGTTCATCGCCCCATGGCGCGGGGTATTCGCCGAGCGTCTGGGGCGGCCGTCGATCCCGGTCGAGACGCTACTGCGGCTGCTGTATCTCAAGCACCGCTACCAGCTCGGATACGAGACGCTGTGCCGGGAGGTCGCCGACTCGTTGAGCTGGAGGCGGTTCTGCCGGATCCCACTGACGTCCCCAGTCCCGCACCCGACCACCTTGATCAAGCTGGTGCGCCGCAGTGGAATGCAGACCGTCGAGCAGCTCAATGCCGCGCTGCTGGGCAAGCTGGTCGAAGACAAGCTGCTGCGATGCCGCAAACTGCGCATCGACGCCACGGTGATCGAAGCCGATATCGACCACCCCACTGACGCCGATCTACTGGAGCACGGGGTGCGCAAGCTGGGCCGACTCGTGCGGCGGATCAAGGCTGCGGGCGCGGCCAGGCGCACGTCCTTCCGGGATCGCAGTCGATCTGCGGGGCGCCGGCTGAAGGAGATCTCGCGCACGCTGCGGCGGCGCACCGGGCAGGCGCTGGGTGAGATCGACCGGCTCACCGGTGAGATCGCGACTGTGGCTCGTGCGACCCTGCGGGACGTGGCTGCGGTGGAGCGCAATGCTCTGCGTGCGCTGGGCAAACGGCCTTCGGGACGGCTCGCGCATCTGGTGGGTGAGCTGACCGAGACTGCGGCAGGCACCCGCCGGCTGCTAGAGCAGACCGCTTTGCGGCTGGCGGGCATCCGCACGATCCCTGACCGGCTGGTTTCGTTGGCCGACCCCGATGCCCGGCCGATCCGCAAGGGCAAACCCCAGCACCCCACCCAGTTCGGCTACACGGCACTGGTGGCCGAGGACGAACGCGGCTTCGTCGTCGACCACCAAGTCCAACGTGGGAACCCACCTGACGCGCCGCAACTGGTTCCCTCCGTGGAGCGTGTCACCATGCTGACCGGCCGCCCACCGGGCACGGTCGTCGCCGACCGGGGCTTTGGCACCGCAGTCAACGACCAGTCCCTGACCGAACTCGGTGTCCGGCGGATCGGTCTCCAACGCGCTGGAAGACCCGGCAAGGCACGACGTGAGTATGAACGAAGTCGCCCGTTCCGGCGCATGCGCAACTGGAGAGTCGGTATCGAGGCCCGCATCAGCCATCTCAAACGCAGCTCCGGCTTCCGCCGCACACGCCTCCGCCGCCTGACCGGCGCCCAGACCTGGGCTGGACTCGGGATCTTCGCCTACAACCTCCAACGGATGACCACCCTCAGCCGGTGAGGCAGGGACCAACGGCAGGCCGTCGGCCAAGGCTCCATCCAACAGCTCCGCCCCCGTCACCAGCCCAAACCCTTTTTCAGGGGCAAGTAGCTAGTGTCCTGCGCCGGAGAT
>LIQL01000740.1:210-4742 GCA_001418405.1 Streptomyces diastatochromogenes | reverse complement strand
ACGGACCGCACGGACCGCACGCCCGAGCGTCACAGGCCCGGGCACCGGCGCCCGGGCCCGCCTCCCCCGGAGGGCCACGACCCGCGGGGCCCGGCGGCCGACGGGCCCTGCCCCGCCCCGGTACCGGCGGGCTCCGGACGTCGTCGCGCGCACAACTCATCTTCTTCGTGCAGGCGTTGTCCGCCGATCCCCCGCAACACGCCGCCTCCCCCGGCCTGTTGGCGGGCCGGAGCGCCCCGCCGCCCCTAGGGTGGCCCGGTATGGATGAGGAACCGCTTCACGTGACGGTGTGGGACGAGGCACTGCCCGGCGCTCCACGGGCGCTGCTGGTGCACGGCACGATGAGCTGGGGAACCGACTGCTTCGCGGCGCAGCGGCCGCTGGCCGAGGCGTTCCGGCTGGAACTGGTGGACCGGCGCGGCTTCGGCGACAGCCCCGACGTCGAGCGCAGCGACTACGCGGTGGACGCCGAGGACCTCGGCCGGCTGCTCGGCGACGGGGCCCACCTGGTGGGGCACTCGTACGGCGCGGCGGCCGCGATGCTGGCCGCCGGGGCCCGACCGGAGGCCGTCCAGTCGCTCACCCTGATCGAGCCGTCGCCGCTGCGCACCGCCGCCGCGCACCCCGTGGTGCGGGCGGCGGTGGAGCGGATCCGGGCCGCGTACGCGAGCGCCGAGGGGACCGGGGAGGTGAGCCCGCAGGAGTACCTGCGGCAGTCCACCGAGGCGTACGGGATGCGGCTGCCGGAGTTCACGCCCCGCGTCCTGCGGGCGGTCCGCACCGCGATGCGGGAACGGCCCGTCTGGGACGCGCAGATCCCGCTTGCGCCGCTGGCCCGGGCCCGGATGCCGAAGACCGTCGTCAACGGGACGTGGGAGACCGCGCACGCCGCGTACCGGGAGTTCGTGGGGGATGCGCTGGCCGCCTGCGGGGAGTACCTCGCCGAGATGATCGGCGCCCGCCACGTGCAGGTGCCGGGCACCGACCACATGCCGCACCAGGACCGGCCGGACGTCGTCAACGAGGTCCTGACCCGGCTGTGGCAGGGCTGACCGGACGGCGGGGCCGGGCCCCGGTCGGCACTGGGCGCTGCCACCGCCGTCAGGCCACCTCGATCCCGAAGTCGCCGATCAGCTCGGCCAGCCCCCCGGGGTAGCCCCTGCCCCCCAGGACGAAGTGCCAGTCGTCGCCGCCGCGCCGGCGGAACGAGCCGAGCACCAGCGCCCGCTCGCCGGGCCGCCCGTCGGAGACCGGCAGCCGGTCCCGTTCGGTCCCGGCGGCGTCCAGCAGGCGGATCCGGGCGTCGGTGAAGCCGCCGAGATCGGCGTCCGGGTCGCTCTCCGGGTCGACCGCGGCGACCAGTACCAGTCGGTCCGCGGCCGGCGGCAGGTCCGCGAACCGCACCCGCAGCGCCGCCCGGTCCTCCGTCACGCCGGCCAGCATCCGCACCGAACCGTCGGGCGTGGCGGGGTTGTTGAAGAAGACGAAGTGGTCGTCGTCGAGCACGGCGGTGCCCTTGCAGACCAGGGCGCAGACGTCGAGGGCGGCCTCACCGGACCAGTTCACGGCGAGGGTGGTGTGGTCCGGCGCCGGGTCGGCGGGCTCCGGGGCGTCGGGGCGGCCGGCGCCGGGACCGAGGCGGCCGCGCAGCCCGTACCGGCCGAGCAGGTCGACGAGTTCCGGGCCGGCGATGAGGGTGAGCGGCTTGCCCTGGGCGAAGCGGTGGGCGCCCGGCCCGAACTGGGACGTCGTCACCAGCACGCCCTTGTTGGCGCCTTCGGACTGGACGGTGCCGTACAGGTCGCGGACCGCGGTCGGCGGGACGGTGTTGCGGTAGCGCTTGACCTGCACGACGATCTTGCCGCCGCGGATCGGGTCGGGGTCCAGGGCGTCCACGTCGATGCCGCCGTCCCCGGACCGTTCGGTGGTGACCGCCCCCATCCCCATCGCGCGGAACAGCTCGGCGATCAACTGCTCGAAGGCGAGCGGGTCCATCTCGTGCAGGTCAGGATCGCCGTGGGTGCCGTGCGAGACCACCGCACCGCCGGCGATGTCGTCCGGCCGCCGCCCGGGACGGATCGGGGCTCGCTGGTCGGGGCGGGCCGAGAGTTGGCCGCGGAGCCCGTCGGTGAGGCAGTCGAGGGCGCTGACCTGGGACAGGTGGTAGGACTCGACGGCGCTGCGGGGTGCCAGGACGGTGACGAGGAAGAGCGTGGCGGGGCGTCCGGTGACCGGGTCCACGTCGTCGACGAAGCCGTTGAGCACCACCGAGTCCAGGGCGCCGTAGGTGTCGGCGGCGAACAGGTCGCGCAGGACCAGCAGCACGCTCTGGGCGAGCACGTCGCGGTAGAGCGCCCGGCACTGGGCCGTCGGGCGGGCGGTCTCCCGCTCCTCGTCGGCGGTCGGCAGGTAGCGGACGGCCTTGACGGCGGGAACCACGTCGTAGCCGGGCAGTTCCCAGTCCAGGACGAGCTGGCGGGCGGCGGTGTCGTAGCCGGCGCTGAGTTGGCGGGGGAAGCCCTCGGGCCAGGAGGTGCCGGAGTACAGGGCGGCGGAGAAGTACTCGACGACGGCGTCCGCGGCACCGGCGCGCAGGCCGGCGACCAGTTCCTGGACGCCGGCGTTGTGCCGGCGGATGCCGTCCAGGGCGCCGGCCGCCCACTGGTCGTACTGCTGGCGGTAGGCGGCCAGTTGGGCCTGGCGCCGGGACTCGGCGGACTGGGCCGCGTACCAGTCCTGTTCGTAGCGGGCGCGGGCCTCCTGCTGGTCGCGGTCGCGGCGGGCGCCGGACCGCAGGCCGCCGGTGGGCACCTGGTAGCGGGCCGGGTCGGGCATGACCACCGGGGTGGCCAACGCACCGGGGGCGAACGGTTCGATGCGTTCGGGGCGCAGCAGGGCGGCGGCGCTGAAGGCGGGGGCCCGGCAGCCGGCGGCGAGCAGGTCGGTGAGGGCGGCGACCCGGGCGTCGAGTTCCTCGGTGCGGCGGCGGGCGTCGGCCTCGCGCTGCCGGCGGTAGGCCGTCTGCCGCTCGCGGTGCATCCGGGCCATGGCGCGTTCGGCGGCGCGGGCCTGTCGCTCCTGTTCCCGCTGCTGCTGCACTTGCGCGCGGTGGGCGACCTCCGCCCGGCGTTGCTGCTGGCGCTGTGCCTCGGCCCACATGCCGAGTAATCCCTGGGAACGGCGGCTCATCTCGCGGTTCGTCCTCCCCCCGGGGCGGCGCCCCCGGAACCCGTGGCGGCGGCGTCCGCGCCGGTCTGCCCTGGTCTGTCGTGGTGAGGCGACTTTAGCGGGGGGCGGGCGGCGGCGATCAGGGGGTGACCGGCCCTGGTCGGTGCCGGGGCGGCGGCCGGCGTGCGTTCCCCGGAAGCGCGCAAAAATCACAGACATCTCGTGAAGTTCACGTCTTGAATTGAGAACTTCACATGTGATTCTGTTGGATGCATCATGAGCGACGTGATTCCTGAGAACGCGACGGGCACCGCGGTCCACGCGGCGCCCCGCCCACTGGTCGGCGTCTCGCTGAAGCTGTACTTCGGGCTGGCCGAGACCCGGGCCTGGCTCGCCGAGGTCGCCGCCCTCGGCAAGGTGCTGGCCGGCCTGCCGCGCCCCGTCGACCTCTTCGTGCTGCCGTCCTTCCCGGCACTGGCGGACGCCCGGGAACTGCTGACCGGCACCGGCGTCGGCTACGGCGCCCAGGACGTGCACTGGGCCGACCGGGGCGCATGGACCGGCGAGGTCTCGGCCGGGATGCTCGCCGAGACCGGCGCCCGCTACGTCGAGGTCGGCCACGCGGAGCGCCGCCGCCACTTCGGGGAGACCGACCAGATCGTGGCCGCCAAGACCCGGGCCGCCACCGCGGCCGGCCTGATCCCCGTGATCTGTGCGGGCGAGCGGCACGCGGCGGACCCGGCGGCGGCCGCCGAGGAGACGCTGACCCAGGTCCGGGCCGCCCTGGCCGGTGCCGCCCCGGGCAGCGAGGTGATCGTCGCCTACGAACCGGTCTGGGCGATCGGAGCCGGCGCACCGGCACCCGCCCGGCACGTCCGCGCGGTCGCCACGGCGCTGCGCGGCGCGTTGCGGGCACACGACGTGCGCGGTCGGCTGATCTACGGCGGGACCGCGGGCCCCGGCACCTACCGCGAGCTGGCCGGTGCCGTCGACGGGCTGTTCCTGGGCCGGCTCGCCCACGACACCGCGGGCCTGCGGGCGGTCCTCGACGAGATCGCCCGCGGCTGACCCGCGTCCCACCCCGCCTCAGGAACCCACAGTGGAGCCCGAATTGGAGCCCGACATGTCCCGTACGTACCCGATCGCGATCGGCGCCGACGACGCCGGCACCGCCATGAAGGACACCATGGCCGCGTACCTCACCGCGCACGGCCACTCGGTCACCGACCTGAGCGCCGACGCCACCGAGGACTACCCCGACGTGGCCGAGCGCGTCGCGCGGAGCGTGGCCCGCGGCGAGCACGAGCGCGCGGTGCTGATCTGCGGCACCGGTATCGGCATGGCGATCGCCGCCAACAAGGTCC
>LIQL01000740.1:0-182 GCA_001418405.1 Streptomyces diastatochromogenes | reverse complement strand
CACCATGGGCGTCGAGGCGGCGCTGGTCTGCCTGCGGCACTGGCTGGACTCCGACTTCGCCGGTGGCCGCTCGGCCCCCAAGGTGGAGAAGATCAAGCAGGTCGAATCGCGCAACCTGCGCGCGGCCTGAGTCCGACGCCCGCGCTCCCCCGCTCCCCCACCCCCCTCTTTTATACACACCT